>NZ_JBVVOT010000032.1:0-90279 GCF_055807455.1 Bradyrhizobium sp. Kon58
CTCCTCGCACCCGAACGCTGCCGCGTCCACCGCAAGCCCGGCTCGCGAACGTGACGACCACAAGATCGCCCCTCAAGAATGAGCCGGGATGGACGACACATACGCCAAAACCGAATTTCGGTAAAGTGGAATATTTTTTTCTGGAGAGGATTGACGCGCCCGCGACACAGGTCGCGCAATGAGACGCCTCGCGCAGAAGCAACAAGGGGCAGTGCAAAACACCGCCCCTTGGCGCGAAACGAGACCCAGCGAGGACAGGCGCCTAATACGGCTGATAATAGCCGCGCGGACCATAGTAGGGACCGCCGCCGTAATAGCCCTGGCCGCCGTAGTAAGGACCGGGGCCGTAATTATAGCGGTCCTCGTAGTACTCCTGGCGCCTGCTCTCCGCGATCGCGCCGCCGATCAGACCTGCCGCCACGCCCATGAAGGCAAGGCCTGCTGCGTTCGGACCCCGTCGATAATAGCGATGGCGGCGAGCGGCGCTGAAATCTGTGGCAGCCTGAGCGGCCGGGCCCACGGCAGCGGCCTTGGCGGGCGCGGGCGAGTTGGCAGCCGAAGGCGTGACAGAGGCCGTAATCAGAACAAGACTTGCGAAAGCTGCCAACGCAACGTTGCGGCCGGCTGCAGAAATCATCGGTCCCTTATTCATCTTGACCTTCCCTGTTCTCGCTCAAAGCGACACAATCAAACAAGACTTAATGCGCAAACCACTGAAATGGTTTCAGGATCGCGGCAATCTGCCACGCTTCGAACGTTTGTAAACCGAACGTCCAGATCCAGCTTGAACCATCCAACATGAGCGGATAATGAACAGGCGCACCGTTTTTCGGTCGCCGTAAGCGTTTTACGTGAACCAACGCATCAACCGACGCCGTCGGGATCGATGCCATTCTTGGGTTCACCGTGACTGACGCGTCCTATTCCAAAGAGAAATCAGATGATTGCGGTTCGCAAACTGCCGGCGCGCTATGCGCCGATCGTGATGCCATTTGTGCTGTCCATCCTCATGACGGCCGTGGTGTCGGTCATTTCCACGCTTCGAAGCCTCGGCGCAACGCCGGCGTTTCTCGCGACCTGGCCGGGCGCCTGGGCGCTGTCATGGCTCGTCGCGTTTCCGACGCTGCTGATGGTGCTGCCACTGGTCCGCCGGATCGTGGCGAGCGTCGTTGCGGCTCCTTCCCAACCGGACCGATAGAGGCGCGGACGGCGGCGCATGACGCACGCCGTCCCGCTTCCGCGTGACCTTACGACAGCGCGCCGAGCACGCCGCGCGTCGCCTTATCGATCTCCTCGACATAGCGGCGCCGGGCAAAGGTCTCGGTGAGAAAGCCGACCACCTTGCGGCTGTCGGTGGAATCGACCACCGCCAGCATCTCGGCCTCCGCCTCGTCGAACACCGCCATCGCCGACTTCACGTTCATTTCCGGGATCAGCACGATCTCGGTCAGGCGCGCGAGCTCGATCACCTGGATCTCGTCGGCGATGGTGTCGAGGTCGCCGGAGAACAGGTCGGGCAGCAGGACGAGGCCGACATATTCGTCCGCATTGTTGACGATGACGATCCCGGGCCGCGATCCCAGCACGAATTCGCGACGGACCGCGGCGATCGTCGTGGTCGACGGCACCTTGCCGACATCGGAGCGCATCAGCCGCTCGACGGTGAGGTTGCGCAGCCAGCCGACGTCGTTGGCGCTGCGAATGGTCTCGCCGCGCAGATGCAGGCGCCAGGTCGAGAAGGAGTGGCCGAACATGAAGCGGACGCAGATCGAGGTGACGATGCAGCCGGCCAGCACCACGGCGGTGACGTCGACGTTCCGGGTCATCTCGAGCACGAGGAACGACATGGTCAAGGGACCGCCGACGATGGCGACACCGAGCGTCGCCATGCCGGTCAGCATGGCCACCAACGGATCGATCACGAAGTTCGGGCTGACCACAACCAGCACCGCGGCAAAGAACTTTCCGATCAGGCTCCCGACGAACAGCGAGGCAAAGAACAGCCCGCCGCGGAAGCCGGAGGCGAGCGAGATCAAGCAGGCCGTCACCTTCAAGGCGATGACCAGCGCGATCAGGCCGATCGTCATGTCGTGAAAGAGATCGAGCACCATCGCGCCGTGGCCGGCCGCCAGCACCTGCGGCGTGACAATCGCAAAGCCGCCGACGATGAGGCCGCCGATCACCGGGCGTAGCCAGACCGGCAGCCATTTGAACAGGCGCTCGAACATCGAGGACGAGCGCATCACGGCGATGCCGACGCCGCTGGTGACGAGCGCGAGACCGATCAGCGCCAGATATTGCTCGACGCCGACGGCGCTGACCTTGGGTATTTCAAGCGAGTATGGCGCGCCGCCGAGCCATTGCGCGGTCAGCGCGCCGGCGAGCGAGGCGGCGAGGATCGGCGCGGCGCTGCCGACCGAATAGACGCCGACGATCAGCTCGCAGGCGTAGAAGGCCCCGGTGATCGGCGCACCGAAGGCCGCCGCGATCGCCGCGGCGGCGCCGCAGCCGACGATCAGGCGCAGATCGTTGCGTCGCAGATTGAAGAACTTGCCGAGCAGCGAGGCGATGCCCGAGCCGATCTGGGTATAGCCGGCCTCGAGGCCGACTGAGGCGCCGCAACCGTTCGAGATCAACGTCTGGCTCGACACCACCACGCTGTCGCGCATCGACAGATTGCCGCCACGCAGCGCGTTCGCCTCGATCGGATCGACCGCGCTGGAGAGCTTGAGCCGTCGCCGCCACCACTCCATGATACCGAGCGCCAATCCGCCCAGCGCGGGCGCAATCAGCGCGGCCCAGGGACTGACGCTGGTATTGGCGGACAGACGAACGTCGATGGGAATGCCGTAGATCACCATATGGGCAATCTGCGCAATCTCGGCCATCAGCGTCACGATGGCGCCGGCGAGCGTGCCGATCACCAGCGCAAGCGGGATCAGATAGAATTCGTTGCTGCGCAGCAGCGCCCGCAGCCGAACCATGACGCGGTTCGTCCCCTTGCGGTCGGCGAGATGTCTGATCCGCAGGAACACTTTCTGCCCGCCCTACCCTTCCGACATGCCGTAGCCGGACATGCGCTGGCGGACCCGCTCGATCTCGGCGCTCGACAGCAGCGGCGGCTCTCCGATCTGGAGACAGCCGTGATATTGCTGCGCCAGCGTCTCGACCTCGACGGCGAGCGACATCGCCTTGTCCAACGACTTGCCGATCGCGATCATGCCGTGATGGTCGAGCAGGCAGGCAAGCCGGCCCTCCAGCGCCCGAACGGCATGCTCGGACAGCTCCGCCGTTCCGAAGGTGGCATAGGGCGCGCAGCGAATGCTGTCGCCGCCGGCGGCCGCGATCATGTAGTGCACGGGCGGGATCTCCAGGCCCATGATCGCCAGAATGGTGCAATAGGTCGGATGGGCGTGGACGACAGCGTTGACGTCTGGCCGGGCCTTCAGGATGTCGAGGTGGAAGCGCCACTCGCTGGATGGCTTCTGATCGGGCGCGTGCGAGCCATCCATCGTCATGAACACGATCTGGTCCGGCGTCATCGCGTCGTAGGGCACGCTGGTCGGGGTCACCAGAAGCCCGTCCACATGTCGGACGCTGATATTGCCCGAAGTGCCCTGGTTGATGCCGAGCGCGTTCATGCGGCGGCAGGCGCCGATGATGGCCTGTCTCTTGTCGAGCTCGTCCGCTGTCATCGACATGTCGATTTCCTGACGATGGGCGCCTGTCAGACGGGGAGTACGTCAAGCCATATGGCAGCGCAAGAGAAAGCGGACCGGATCGCGCGCGATCCCGCCAGCCGCTTCATGGCATCATGAAATAAACATGAAAATCAACGCATTAACAGATTGTCGCAGATCTACGGCAAGCTCGCCCGGACCGCCGCGATCCCGTTGATCACGAACTGCACCGAATAGGCTGCGAGCAGCATACCGAGCACGCGCGAGAGGACGGCGTTGCCGGTGCGCCCGAGGCTCCGCGCGATCATGTTCGCGGAGACAAAGCAGAGCGTGCAGAGCAAGCACACGCAGAGCACGACCGCGATGATGATCGCGAGCCTCGGCCCGTAGCCGGCATCGCCCGTCAGGAGCAGCGTGGTTGCGATCGCGCCGGGACCGGCCATCATCGGGATCGCCAGCGGGAATACCGCGACGTCGGAGGCGTGCTCGGAGCTTGCCTTGTCGGCCTCGCGGGCCTCGCGATGCGGACGGTCGCCGAAGATCATCTGGTAGGACACGCCGAACAGCAGCAGCCCGCCGGCGATCTGGAAGGCGGGGATGCCGATCCCGAGCTGGCGCAGCAGCCAGTTTCCGATCAAGGCAATCACCACCAGGATCGCCGCCGCAATCACCGGCGCGCGCAGCGCGATGGTGCGTTTGGTCTTGTCGGGCATGCCTCCGGTCGCGGCGAGAAAGGCGGGCACGAGGCCAACGGGATCGACCACCAGCAGCAACGTGACGAAGGCGGACAGGGAGAAATCAATCATGGCGCCTCTTCCGGTCCGACGGCCCAAGCACGTCGCAATAACAAAAGTTAGTTCAGTGTCGGGTCAAAAAGATCAACGAGCTCAATCGCGAAGCAACCATTCCGCAGGATTGCCGTTTCACTGATCATCGATACGAGCAGAAGCAGCACAGACAATTGCACGAGCCCCGTTCCAGAATTGATCCGCACGATCCCATTTCCTGCAGCCGCTGGGCGCTTCGATTAGGGACAAACGTCAGAGAACTCAAGGCCGCCATTCACCAATTCGGCAGCGCCGCGGACGCAGTCGCCTACGGTCTTCAGCAGTGGCGGCTCACCGCATCCCGAGGCCAGTGGCAAGCCCGCAGCGGCGCGCCGCAGGTCGGCATCCTCTCGGATTCCATCGTTGCGCGCGGCGAGCAGCTTGCCTCCGTCGCCTTGGTCTGCGTCAACGCCGTCGGCCTCGTCGCTGGCGCCGTGCCGCGGGTCTTGCCCGCGGCCCCCGAAGCAGATGTCGATGCGTATCTCGACGGCCTCGACGGCCTCTTCATCGGCGGTGGACAGACCAACGTCCATCCTTCCCGCTACGGACAAACAGCCGACGAAGCGCGCGATGGTCCGTTTGATGAATTCCGCGACGAGGTCGCGCTTCGCCTGATTCCCCGCGCGCTGGCGCGCGGCATTCCCGCCCTGTTCGTCTGCCGCGGAATCCAGGAGCTCAACGTCGCCTTTGGCGGCACGCTGGCGAAGGAGCCAGACGGTTGGCCGGAGGACAAACGCCACGGCACGCCCGAGGCGGACAATGAGGATGCCCGCTATCGGCTGCGGCAAAAAGTGACGCTGCGCAAGAGTGGCGTGTTGCAACAGATCTGCGGCGCAGATGCCATCACGGTCAATTCGCTGCACAGCTTCCTGATCGCCGATCTCGCACCGGGTCTGGTGGCGGAGGCCGTCGCCGAGGACGGCTCGGTCGAGGCCGTCAGCGTCGAAGGCGCGGGCGCTTTTGCGCTCGGCACCCTCTTTCATCCCGATTATTGGGCGAGCTCCGACCATGCGTCGGCCCGCATTCTCTCTGCCTTCGGAGACGCGGTTCGTCAGCATGCGAAGGCGCAAGGGGCAGCGTAGGTCATGCACCGTTATCGCTTCGGCATCGAGGAGGAATATTTTCTGGTCAACCGCCAATCGGCGGCACCGAAGTCCGAGCTGCCCAAATCCTATATGGCAGCGGCCCAGAAACGCCTCGGGGAGCGGCTGACCACCGAGATCCTGCAATCGCAGATCGAAGTGGCGACGCCGCCATTGGCGACTTCAGCCGATGCCATCGCCGAGCTCGCGCACTACCGCGCGGTTCTGGCTGAGGTCGGCAAGGAGCACGGGGTCGGTATCGTCGCGGCGGGGACGCATCCGTTGGCTCAACCCCAGCAGCAGCGCATGACGCGCAAGCGCCGCTACAGCAAGGTCATCAACGACCTCGGGATGGTTGGTCTGGGCAACCCGATCAGCGGGCTGCACGTCCACGTCGAGGTGCCCGAGCCGGACCACCGGGTCGAGATCATGCACCGCCTGGTCCCGTTCCTGCCGCTGCTGCTGGCGCTGTCGACCTCGTCGCCGTTCTGGTGCGGCTACCCCACCGGATTGCTCGGCTACCGCAATGCCGCAAATGACGCCCTGCCCCGGACCGGCTTTCCCGAGATGTTTCGCAACCTCGCGGAATACGAGACCTATGTAAGAACCCTGGTCGATGCAGGCATCGTCCCCAATGCCACCTATGTGTGGTGGGCGCTCCGGCCTTCGCTCCAACATCCGACCCTGGAGCTGCGCATCACTGACTGCTGCACGGCAATTGCGGACTCGGTGGCGATAGCGGCGCTGTTTCGCGCGCTGGTCAGGCACGCCGTGCACCATCCGGATCTGAACGCCACCCATTCGGCCGTGCACCGCGCATTGATCGAGGAGAACCGCTGGCGTGCCCAGCGCTACGGAACCGACGGGACCTATATCGATCTGGTGTCGTTCGAGCCGGTCTCGTTCAGGACCTGGCTCGAGACGGTGATCGCCATGCTGGCGCCCGACATCGCGCATCTTCGCATCGAGGACGATATCCAGCATCTCAAGACCATCCCCAAGCGCGGCACGTCGGCCCATCTTCAACTGGAATATTTCC
Source organism: Bradyrhizobium sp. Kon58 (assembly GCF_055807455.1). Classification (NCBI taxonomy): domain Bacteria; kingdom Pseudomonadati; phylum Pseudomonadota; class Alphaproteobacteria; order Hyphomicrobiales; family Nitrobacteraceae; genus Bradyrhizobium; species Bradyrhizobium sp. Kon58. The sequence continues at coordinate 6,629 of NZ_JBVVOT010000032.1, forward strand.
GGGGCTTGAGGAAGTTCGGCCGATCGCCGCGGGAAGCGATCGGCGACGTGACGAAATGGCTGCGGACCTCGACCGAGGCCGGTGACTTCACCGCTCGGGCGGGCGAGCCGAAAGGGACAGCGGTGCGGCAGCCTGCCGCCAATCCCGTGTGAGGCGTCGCATGCGACGAGGGCTGGTTGAGGAACGACCTTCCGCCATCCGACTTAGCAGACCATGACCGCAAGGGACATGGTGGAGATCATCTATGAGCGACAGCGGAGTTAGCATGTTGCTGGGCCACGCCTCGAGCCAGATGCTTTGGCTCTGGTTCATCGGCGCGTTCGTGCTCGGCGGCGCCCTCGTCTACGGCGTCATGAAGGCCGGTCACCTCCGTCGCAGCGAGCGCGCACGCCTCGATCGCGCGACGGAAGCGCGACAGCGGCAGGACGATCCGTATAAACGGCCGGGTTAATCCACACTGCGTTGCATATTGGGAACCTTTGGCCGCGCAGAGTCTTGATCGCCCGAGGATAGAGGAAGGCGGGGCCTTCCCGTTCACCTCGACAGGAGGATGTATGGCCAAGAAAGCAAAGAAGCGCACAACCAAGAAATCGTCGACGGGCCGCGCCCGTCAGGCGCCGAAAATGTTGAGCGACCTATTCCTGGAGACGCTCAAGGACATCTATTTCGCCGAGAATAAGATCATCAAGACCTTGCCCAAGATGGCCAAGGCCGCCAACTCGAAGGAGCTCGCGGCGGCTTTCAACAAGCATCTGCGCGAGACCCAGGGCCAGGTCAAACGTCTGGACCAGATCTTCAAGATGTTGGGCAAGCCGGCCCGCGGCAAGCCTTGCGAAGCGATCAACGGCATCACCGACGAAGGCGCCGAGATCATGAAGGAGTTCAAGAACGCTCCTGCGCTCGACGCCGGTCTGCTTGCAGCCGCGCAGGCGGTCGAGCACTACGAAATCTCCCGCTACGGCACGCTGCGCACCTGGGCCGAGGAGCTCGGCATGCAGGACGCCGCAAGGCTGCTGCAGGCGACGCTGGACGAGGAAGAGGCGACCGATCACATCCTGACCGAGCTCGCGACGTCCGTGATCAACCTCGAGGCGGAAGAGGAATACCGCCAGGCGGCCTGAGCCCCACGTGGCGTGACGACGAAACGCCGCGGCCGGAAGGCTGCGGCGCTCGTGTTTTCGGATCGCACGATCCGCATGGCACCTGCGCGCCGCCGGGCTGGAATTCTCGGGAACTGGCCCCATATTCAGCGTTCCCCACCGCCGAGCCCGCATCATGCAACCCAAAAATCCCCTCGACTGGATGCTGTCCGAAGCCCTGGACTCGCTGACCCGCGCCGAACGGCTGCGCCAGCAGTTCGGCCGCCAGGAAGCCTGCTGGGAGCCTCCGATCGACGTGCTCGAAACCGAGCATGAGCTCCTGATCCTGGTCGCGCTTCCCGGCGTCAATCCCGACAATGTCGAGACTGTCATCCATGACGGCGTGCTCGTCATCTCCGGCCAGCGCACCCTTCCGCCGGAGCTTCGCAACGCCCGCATCCACCGGCTCGAACTGCCGCAGGGGCGTTTTGAGCGCCGCATTGCATTGCCCGTTGGCCGCTACGCCATCAGCCGCTTCGTGATGGACGGCTGCGTCGCGCTGCGCCTCGCCAAATCCTGAGGTCGATCATGGCCACCGAACCAATGAATACCGCACCGACCAATTCCCAGAGCAATTCCGACGTGAAGATTCCCGAAGACGCGCTGATCATCATTCCCGTGCGCGAGATGGTGCTGTTCCCCGGCGCCATCGCGCCGATCGCGATCGCGCGGCCGAAGTCCGTCGCCGCCGCGCAACAGGCGTTGCGCGAGCAGCGGCCGGTCGGCATCGTCCTGCAACGCAGCCCCGAGACCGAGGAGCCCGGACCGGACGACCTCTATCGGGTCGCGACCATCGCCAACATCGTGCGCTACATCACCGCGCCCGACGGCACCCATCACATCGTCTGCCAGGGCGTGCAGCGCGCGCGCATCCTCGACTTCCTGCCGGGGACGCCGTTCCCCGCCGCGCGGATCCAGCAGATTCCGGAGCCGACCACGAGCACGCCCGAGATCGAGGCCCGCGGGCTGAACCTGCAGCGCCAGGCCATCGAGGCGATCGAGCTGCTGCCGCAGGCGCCGCCCGAGCTGATCGCGATGTTCCAGGGCACCACTGCGCCCGGTGCGCTGGCGGACCTGGCGACCTCGTTCATGGACATCAAGCCGCAGGACAAGCAGGAGGTGCTGGAGACCATCGACCTCGCCCTGCGCGTCGAGAAGGTGTCGAAGCATCTGGCCGAACGGCTGGAGGTGCTGCGCATCAGCAACGAGATCGGCCAGCAGACCCGCGCCAGCTTCGACGAGCGGCAGCGCGAGGCGATCCTGCGCGAGCAGATGGCGACCATCCAGCGCCAGCTCGGCGAAGGTGACGGCAAGGCGGCCGAGGTCGCCGAGCTGACCGCTGCCATCGCCAAGGCCAACATGCCGCCCGAGGCCGATGCACATGCGAAGAAGGAGCTGCGCCGCTACGAGCGCATGCCGGAGGCCGCCGGCGAAGCCGGCATGGTCCGCACTTACCTGGACTGGCTGATCGAGCTGCCGTGGGCGCTGCCCGCGGAGAAGCCGATCGACATCAAGGAAGCGCGCCGCATTCTTGATGCCGATCACTTCGGCCTGGAGAAGATCAAGAGCCGGATCATCGAATATCTGGCGGTGCGCAAGCTGGCGCCGCAGGGCAAGGCGCCCATCCTGTGCTTCGTCGGACCGCCCGGCGTCGGCAAGACCTCGCTCGGCCAATCCATCGCACGCGCGATGGACCGTCCCTTCGTGCGCGTCAGCCTCGGCGGCGTGCATGACGAGGCCGAGATCCGCGGCCATCGGCGCACCTATATCGGCGCGCTGCCCGGCAACATCATCCAGGGCATCAAGAAGGCCGGCACGCGGAACTGCGTCATGATGCTGGACGAGATCGACAAGATGGGTCGCGGCGTGCAGGGCGATCCTTCCGCAGCGATGCTGGAGGTGCTCGACCCCGAGCAGAACGGGACGTTCCGGGATAATTACCTGGGCGTGCCCTTCGACCTGTCGCGCGTGGTGTTCATCGCGACCGCCAACATGCTGGACCAGATCCCGGGTCCGCTGCTGGATCGCATGGAGCTGATCAGCCTCACCGGCTACACCCAGGAAGAGAAGCTGGAGATCGCGAAGCGCTATCTGGTGCGGCGGCAGCTCGAGGCCAACGGCTTGACGCCGGAGCAAGCCGAGATCGAGCCGGAGGCGCTGAAGCTGGTGGTCAAGGGCTACACCCGCGAAGCCGGCGTGCGTAACCTCGAGCGCGAGATCGGAAAGCTGTTCCGCCATGCTGCCGTGCAGGTGGCCGAAGGCACCGCCGTAAGGGTCGTCGTGACGCCGAAGGATATCGGCACCGTGCTCGGCCAGCCGCGCTTCGAAGGTGAGATCGCACAGCGCACCAGCATTCCAGGCGTGGCCACCGGCCTTGCCTGGACGCCGGTCGGCGGCGACATCCTGTTCATCGAGGCGTCGCGGGTATCCGGCCGTGGCGGCATGATCCTGACCGGCCAGCTCGGCGAGGTCATGCGCGAGAGCGTGCAGGCTGCGATGACGCTGGTGAAGAGCAAGGCCACGCAGCTCGGCATCGATCCGCAGCTGTTCGAAAAGAGCGACATCCACGTTCACGTGCCCGCAGGCGCGACCCCGAAGGACGGGCCGAGCGCGGGCGTTGCGATGTTCACGGCGCTGACGTCCCTGCTCACCAATCGCACGGTGCGCAGCGACACCGCCATGACCGGCGAGATCTCGCTGCGCGGCCTGGTGCTGCCGGTCGGTGGCATCAAGGAGAAGGTGGTGGCGGCTGCGGCCGCGGGCCTGAAGCGGGTAATGCTGCCGGCGCGCAACAAGCGGGACTACGACGACATCCCGCAGAGCGCGCGGGACAGCCTCGAATTCATCTGGCTGGAGCGCGTCGACGAGGCTATCGCCGCGGCGCTCGAGCCGGCCGAGGCCCAAGCCGAGGCCAAGGTCGAAGCGGCGGAGTGAATGCGATGAAGAAACTGCTGGAAAAAGCGAAGCAATCGCGGACAACGCAACGGCTGCGCCAGTTGCTCGATCGCGCCATCGACGGGGTTCGTGATGCGCTGGCGGCATCAGGACCGCGGCTTCAGCCGGTCCCGGTCCGCGCGAAGCGCCGCAAGGGTTGAGCCCTCCGTCTCAAGTCCTCGCGACAGCCCCGAACAAAAGGCCCCCTCCTACGCGAGGGGGCCTTTGCGTTGTTAGCCCACGGCGTCCTTGGCGGCCTTGACCGGACGGGCGCGGACGATCTTCCGGGCCGGCTTGGCCTTGAACATCATCTCTTCGCCCGTGAACGGGTTGGTGCCCTTGCGCGCCTTGGTCGCGGGCTTCTTGATGACCACGAACTTGGCGAAGCCCGGCACCAGGAACAGGCCGTTCTTCTTGAGCTCCTTGTGGCCGACGTCGGTCAGCGTCTCCATGACGCTCTTGACGTCACGCTTGGAAAGCTCGGTGGTGGTCGCGATCTTTTCGATCAGCTGCGATTTCGACATTTGGGTGGCCATCGTGTCTCCTCTGATTCGTTGACGGCTGCATATTAGACCAACCGGTGAAGGCCTATAGCCTTCTGCACAGTTTTGTCGGGGTTTTACGGGCTTTTTTGGCCCTCTGTGGCAAAAAACCCTGCTTTTTAGCCACTTCCGGAGCGGGAGAAGCCTTAGGCAGCGGATTTTACCTTGTTTCAAAGGCCCGCACGCAGCCTTGCTAAAGCTGATTCGATGCTTTCGACAAGCGACGACCGGCCTCTTTGTCGGAGTCCGGTCGCGATTCACCCTGGAAAATAAGACTAGATCATCTCGTTGTGTGTTTCTCCCTCGCCCCGTTCTTACGGGGAGAGGGTTGGGGTGAGGGGCTCTCTCCCCGCATCAGATCGACGATATACCTGTACCCCCTCACCCGGATCGCACCGGCGATGCCCCGCATCGCCGAGGCGATCCGACCTCTCCCCGCAAGCGGGGAGAGGTTAGAAGAAAGCCTAGATACGTTCGATGATGACGGCCGGGGCCATGCCACCGGCCGCGCACATGGTGACGAGACCGCGCTTCAAGTCGCGCCGTTCGAGCTCGTCGAGCACGGTGCCGATCAGGATCGAACCGGTGGCGCCGATGGGGTGGCCGAGTGCGATCGAGCCGCCATTGACGTTGACCCTGGCGCGGTCGAGCTTGAGGTCGCGGATGTATTTTTCCGCAACCACGGCAAAGGCCTCATTGATCTCGAACAGGTCGATGTCGTCGATGGTCAGCCCCGCCTTCGCCAGCACCTTGCGCGTCGCCGGCACCGGCGCGTTCAGCATCAAGGTCGGCGAGTCTCCCATGTTGGCCATCGCGACCACGCGGGCGCGCGGCTTCAGGCCATGCGCCTTGGCATAAGCCGGCGACGCCAGCAGGATCGCGGCGGCGCCGTCGACGACCCCGGACGAATTGCCGGCGTGGTGCATGAAGTCGATCTCGAGCTCGGGGTACTTCTGCAGGATCAGGCCGCGATAGGTCGTGCCCTTGTCGTCGAGCGCATGGTCGGCGACCGCGGGGAATGCGGGCTTCAACGCGCTCAGCCCTTCCATCGTGGTCTGCGGTCGCGGATATTCTTCATGGTCGAGCGCGAGGCTGCCGTCCTCGCGATGCACCGGAACGAGGCTGTTCCTGAAGTGGCCGTTCGCGATCGCATGCGCGGCACGCTTCTGGCTTTCGAGGCCGAGCGCGTCGACGTCCCTTCGCGTGATGCCTTCCAGCGTCGCGATCGCGTCGGCGCAGACGCCCTGATGCGACTGCGGATGCCGCGCACGCAGGCGCAGATTGCCATTGTCCATCATCATCGGGCCACCGCCGCGACGTCCTTCCATCGACATCATCTCGCAGCCGCCGGCGACGACGAGGTCCTCCGTGCCCGACATGATCGAGCTTGCGGCCATGTTGACGCTGGTGATGCCGGAGCCGCAGAAGCGGTCGAGCGTCACGGCACTCGCGCGCACGTCGTAGCCGGCATCCAGCGCCGACATGCGGCCGAGATCGCCGCCTTGCGTTGCGACCTGTGCGCTGCAGCCCCAGATGATGTCGTCGACATCGGCGGTGTCGATGCCGGTGCGCGTCGCGAGCGCGCGCAGCACGGCTGCTCCCAGCTGCTGCGGATGAATGCCCGAGAGCGCGCCCTTGCCGGCCTTGCCGACGCCGCGCGGGGTCCGGCAGGCATCGATGATGAGTGCGTCGGTCATTGGCGTATCCTCTTGTTATGAGTGGTTGAGGACGGTTTTGAATAAGGCAGAGAGTGGAGTCAATGCGCGGCGCTGCACTCCCTCTCCCCGTTCTTACGGGGAGAGGGTTGCGGTGAGGGGCTGCCTCAACAAAGACGGTGACAGACGGACTCGCGGAGACTCCCCCTCACCCGGATTTTCCGCTGCGCGTAAAATCCGGCCTCTCCCCGCAAGCGGGGGAGGCGAAGAGACGCCGCTACGCCCCCGCCGCGTTCTTCGCGATCACGTTGCGATAGAAGCTGGCGCTGAGTTTCGGCGTACGCACCTGGGTGTCGAAATTGACGTGGTAGAGCCCAAAGCGCTTGTTGAGCCCGAACACCCATTCGAAATTGTCCATCAGGCTCCAGAGGAAATAGCCGCGCACCGGCACGCCTTCGGCGGTGGCGCGCTGGAGCTGAGCGAGGTAGTTGCGCAGATACATGATGCGGTCGGTGTCGTAGATCTTGCCGTCGGGCGTCACGACGTCGTCGCCGGAGGTGCCGTTCTCGCTGATATAGATCGCGTCCGTCTTCCAGATCTTCGCCGCCAGCTTCGGCACCCAGTAGATCGTCTCGGGACCGATGCGCAGCCAGTCCGAATTCATGTGCGGGAACGATTTCGGGATCGGCAGCGGCATGAAGCCCGCGCCCTGGTCGGACGCCACCACGTAGTTCTGCGGCGCGTAGATGTTGAGGCCGAGGAAATCGACCGGCGAAGATATGATCTTCAGCTCGGCATCGGTGTATTTCGGCGCGTCGCGCCCGGCGAACTTCAGGAAGGCGTCGGTGTACTGGCCCGTCATGATGACGTTGAGATAGCCGGCGTTCATCTCGCGCAGCGCGATCTCGGCGGCACGGACGTTCTCCGGCGTGTCGATCGCGGGGGCGCAGGCATCGATGTTCTCGGCCGGCCCCACCCTGGTGCCGCGGCGGCCATGGGCGCGGACCGCCTGCACCGCGAGCCCGTGCGCGAGCGCGCTGTTGTGCCTGATCTGGTTGACCTCGGCTTGCGGCAGCGTCACGCCGGGCGCGTCGATGCCGATGCCGTAGCCGAAATGGACGAACCGACCGCTCTCGTTCAGTGTGAATACGTTCTTGACGCGATCGGTCAGGTGCCCGGCGACATAGGCCGCGTAATCACCGAAGATCTTGCAGGTCTCCGTCGACCGCCAGCCGCCAAACCGGTCCTGGAGCGATTGCGGCAGGTCCCAATGATAGAGCGTCAGCCACGGCTCGATGCCGTTCTTGAGGAGTTCGTCGACCAGGCGATTGTAGAAGTCGAGCCCCTTCGGGTTGGGTTTGCCATCGCCGTCCGGAAACAGCCGCGGCCAGGCTACCGAGAAGCGATAGGCCTTGCAGCCGAGCTCCCTGATGAGCGCGATGTCTTCCTTGTAGCGGTGATAGTGCTCGTTGGCGCGATCGCCGGTCGAGCCGTCCTCGATCTTGCCGGGGATGCGGACGAACTTGTCCCAGATCGAGGCCCCTCGCCCGTCCTCGTTGACGGCGCCCTCGACCTGATAGGACGAGGTCGCCGTGCCCCAGACAAAGCCCGCCGGAAAGCCGTACACGCTCCGCGGCGGCGATGCGGGCTTGGCGTTCGCGACCTCAAGAGGATTGGCGATTCCGGCTGCGGACAATCCTGCCAGCGTGGCGAACTGGCGACGCGAGACCTTGTCCGACATTGATAGTGCTCCGGTGATGCTCTTGCGGCGGCACCATGGCGAATCGCGGGTCGTTTGAGAAGCGGGCGAGCCGAGGGCCGAGGATGCAGGATTGCAGAATGCGACAAAGTTGTCCGAAAGGGGCCACGGCAATTGTCGGCAGAGCTACTCCAAAGCCGAAATACCAGCCCAATCCGGCGAGGAAGTTGTCAGTTCCTCTCGAAACGAGGGCCCGTAGGCTCACAGAATGCCATAAACCGCTCGGAAATTACGACCAAAGTTCGCAAATATGGGATATGGTGCAACCATCGCCGCTCCGCTCTGGGCGATTGTCTGTCTGCACCGGTCAACCAAGAGAACGACTGACTTATGACGCGGTTTGACCGCATCAGACTGTGGTCACCTCTTCCGCTGGACCCAAGTGCCTGTCCTGCCAGGGATACAACGACTGACCCCGCGTCAGAGCCACTGTGAATTCGAGGTAGATCTATGTCGTATGCCTACAAGCTGAATGAAGACGTTCGCCACCAGCCCCAAGGCCCACAAGGACGTGCCGCAACCGAGCCAGCGATGATTTATACCATCGTCCAGCATATGCCCATCGAGGCCGATGGACGTCTCCGATACCGCATCAAGTGCAAGTCGGAGAAAATCGAGCGAGTCGTCACGGAAGATCAGCTTTCGTATTCGCAGTGAACTGCTCGATGACGGGGGCTCCCTCGCTCAGCGCGAGCGCTTCGGCAACTTTGGCAGCTTGTCGGGATTGAACGGCGGCATCTGCCGGCTTCTTTCAGGTGCGGGCGCCTGCTGTTCCGTCAGTATCAGCGTACCCTGAAGGATCATTCCCGGCACTTGCGCTGCCGTCGCCATGTAAGTCGCGACCTTGCCCGGGCAGTTTCCCTCGATATCCAGCGTGAGCTCATCGTCGACGCCGAACACCGTTGCGCGTCCGTCAGTATGGCGCTTCGTCGATACGGTGGCGGTGAAGCGATCGCCGTCGACCTTGCAAGAGCCGTGATAGGTCATCAGGCTGTCGCAGCCCCAGATCTGTCCGTCCGCGATATGGACGATCCCGGTCCCCTGATCGAGCGGCGTCTTGTACCACGCCGCATAGGTGCCGTCCTTCAACATGGGAGCAGTCTCCCGGTATTCCCTCGCGCATCATCGACACGATCAGCGCTAACAAAGCGTTAATCGCGCCGCCCGTGCCAATCCGGGCTATCCCTGCGCAGCTCGGCTTCCAGGTCTTCAATGATGCTGTGAAGCAGACACGCGGCAAGTGGATCGGTCACTTCGCGCTCCAAACGCCTGTAACGCGCGATCTGGAATTCCTGCTCTCTCAACTGATGCTCTGTCATCGGACGGTCCCTCCGACAGATCGACGCCGATACAGCCAATTCGTTTCGTTACAATTTTAGGATCATTCGCTATGGTTTCCGATCGGTAAAAACAGCGCGACCCCAAGCTTCGCCGGCGCGCGGGATCATCGGACCTTCGAAGGTCGATACGCCGACATGCGCCGCTGTTACGGCACATCACCGCTTCTCCGACTCTCGCCGATGCTGTGCGGCTTGTTGAGGAAGAACTCCCGGTTACCGAGAGCCGCTTCCGCGTACTGATCAATCGCAACCTGGATGGCCTCGATGTGCATGCGGCACCAACCCTCCAGACAGGACAGGCGCCGCGCATGATGAAGCGCCTTCAGAAATTCCGGCGGCTCCTGCATGTCGGAGAAGTAGGTCGGCCTCTCCCCCTTCATGCCCGTGCCATCTCTCGCGGCGGAACAAGACGGCGCTTCTCGACACCGACGCGCGATGGCATCGGCCGACGGCGGGGAACGAAGAGGCTGGCGACGACGATTGGGTCCGTGTCTCCCAGCGCGGCCCGCTCCTGAACGAGCCCGCTCATCACCGTGCGCATCTTCATGACTTCGCCTGCGACGAAGCTGCAGTCCTCGTCCCTGTTGATCTGCTCATGCATGATCGCCTCGGCCTCACGCATGCTGACGCGTAACGCCCTGATGATCCTGCGAATTTCGTTGATGCGGTTGTCCATGGCTCGCTCCCTTGGCTGGACGAGCAGCATAAGAACAAAACATGAACAATGAGTCAATCGGCTTGAGGTAGAACACGCCCGTGGCGGCACGCCGCGCCGGCGCAAACCGGCCTCCTCGTCATCCCATATGGACCGGGCTTGAGAGCCAGATCAGAACGTCACCCGCATTCCCGCATAGAAGGCGCGCGGCCTTGCAGGGCTGAGCGAGCGCGGGTCGGTGAACTCGGCACCGCCATTGGTGAAGTTGGGCACGGCTTCGCGATCGAAGAACTGTCCATAGGTCGCGTAGCGCTTGTCGAAGATATTGTCGATCTTGCCGTAGAGCTGGAAGTTCTTGGTCACCTGGTAGGACGTGTGCAGGTTGAACACGGTGTAGGACGGCAGCTTCGCATATTGGTTGGACTCGTCGCCGACCAGATATTGGCTGGAGACGAACAGCGCGTTGCCGCCGACCTTCCAGACGTCGGTGACGGCATAGTCGACACCGACCTTGACGCGATGGCGCGGGATCGCGGGGAGCTGGTTGCCGGGCGAGACCTGGATGTTGCCGTCGCCATCGGCGAACGGGCTGTTGGAGCCGATGGTCAATGCGTCGAGGAAGCGCGCGTCGACGAAGGCGTAGCTCGCCTGGAATTGAAGCGTCGGCGATTTGACGTTGATTTCGGCCTCGAGGCCCTGCCGCCTGGTGCGGCCGACATTAGAAAAATAGCCAAAGCCGGTTCGCCCGGGGACGGGAACGGCGACGATGTCGTCGTAATTGGTGGCGCGGAAGCCGCCGATCTTCCATCCGAGCGTGCCGATGTTCAGCTCCTTGCTGCCGCGCAGGCCCGCTTCCACGGTCTTTGACACCACCTGCTTCAATGGCGGATCGGAGACGAGAAACGCGGCAATGAGACAGGGACGGGCTGGATCGGAGCAGCCGAGCTCGAGCGGCGTCGGAACGCGGTTGGCCTCGGAATAGCCGGCATAGGCCGTTAGCTCCGGCGTGATCTTGTAGGTGCCGCCGATCACCGGATTGAATCGGGTGAAGGTGTGATCGCCGTTAAGATCGGCCCCGAGCTGATCCTCCAGTGTGATGCGCGCCACGTTGAAACGGCCGCCGCCGGTGACGGCGAAGGCGTCCGTGATATTGAACGTGTCCATTGCGTAAAGGCCGTTATACTGGTTGACGGTCCGCAGCGAGACAGGGCCGGCAACGGGTTCAGGTACGCCGGTCGGCCCCAGGAAGAGACCGCTGCCGCTGACGACGTAGTTTTCTCCGATCGTGCCGATTTCGGCGGTGGCGTTGTAGCGCGTGACGCTAGCATCATAGGTCGTGCCCATCACGAAGCGGTTGTCGTGGCCGAACAGTTGATCGGTGTTGGTGGCCTGCCCCGACACGCCGAAGGTGGTCGAACGTATCGAGCTGCGGTCGATCTCGCCGAGGATGGTCCCGGACGCGAAAGGATTGGCAAGCGGCAGGCCGTTCGTGCCGTTTGCCGGTGTCGCGCCGTCGCCGAAGCAAAGAAGGCCGGCGAGCCCCGGATCGGTGCATTCCTGCGCGTCGGTCGGATTGCCGTCGACGAGCTTCTGCTCGTACCTGCGCACATGCGCGGTGCCTTCGAGCGTCCAGGTCGGCGTCGCATCGACCTTGCCGGTCAGATTGAGATAGCCGACGCGATTGGAGGTGGTCTGCGGTGTCGTGTAGGTCCCGCCCCAATATTTGTCGAGCAGCTCGGCGGGAACGGTGGCGCTGGCGCCGAAATCGTTCTTGGCGACGCCCATGTTGGCGTGGAATTCGCTGTCGCCGGCCTTGTAGCCGACATCGCCGTAGAAGCGCCGCACGTCCGATTGGGAGAAATTGCGGAAGCCGCTGTCGTGCAGGCCTTCGAGCGCGGCATAGACGCCGTAGTTCTTGTCGACCGTCTTGCCCCATTGCGCCGAGCCCTGGATGCGGCCGAACGAGCCGCCCATGAGATCAAGCTCCGCACCTTGATAGGTGAAACCGTCCTTCATTTGCAAATTGATCGCGCCACCCAGCGCGTTGAGGCCGAAGGCTGGGTTGTTGGTCACCAGCGTCACCGACCTGATCGCGGCGGTCGGGATCAGGTCCCAGTTGACGGCGTCGGAGAAGGCTTCGTTGATGCGGACGCCGTTCTGATACACGGCGAGGCCTTGCGGCGTGCCGGTCACGGGCGAGGCAACGAAGCCGCGGAATTCGACATCCGGCTGAAATGGATTGCCGGTGACCTCGCTGATGTTGACGCCGGCGATGTTGTCGCGAAGCGCGTCGGTGATGTTCATCGAGCCGTTACGCTTGATCTGGCTGGCGTCGACGGCGTTGATCGCCGACGGGACCTTGTCGACGTCGAGACCTCTGCCGGTACCCGGCGCGGTCGGATAGACGTAGAGGCGCGTCCTGGGGCTGGCGGATGATGGTGCCCCGATGTGCGCGACGGGACGCGACGACGCGGTGCGCCGCGCCGTCGACGGCGGCGGCGCCGTCACCTCGACCGGCGGCAGGTTCTGGACGTTGGTTTCCTCGTCCTGCGCGGCCCCCGCCGGGATCGCGAAGATCAACCCCGACACCAGCCCGGTCGAAACCGAGGCCATCACCAAACGACGCTTGAACCCAAGAGGCTTGAACCCAAAACGCTTGAACCGAACACGATCGCCCATCCCAGCCTTCCCATCCGTGACCACCGGCTGTTTTGATTTTCGCCGGTTGGTCGAGACGAGTGTAGTCGGCAGGGACGCGTGCGCCAGCCACAAAAGGTCGGGCCGCATCCGCACCAATTTTCCCGACAAAATCGGGAATTTTTCCCGACGCGATCAGGCCGCCGCCGTCGGAACCAGTGCTTCGACGGTCAGACCGCCATCACCGGACACGACGTTGAGCGTGCCGCCCAGCGCCAGGATCCGCTCGCGCATGCCGACGAGCCCGAAGCCGAGCTTCTGGCCCGGCTCCATGCCACGGCCATTGTCGCTGACCCGCACCCGGGCACAGCCGCGGCCGTCGCTTGCCGCCTGCGCCACCGGCTCGATGACGACATTGACCGAGGTCGCGCCGGCGTGGCGGAACACGTTGGTGAGCGCCTCCTGCACGATGCGGTAGATGGTGAGGTCGGCGGTCTCCCCGGTGACGCCAAGCGCCGGCGAGATCGCGGTCTCGATGGTGACATCGGGATGCGACTCCCGCCACAGCCGCGACAGCGATTCCAGCGCCTGGCGCAGGCCGAGCTCGGCAAGGCCGACGGGCCGGAGACGCTCCAGCACGCGGCGATTGAACTGCTGAAGCGCGTTGATCTGCTCCAGCATGGCACTGCCGTGTTTTCGCACGGCCTCCGCACTCGGGGCGCGTCCGTCCGCCTGCTTCGCCAGCGCGCTGGCATGCGCGCGCAGCGAGAACAGATATGGCCCGAACTCGTCATGGAGCTCGCGCGCGATCTCCTTGCGCTCGACGTCCTGGAGAGACACCGTTCGCTCGGCGAGGCGCCGCTTGTCCTCGATCGCCTCGCTGAGCGTTGCCGCAAGATGGTTGAGCTTGGTGCAGATCGCGGCGAGCTCCGGCGCCCCGCCCGGCGCGACGCGCGCCTGATAGCGCCCGTCTTCGAGCTCGGCCATGACATCCGCAAGGGATTGGAGCGGCGCCAGTGCCCGGCCGATCACATTCATCATCACCAGGAACAGCGCCAGCGCGATCACAGAGCCGACCTCGAGCTGGGTCACGATGGCGTCCCAGATCTCGGCGATCTCGTCATCGGGATGGGAGGTGATCAGCAGCGAACCCGGCTTGCCATGGATCGAGACGGGTACGCTCACCGCGGTCTGCTCCGGATGCACCAGGCTGACGAACCAGGCCGGCGGCGCGCGGGTGTCGTCGTCGGCGTCGGTCCGGGGCTGCGTCAGCGGACTGCCCGCTTCGTCCCGAAGCGCGATGCTGACATGGCGCAGGCGGCTGAGGTCACGTGCGATCTGGTTCAGCCTGGCATCCGGATCGGGCGCCTCGTTGAGATCCGCCACGATCATTTCGATGAATTCGCGCGCGAGCCGGATCACGCTCTGGTCCTCGGCCTGCACGCGCGGCCCGGCTTCCGCGACCTGGCGGCCGATATTGACTGCGAGCCCCAGTGCCAGCAGCAGCGCCAGCAGCAGGTTGATGCGCCCACGCAAGGATAGATTTTGCCACATTGGTATCGCCCGTGCCCCGCGAAGGATTGGCCTGCGCCTGTCCGATAACGTTGACAGAGGCGAAGCGCCCGATATCTAATCGAAAGCGTACAGCAATCCCGGCCGGGCGCGAAACAGGCCAAGACGCTGTCGCGAGGAACGCCTATGCGCATTTTGATCGTCGACGATCATCCTATCGTCGCCTCCGGCTGCCGTGCCGTGCTGGCCGACGAGGGCGAGATCGAGATTTTGGAGGCCGCCGACGCCGAAGACGGCGAGTGCGTCTTCATCGTCGAGCGCCCCGACCTCTCGATCATCGACATCAACCTGCCGACCGTGTCCGGTTTCGAGCTCGCGCGCCGCATCCTCGAGCGCGCGCCCGAGGCCCGAATCATCATGTTCAGCATGAACGACGACCCTGCTTTTGCCGCGCGTGCGATCGAGTGCGGCGCCAAAGGCTATGTCTCCAAGACCGGCGACCCCGACGATCTCGTCGAGGCGATCCGCACCGTCGGCGGCGGCGGCACCTATCTGCCGAGCGCGATCGCGCGCAGCATCGCCTTTGCGGGACCCGCGCTGGCGCAAAGCCCGCTGTCGAAGCTGAACGCGCGCGAGATGGAGATTTTGCGGCTGCTCAGCGCCGGAAAGAGCCTTTCCGAGATCGCCTGGCTGGTGCAGTCGTCCTATAAGACTGTCGCCAACACCTCGTCCATCATGCGCCAGAAGCTCGGGGTGAAAACCTCTGTCGAGCTGGTGCGGCTGGCGATCGACAGCGGCGTGGCCTGACCGCCGCCACGCATTCGGTCACACAAGCGTTGCAATCCTGATGTGGTTTGATGCCACGGAGCATAACGGCATGACGATCCAGACTGTCTCGACCAATACATCCTATGGCGGCGTACAGGGCGTGTATCGCCATGCCAGCCAGGCGACCGGAACCGACATGACGTTCTCGGTCTATGTTCCCCCGCACGCGCAGGGCGCCAAGCTGCCCGTAGTCTGGTATCTCTCCGGCCTCACCTGCACGCACGCCAACGTCACCGAGAAGGGCGAATTCCGCAAGGCCTGCGCCGAGCTCGGCTTGATCTTCGTCGCGCCCGACACCTCACCGCGCGGGCCCGACGTGCCGGGTGATGCCAACAACGCCTATGATTTCGGCCTCGGCGCCGGCTTCTATGTCGACGCGACGGAAGCGCCGTTTTCACGCAATTATCGGATGTGGAGCTACGTCACCGACGAACTGCCGAAACTCGTGGCGGAGAATTTTCCGGTCGATGCGAAGCGCCAATCGGTGATGGGCCATTCGATGGGCGGCCACGGCGCGCTGACGGTCGCGCTGCGCAACCCGCACCGTTTTCGCGCGGCCAGCGCCTTTGCGCCGATCGTGGCACCGTCGCTCGTGCCCTGGGGCATCAAGGCGCTGACCGGCTATCTCGGGCCGAACAAGGACAATTGGCGCAGCCACGACACGGTGGCGCTGATCGAGGACGGCGCGAAGTTCTCAGGCTTCCTGGTCGATGTCGGCGAGGCCGATAATTTCCTGAAGGAGCAGCTTCGTCCTGAACTGCTGCAAGCCGCCTGCACCACAGCCAACATCCCGCTGACGCTGCGACGGCAGGCGGGCTACGACCACAGCTATTATTTCATCTCGACCTTCATGGGCGACCATCTGCACTGGCATGCGGAGAGATTGAAAGGGTGATGGCTTCTTCTCTCTCGGAAGAACCTACTCCGGCTTGCCGTAGTTCGGTGCCAGCAACCGGTTGCGGATCAGATAGCTCATCGTGCGCGTCCAGGATTCATCCGTGTTGCCGCGCATGTCGGCGCTCGCGGCCGTGATCATGTTGCCGGTCTTCACGTCGCGCAGGTAGATGTTCAGATTGATGATCAGGTTCGAGACCTTCTGCACCATGCCGGTGATTTCCAGGTCGGCACCCAACTGTCCGGCAAGCTTGAGGTCGCAGCCGCCGCAGGCCTGCAGATTGGCGTGACGGGCCGCGTCCCGGATCGGCGCGATATCGAGCAGCTGGAACCTGCCTGACTCGACCAGTGCCTTGCGCAACTGCTCACTGATGAGGTCGAGCCGCGCCTCCTCGGGCTTGGAGCCGTAGAACTCGCCGGGCAGGCTGGTGTCGATCAGTTCGAAATCGAACACGGCGAGTTTCGGCGGATCGGCGAATGCGGCCGAGCCCGTCAACAGCAAAGCGACGAAACATATCAGCGCTCGCATGATCGTGATTCCCGGCGTGGCAGCGTGAGGACGAAATGCGGGGTTGCATGGCCTGACAAATCGGTCATGCTTTAGCAGAGACAATTCTCCATCGGCGGTCAAGCCGGGGAGAACATCTGGAGGAAACATGATCCGATGGTTGGTCGGCCTGATCGGCCTGGGTGTTGCTGCGACGAGCGCGCTCGCGGCCGACCCTGTCATGATCGGCGTCGGCTATCTCGGAATCGCCGGTACCAGATCGACGCTGTCGCTGGTCGAGCAGCCCGCGGAGAATGACGGCGTCGCCGGCGCACGCCTCGCCATCGAGGACAACAACACCACCGGCAAGTTCCTCAACCAACGCTTTGCGCTGGAGGAGCGGCGGATCAAGGAGGGCGAGGATGCCGTGCAGGCCGCGACCGAGCTCGCCTCGCGCAACGGCTTCATCATCGCCGACCTGCCGGCCGACGCGCTGCTGAAAGTCGCCGACGCCCTGCGCGAGCGCGGCACGCTGCTGTTCAACGCCGGCGCGATCGACGAGCGGCTGCGCGAGGCCGATTGCCGTGCCAACGTCATCCACACCGCGCCGACGCGCGCGATGCTGGCCGATGCGCTCGGCCAATATCTGGTGTGGAAGCAGTGGAAGCGCTGGCTGCTCGTCGTCGGCTCGCATGACGAGGACAGGCTGTTCGCCGATGCGCTCCGGCGCACCGCGACGCGGTTCGGCGCCAAGATCGTGCAGGAGCGCAGCTTCGAGGACAAAGGCGGCGCGCGCCGCACGGACTCGGGCGTGACGCTGATCCAGCGCCAGATGCCGGTGTTCACGCAACAGGCTCCGGCCTACGATGTGCTGGTCGCCGCTGACGAGAGCGAGGTGTTCGGCGCCTACCTGCCCTATCGCACCTGGGATCCGCGGCCTGTCGCGGGCTCCGCCGGTCTCGTGCCGCGGAGCTGGGACGCCGCGCAAGACCAGTGGGGCGCGATCCAGATGCAGAACCGCTTCGTCAAGCTGAATGCGCGGCGGATGACCGCGCTCGACATGCAGGCCTGGACCGCCGTGCGCATGATCGGAGAGGCCACCTCGCGCACTAATTCCGGCGATATCAAGAAGGTCACCGATTTCATCAAGGGTCCGGATTTCTCGGTGGCCGCCTTCAAGGGCACCAAGCTGACGTTGCGCGACTGGAACCTGCAACTGCGCCAGCCGATCCTGCTGGTCGACGGCCGCATGGTGGTGTCGGTGTCGCCGCAAGAAGGTTTCCTGCATCAAGTCTCCGAGCTCGACACGCTCGGCTATGACCGCCCGGAGAGCAAATGCAAGCTGAAGTGAGGAAGAAGATGTTGCGCGCGTGGCGTGTTGGGTTGCTGTCCGGACTGGCGCTGGCGGCAGCGCCGGCGCATGCGTTCATCGCCTATGTCTCGAACGAGAAGAGCAACACGGTGTCGGTGATTGACACCGACAGCTGGACGGTGACCAAGACCATCAAGGTCGGCCAGCGCCCGCGCGGCATCGACTTCACGCGCGACGGCAAGTTCGTGATGGTCGCGGTCGGCGACGACGACACCATCCAGATGATCGACGCCAAGACGCAAGCCGTGGTGGACAGCCTGCCCTCCGGGCCCGACCCGGAATTGTTCGCTCAGGATGCCGCCGGCAAGGTCCTCTATGTCGCCAACGAGAACGACAACACGGTGACCGTGATCGACCTCGAGAAGCGCGCCCGCCTTGGCGACATCCAGGTCGGCGTCGAGCCCGAGGGCATGACCATCAGCCCGGACGGCAAGACGTTGATCAACACGTCGGAGACCACCAACATGGCGCATTTCATCGACACGTCGTCGCGCCAGATCGTCGCCAACGTGCTGGTCGACGCGCGGCCGCGCTTTGCCGAATTCAAGCACGACGCTTCCGAATTGTGGGTGTCCTCGGAGATCGGCGGCACCGTCTCGATCATCGACCCCAGAAAGCACGAGGTGACCGGCAAGATCAATTTCGAGATTCCGGGGTTGAGGAAAGAGGCGATCCAGCCCGTCGGCATCGGCATGACCCGGGACGACAAGACCGCCTTCATCGCGCTCGGTCCCGCCAACCGCATCGCCGTGGTCGATACCGCCTCGCGCAAGGTGACGAAATATCTGCTGGTCGGACAACGGGTCTGGCACATGGCATTCACGCCGGACGAAAAATTTCTGCTGACCACCAACGGCGTGTCGAACGACGTCTCCGTCATCGACGTCGCCGCGCAAAAGGTAATCAAGACCATTCAAGTGGGCGAACTGCCCTGGGGTATCACGATCGCGCCATGACTAACCCTGCTCCCATCTCCGAACAGCGCGAGACGCCACGGCCCGATCCGGCAGCGGTGCCGGCGTTGTCGATCGACAGCGTCAGCCACGCCTATGGCCAGCGCCGCGCACTGATGGACGTGTCCTTCAACGTACAGCCCGCGAGCTTTACGGCCCTGCTCGGCCTCAACGGTGCGGGCAAGAGCACGCTGTTCTCGCTGACCACACGGCTGTTCGGCATCCAGTCCGGCCACGTCGGCATTTTCGGCCATGACGTCGGCAAAAGCCCCGGCGAAGCGCTGCGGTTGCTCGGCGTCGTGTTCCAGCCGCGCACGCTCGATCTCGATCTGTCGCTGACGCAGAACCTGCTCTATCACGCCGCACTCCACGGCATCAGCCGCCGCGAGGCTCGAGCGCGAGCCGCCGAGCTGCTCGGTCGCATCGGGCTTACCGAGCGCGCCGGCAGCAAGGTGCGCGATCTCTCGGGCGGGCAGATGCGGCGGCTGGAGATCGCACGCGCCCTGCTGCACCGGCCGCGCCTGCTCTTGCTGGACGAGCCGACCGTCGGCCTCGACGTCAAGGCACGCGCCGACATCATCAGCCATGTGCGCCAGCTCGTGAGCGAGCAAGGCATCGGCGTACTCTGGGCCACGCATCTGTTCGACGAGATCATGGCCGGTGACGATCTCGTGGTGCTGCATCAGGGCAAGGTGCTGGCGCAGGGACCGATGAGCCGCGTCGTCGCGGAAGCCGGCGCGCAGGACGTCAACACCGCCTTCATGCGCCTGACCGGCGCGCAGACCCTGCCGGGCGGCGGCGCATGAGCAGCATCACCACGCGCGAGGCGCCGCGCGGTTTCTCGGCCGCCGAATACATGACCTGTCTCACGGGCATCGTCTGGCGCGAAGGCCTGCGCTTCCTGCACCAGCGCGAGCGTTTCGTCTCGGCGCTGGTGCGTCCGCTGGTCTGGCTGTTCATCTTCGCCGCCGGTTTCCGCCAGGTGCTCGGCATCTCCATCATCCCGCCCTACGAAACCTACATCCTCTACGAGGTCTTCATTGCGCCGGGGCTGATGGCCATGATCCAGCTCTTCAACGGCATGCAGTCCTCACTCTCGATGGTCTACGACCGCGAGATGGGGAACATGCGCACGCTGCTGGTAAGCCCACTGCCGCGCGGCTACCTGTTGTTCTGCAAGCTGCTCGCGGGCACCGCGGTGTCGCTGCTCCAGGTCTATGCCTTCCTGCTGATCGCCTGGTTCTGGGACATCACGCCTCCTCCGATCGGCTATCTCACCGTACTGCCGGCACTGATCCTGTCCGGACTGATGCTGGGCTCGCTCGGCATGCTGATCTCCTCCGGCATCAAGCAGCTGGAGAACTTTGCCGGCGTGATGAATTTTGTCATTTTCCCGATGTTCTTCGCCTCCTCGGCGCTTTACCCGCTCTGGCGGGTGCAGGAGGGCAGCCCCTATCTCTATTATCTCTGCGAGGCCAATCCGTTCACCCATGCGGTCGAGCTGATCCGCTTCGCGCTGTACGGGCAAATCAACTGGATCTCGCTGGCGGTGGTCGCGACCTGCACAATCGTCTTCATGATCGGCGCGATTCTGGCCTATGATCCCTCGCGCGGGCTGGCGCGACGGGGCCCTGCGGGAGGCGAAGGATGACGGTTCGGGTTCTGGCCATGGCCGCTCTGATGCTCGCCGCCGCGAGCACGGCGGCACGCGCGGCCGATCCGCGCTATCCGGATTGGCCCTGCACGCAGGCCAAAGTGCCGGAAATTTCGCTCGCCGCCGTGTGGGCTGGTCCTCCGCTCGACGACGTGCAGAACAAGTGGAAGGACGACGCCAAAGTCAGCGCGCTGGTCGCCAAATTGTCGGCACGCAAGACGCCGCTGGACGAAGCCGAGAAGTTGGTGAGGGAGTTTTTGGCGGGCTCCGCGGCCGACAAGACCGCGAATGCGAAACTGCTGTTCGCAGGCCTGTTCGACACGCTCAACGCTCAGCGCTCGCAGGTCATGAGCGGACTGGAACGCGTCAGCCGCAAGCAGCGCGAAGCCGCCGACAAGATCCGCGAGGAGAGTGTGCAGCTCCAGGCGCTCCAGGGCGCCACGCCGCGCGACGAGGCCAAGGTCGATGCGCTCAGCAACGAGCTGATCTGGAAGACCCGCATTTTCGAGGACCGCCACAAGGTGGTGCGGTTCGTTTGCGAGGTTCCCACCACCATCGACCAGCGGCTGTTTGCGCTCGGACGCGTGATCCAACAGGAAATGGAATAGCGTCAGCTTCATTGACCGCTTGCGGCAGGTTCCCGCGCCTCCATTGCGATCATTAACCTGTGCTATATGCCGGAACCAAATCGGTCTAGGATGTCTTGTCGACGGGTAATCCAAGGCATCGGGAGGCCTCGATGGGAACCACGAAATTCATCCTCGCAGGCGCTGCGGCCATCAGCATGCTCGCAAGCAGCGCATTCGCTGACGATCTGACCGGAATGGTCACCCGGATAGATCGGCTTAACAGCACGATTTCGATCCAGCAGACACAGAAGGGCACAGTCGGCGGCAGCGCAGGCGGCGCCGGCGCGCTCCAGGAGTACAAGGCCAAGGATGCCGCGATGCTCGACGCCGTCCACGCCGGCGACAGGGTGAGCTACTCTGCGACCGACAATAACGGCACTGGCACGCTGACCAAGTTGCAGAAGCAGTAGGCTTTTCCTCGCTCTTCCCACGTGCGACACGGCGTCATGGCCGGGCTTGTCCCGGCCATCCACGCATGGCCACACGGCACCAAGAACGTGGATGCCCGGGACAAGCCCGGGCATGACGATCTGGCATGACGATCTCTTGCCTATTGCTCGGGCCGCGGCTCGGGCTGCGCCTCGTCAGTAGGAAGCTTTGCACGCTCCCAGCCGTCGGTCCCATCGGGATACCAGGCGACGTTGGAGTAGCCGTACGCGAGCGCTCGCTTGGCGGCGTTCCAGGACATCCAGCAATCGGCCAGACAGTAGATCACGAGCAGCGCGGCCTTATCACCGCGCGACGCACGCGCGAGGCCGCGCTGGAAATAGTCGTCCATGGCGGGCGGCAGCGTGCCGTAGCCGGTATCCGGCAGCCAGATGCTGCCCGGAATGTTTTTGCGCGGCGCCTCGCGCCAGACGGTACCCGCGGGAAGGTTCTTCGGCTTCGGCGCGCGCGGCAGCACGTCGATGAAGGCGCCGCTCTTCGCGTGCCAGATCGCCTCGGCTTCTGACGTAGACAGCACGCGCGCGCCGCCCAGCGTCGCCGGCACAGGCGCGCGGTAATTGTCGGTGCGATAACCCTCGGGCTCGAACGGCTCCTGCTGCTGCGCAACGACCGGCGCCATCAGCATGGCGGCGACCAGCGCGGCGACAACGCGCCGCCTCATGTCATGGTGCCTTTTTGGCCGTCTCCGCGCCGAGCGGCCGATCGTTCTCGTCCAGCAGCGGAACGCCGAAGTCGAGCAGGATCTTGTTGATCTCGCCCTGGTTCTCCTGAATCAGCTTGTTAAGCTGCCGCTTCCAGTTCTGGTCGGCGCCACGCACGCCCATGCCGATGCGATAGACCAGTTTGGGCCCGGTGGTTTCCTTCACCAGGGGCGTGACATGAAGCGAGCCCGCCTTCTTCGCGTAGAACCCTGCCATCGGTCCCCACAGCACGCCGGCGTCGATCTTGCCCGCCGTGAGATCATCGATCATTGCCTGCGCCGAATTGTCGTAACGCGTGTCGATCATCAGCGGATAGGGCTTTGCATCACCCATCAGTCCCGCGATGGCCATGTTGGTCGCGGGCGGCGTGCCGGCGACGATGCCGACATGCTTGCCCTTCAGCCTGGCATCCTCGAGCGTGTCGACCTCCTCCAGCCCGCTGCCTGCTTTCGCGACCAGCGCATAGCTCGTGCGGTAATAGGGATTGGTGCCTTGCACGAGGTCATCGCCTTGGGGGAAGCCCATGATGACGTCGCAGCGATGCGAGCCGAGCGTCATGCGCACGAAGCCGGTGGCTTGCGGAAAAAAGACATAGTCGAGCTTCTTCTGGAGCTTGTCCGCAAACAGCTCGGCAAGCTTGTTCTCGAACCCCTCGCCCTTCTCGTTCGAGAACGGCAGATTGCGCGGGTCGGAACAGACGCGCAACACCTTGGGGTCGACCAGCTCGAACGAGAGGTCACCCGTCTCGTTGGTCTGCGCGTTGGCGACGTCGCCGAACGCGCAAGACGCAGCCAGGATACTCAGTGAAAACAACCAGCGACGATGTCGTCCGGCCTCCGTCATCGCGCTTCCTCCTGGGCTTGTTTGAATGCTAGCCATGCAACGCATGACGCGCCATGTTTTGCCAGACTGTGTGCTGGCTTTTCTTTGTTGCAGTGCAATGCGCACAACCTTTGAACTGGGGCTGAAAAGTGTCTCGCATCGCTCTCGTGATCGCAGCCTTGTCCCTGCTGGTGACAGCGACGCTAGCATGCGCCGCAGCGGCCGAATTGCCTGTGAGCGAAGTCGCACCGGGAATCTTCGTACACTCCGGGACCATCGCGCTGATGACCCGCGAGAACGAGGGCGACATCGCCAATGTCGGCTTCATCGTGGGCGAGGATGCGGTAGCCGTGATAGATACCGGCGGTAGCGTTCGCGAGGGCAAGGCGCTGCTGGCTGCGGTGCGAGCCCGCACCAGCAAGCCGATCCGCTACGTCATCAATACCCACGGCCATCCCGACCATGTTTTCGGGAATGCGGCCTTCGCAGTCGGGGACACCATTTTCGTCGGTCACAGCAGGCTGCCGCGGGCGCTCGCTGCCCGCGGGCCGTATTATCTCGACAATTTTAGGCGCATCATGGGCGACGAATTGATATCTCCCGTGAAGATCGTGCCGCCCACAATGCTCGTCACGGACACAATGACGCTCGATCTCGGCGCCCGCCGCCTGAGCTTGCGGGCCTGGCCGGCCGGGCACAGCGACAATGATTTGACCGTGTTCGATGAGATGACGAAGACGCTGTTCACTGGCGACCTCGTCTTCCTCCGCCATATTCCGGTGATGGACGGCAGCATTCGCGGCTGGCTCGGCACCCTCGCGGAACTCGAGAGCATTCCGGCGCAGCGCGTCGTTCCCGGTCACGGCCCCGTGAGCGAATGGCCTGCGGCGCTGACCGATGAGCGGCGCTATCTGATGGCGCTGCTGGCGGACGTCCGGGCAGCGAACAAGAAGGGCGAGCCGATCCGGACCGCCGCAGACAAGGCCGCCGCCTCGGAACGGCCGCACTGGGAGCTGTTCGACGACTACAATGCCCGCAACGCAACCGCAGCATTTTCGGAAATTGAATGGGAGTAGCGGACGCGCTACGATGCGCGAAACGTTGCTTCGTCTGCGGGACCAAGACCATGACGGGATGCACGCGCCGACTGCCTCTGATCGGCCTGCTCCTCGGCATTGCATTCGCCGTGCCGGCGCGGGCTGAAGAAGCTTACGATCCCTGGCCGGGACTGGTGCAGGACATCTTCAGCAACCGTCCGATGAATGACGGCGGCGATGTCATTGGCATCGAAATGCCGTATCGCGCCGAGGACGCGGCCATCGTGCCCGTGACCCTGCGCAGCAAGCTCTCGCCTGGCGATGCCCGCCGCATCCGTTCGATCACGCTGGTGATCGATCGTAATCCAGCGCCGATGGCAGCGAAGTTCGAGCTCGGACCGGATGCCAACGTCACCGAAATCTCGACGCGCGTGCGCGTCAACAACTACACCGACGTCCATGCGGTGGCCGAACTCAGCGACGGCCAGCTCTATGTCTCGAAAGTCTATGTAAAGGCCTCCGGCGGCTGCTCGGCCCCGGCGGGGAAGAATGCCGAGGAAGCCCAGAACCGGCTCGGGCAGATGCGCTACCGGCAATTCGCGCGCGAGGAGGCCCCGGCGAGCCGCATGCGGGAGGCTCAGATCATGATCGGCCATCCCAACAATTCCGGGCTGCAGATGGACCAGGTCACGCAGCTCTACATTCCCGCCTTCTTCGTCAACCAGCTCAAGCTGACGCAGGACGACAGCCCCGTGCTTTCGATGGAAGGCGGCATATCGATCTCGGAAGATCCCAATCTGCGCTTCACCTATGTGTCCAACGGTGCCAGGCGTTTCCGCGCGGAAGCCAAGGATACGGACGGACACGTGTTCCGCAACGAGTGGGACGTGGAGAAGCCGGGAACGTAGCGCGCTACCTTCCCGCCCCCTTCAAAGTCGAATGCGCTGCGGATGGCTGTGCCCTCGCCCCTTGTGGGAGAGGGCAGCACCGCTGGTAGACAAAAATTCGCTTGGGTGAGGGGTTTGCCTCCGCGAGCTACTCTCTTGCGATAGTATTCGCGGCGACATACCCCTCATCCGGCGCTTCGCGCCACCTTCTCCCGCAAAGGGGAGAAGGCGCACCATCTGCGCGGCGCTGGCTCAGAAACACCTCACCTCGGCTTCCGCCTGCGCTCGCCTCAAATCATTCACGGCCGAATTCGCCTGCTCCGAGGTGCGGAACTGGACGCCGAGATTGCCGCGGACCTGGGACATGCTGAGCGCGGTTTCTGCGGTGACGTAGCGCTCATAGGATACGATCGAGGCCACCACGTCGATCGAGCAGGAACATTGCTCGATCGCCTGCCGGCTCTCGCCATTGGCCTTCATGCAGCCATAGACATACTCGGCACGCGCCGACGTCGGATAATCATTGGCCTCTTCAGCCCGCGCGGCGAGCGCGGTCGCAGCCCACACCGCCAATGCGGCGACAATCGGTCGTAGCTGTCCGGCCAGATTCATGCGCGTCCTCCCGCTGGTTGCGACGGAAGCTATGCTATGCGTATTGTCCTGAAAAGCACTCTGTCAGAGGAAACGGCTCACAAGGTGATGAGAGCAATTGGTCGATCATTGGCACTTGCGGTGACGCTGGCGCTGACACTAGCCGGGCCCGGCCGTGCCGCGGATACGATTCGCCTTGCGGTGCAGAAGACCGGAACATTCTCGTGGGAGCTGGCCGCGATCCGCGCCGGCGGCCTCGACAAGGAGGCCGACCTGTCGCTCGACGTCACCGAGCTTGCGAGCCCCGAGGCCGGCAAGATCGCGCTGCGCGCCGGCAATGCCGACATCATCCTGTCCGACTGGCTGTGGGTGTCGCGCGAGCGCACGCTCGGCGCCAAGCTCACTTTCTATCCCTATTCCAGCGCGCTCGGCGCGGTGATGGTGCCGGCCGCCTCGCCGATCAAGTCGCTCGCCGATTTGAAGGGCCGCAAGCTCGCGGTCGGCGGTGGTCCCATCGACAAGAGCTGGCTGCTGCTCCAGGCGCGCATGAAGCAGGACGGCATCGACCTGAAATCGGAGGCGACCATCGTCTATGGTGCTCCGCCTCTGATCGCCGCCAAGGCGCTCGACGGCGAGATGGATGCGAGCCTCAACTTCTGGAATTTCTGCGCACAGCTGGAGGCCAAGGGCTTTAGACGCCTCACCGGCATTGAGGACATATTGCCAAAACTCGGCGCCAAGGGCGCCGTCTCCGCGGTCGGCTATGTTTTCGACGAGAGCTGGGCGGCAAGTCATCGCGAGGCCGTGGCGCGTTTCATCGCGATGACGCGCAAGGCCAAGCAGCTGCTGGTGACCTCGGATGCCGCCTGGGACAAGATCGCGCCGCTCACCGGCACGAGCGATGCCACCCTGCTCAAGACCTATCGCGAGCGCTATCGCGACGGCATTCCGCGCCGGAGCATCGATGACGAAGAAAAGGACGCGCGCGTGCTCTACCGCGTGCTGGCCGAGACCGGCGGACGCGACCTCGTGGGCCCGGCCGCCGAGCTCGATCCCGGCACGTTCTATCACGCAGTTCCCGGAGACTGAGGTGCTGCGTCTTCTGTCGTTTGCCCTGTTGCTCGCGATCTGGTGGATTGCCGCGCTGTTCGTCGGCGCCGCAAAGCTGCCCTCCCCGCCCGCCGTGCTCGACGTCGTCATCGCGGAAGCATCGAGCGGCGCGCTGTTCCTGCATCTCGGCGCCACGCTTGCCCGCGTAAGCCTCGCCTTCGTGCTGGCGATGTCACTCGGCAGCGCCATCGGCTATCTGATGGGACGGGTGAAGCTCGCCGACCGACTCGGCGATCCCTGGCTGATCCTGCTGCTGAACCTGCCCGCGCTGGTCGTGATCGTGCTGGCCTATATCTGGGCCGGCCTCACCGAGGCCGCAGCGATCGCGGCGATCGCGATCAACAAGCTGCCGACCGCCATCGTCACCCTGCGCGAGGGCGCACGCGCGCTCGACCGCTCGCTCGACGAGATGGCGAGCGTGTTCGCGATGCCACGCTGGCGCGCCTTCCGCCACGTCGTGCTGCCGCAACTGGCACCCTATATCGCAGCCTCAGCCCGGTCCGGATTATCGCTGGTGTGGAAGATCGTACTGGTCGCCGAACTCCTGGGGCGACCCAACGGCGTCGGCTTCGAGATCGGCGTCGCCTTCCAGCTGTTCGACACGCCGCGGCTGCTGGCCTATTCGCTAACCTTCGCCGCCGTCGTGCTGGTGATCGAAACCGCGCTGGTGCAACCGTTCGAAGCCCGTGCGACACGGTGGCGACCCCGTGCGGCTTGAGGTCGATATCACAGGCAAGACGTTCAGGAGTGCCGCGGGCGGAACGCAGGAGGTGCTCGCGCCGGTCAGCTTCGCGCTGCAATCCGGCGAGGTCGGCGTGCTGATCGGTCCGTCCGGCTGCGGCAAGAGCACGATGCTGCGCATCATCCTCGGGCTCGACCGCGATTTCGAGGGACGCGTCTCGCGCCCGCCGGAAGCGCGGATCGGCATGGTTTTCCAGGAGCCGCGGCTGCTGCCATGGCGCTCGGTCGAGCAGAATGTGCGGCTTGCGGCACCCGATGTCACCGACGCCAAGCTTGCCGAGCTGTTCAGGATCCTGGAGCTGGACGCGCATCGCAACCACTTTCCCGGCGAGCTGTCGCTAGGCCTCGCCCGGCGCGTCGCGCTCGCCCGCGCCTTTGCGGTGGAGCCCGACCTGCTCGTGCTCGACGAACCCCTCGCCTCGCTCGACGACGCACTCGCCGGCCGTTTGCGCGACGAGATCGCGACGCTGGTGGCGCGCCGTCCGGTGATGACGTTGCTCGTCACCCACAGCCTGGATGACGCGATCCGGCTCGGCGACCGCCTGTTCTTGCTGTCGCCGCGACCGGCGCGCATCGTGCGCGAGGTGCCGATTGCCATCCCGCGCGCGGAGCGCAGCGAGGCCGAGCTCGGCATGATCAGGGCCGAGCTCGCGGCGTTGCAGCTTGAATCAAAATGAGAACTCATGGTCAACTGGACCAACGACATCTTCGCGGGAGATTCACCATGCGGCGTACGCTGATTGCGATCGGCATCCTGTTGGTTGCGATGCCGGGCGCGGCGCTCGCGCAGGCCAAGGGCAAGGGTATCCGGCTCTGGAATCTGACGACGGAGACGATCTCCGGCTTCCAGCTCTCGCCGGCCGGGAAGACCGAGTGGGGTCCGAACCAGTGCCTGAACGACAAGGACAAGGAGGTCGACCACGACGAGCGGCTGCGCATCACCGGCGTCGAGCCCGGCCGCTACGACGCCAGGGTCAGCTATCCCAATGCGCGGCAGTGCATCGTGCGCGACATCGAGATCAAGGCGGATGCGGTGTTCTCGATCGCCGACAAGGATCTGAAGGACTGCAGCAAGTAGCGCGGGCTGCGTTACGAGCGTTTTCCCCTCATGGTGAGGAGCGCGGAACGCGCGTCTCGAACCATGCAGGCCCGTCTGTCGCCCGCGGCCATCCTTCGAGACGCTTGCTTCGCAAGCTCCTCAGGATGAGGACCCCGGCCCGTCGTAACCAGCAAGGCAGCGCAGCGCTTACGCCTTGTCATTCGGGTGCGGATACTCGCAGCGCCATCGCACCGCCTGCCACTTCGGATGGTCGCCGACCCATTGCGCGATATAGGGCGGCGCAGCCATCGCGCATTGCGTCGGCGACCCCGCATAGTTGAACACCAGATGCTGCTCCTCGCAGGTCGCAGGCGAGAGCACCGCACACACAGTCACCACCAGGTCGATCGGGTTCATGCCGGGATCCTCGCAGAGGCGATGAAGTTAGCACAAAAGATTACGTTCCGAGGAGCCGGAAGTTTCAATCCGGCCGCGCGAAATGGAGCGGGAATTGCCCCGTCACCTCTCCCCGCAACCGGGCCGCGAGCGCTAGAAATTAACCCCAAACACCAGCCTCGCCTGGTGGCGCTCGAAATTGACGAGGTCAAGATTGCCGCCCGATCCGGCCGAACGGCCCCAGGCCTGCATGCTCCAGCTCATGGTCAGGCGCGAGCGCTCGGAAAGCTGGAAATAAGCGGTCGGACCGACGAAGAGCGCCTGTCCTGCGAACTCGCCGAGGCCGATGCCTTCGTACTGCCGGAAGTAGCGCACCTCGCCGCCGAGCAGCACATCGGGCCGCACGCGCACTAGGCCGGCGAAGGCCGCGCCGATGGTCGAGCTCTTTTCGGACAGTCCCGCCATCTCGAAACGCGCCCATTCGGGCTGATAGATCAGGTTGAGCGCCCCGATAGCAAAGTTCGGGATCAGCTCGCGATCGAAGGCGAGCGTGAAATCGGTACCGTACATCCGCCCTTTTGCGCCCGAGGTCTCGTCGATGCGGTCGCCATGGAGTTCGGCGGCGACGGTCAACCCGAACGGCGCGTGCTCGCGATCGAGCAGGCGATAGCGCAGGTCGAGCGAAGCGCCCTGGAAATTGAGCTGGCGGCGGTCGCCGATATCGGGGACGCCGGTGATGTCGTGCAGCGTGGCCGTGCCGCCGACCTCGACGCGGAAGTTCGGCAGCGGCACGACCTCGATCTCGACCTCCTGCGACAGCGCGCGATAGGTCCCGCCCCCTTTGCCGAATCGACCTGTCGTCTGGGTCTGAAATTCGCGCTCGCCGGGATTGCCGACATCGGTGCCGATCATGAAGCCGAAAATGTGCTCGGTATCGAAGCCCTCTTCGGCGCTGACGCATGCCGGCGCGAGCGCGACGGTGCAGGCGGTTATGGTCCAGAATGTAAGGGCTCTCGCGCGCATCCCCGACACTACCACGGCTTCGACGGTGGTTGCCATCGAAGCCGCGGCAGGTCGTCAGTCTTACTTGTGGTCTTACTTGCGCAAAGCGCAGGCGTACATGTTGATTTCCATGCCGACCGGCACTTCCACGATCTTCGGAGCTTTCCAGGCCATTCGGGGACTCCCAAGGGATTGAGCGCGACATCGCGCCGGCCAAAACCTAGGGCTGCGTCAGCCACAGCGCAAGTCGGGAATCGCGCCGTTGACACAGCGAACTGTCGCATCACGCTTGCAAATTTCTCTCTCGGACAACTCGCCTTCGCTCCCAGTCAAGCGGCGCGGCGCTCACCGCAACAAGCGCAGCAGCGCGCGGCCGGCGCGCGAGTTCAGCTCCTTCGCATCCAGCGTTCCATCTTTGTCGGGATTTGCTGCGTTGAAGCGCTGCTCCACGGCCGAGAGATATTCGTCGAGCGTGAGAGTCCCGTCGCGATCGGGATCGGCGGCGGCGAGTTCTTTCGCCGTTAACCGTCCGCGCAACTCGCGGGCGTCGAGCGTGCCGTCGTGATCGGGATCGAGCTTGGCGAACAACGCGGCCGCCGCCTTCTTCACCTCGGCCAGATCGAGCGTGCCGTCATTGTCGGTATCGAACGTCTTGACCGCGTTGCCGGAGGCCGACCATGCCGGACCGGACAGCAGTGCAATCGTGAGCGCAAGTGCAACAGAGCGACGCGATATCATGAAAACCTCCCAGACCAAGAGCTCCGATTCGAGCCGGATCGACACGACATAAGTGCACAAGCGAGCCTCGGTTCAAGCCCCGAATTGCAGACTGCGCCCGTACAACTTGCGGAACCCGTCGGCCCGACCGCTGCCGTCGCGCACGCGCCCTGCTCCATGCCGCGGAATTTCTTCAGCGCCTGCGCACAAGTGAGAGTTGCTTGTCAGCTCTCCGTCAGGTGACCGGCATCCCGCGCCGCCCACCATATCGGCATCGCAATTGCGACTTTCGTATTGACGCGTTTTGCATTCGGGCGGAGTGTTGCTGTCGCAGCGTCAATAGGCGCGCATATTGGGAGGGACGGATGAAACGCTTTGCGATGGCCGCGAGCCTCGTCATGCTTGCATCGACTTGTGCAAATGCACAAACCAGCGAGCAGCTGGTCAAGGGTGCGACCGATACATCGAACGTTCTCAATTACGGGATGGGCTACAATCTCCAGCGTTTCTCGACGCTGAACCAGATCAACAAGGACAGCGTCAAGAACCTTGTCCCGGTCTGGAACTACTCTTTCAACGACGATCGCAGCGAGGAATCGCAGCCGCTGGTGTACCAGGGCGTGATCTACGTGACGTCGCACAACGCGACCATGGCGGTCGACGCCAAGACCGGCAAGCAGATCTGGAAATCCAAGGTCGAGTATCCTGCGGAGACTCCGCGCATCGTCTGCTGCGGCATCATCAATCGCGGCGCCGCACTCTATGACGGCAAGGTGTTCCGCACCACGCTCGACGCCAACGTGATCGCGCTCGACGCCAAGGACGGCAAGGAGCTGTGGCGGCAGAAGGCGGCCGACATCAAGGAGGGATATTCGATGACGGTGGCGCCGCTGGTCGCCGACGGCATCGTGATCACCGGCATCTCCGGCGCCGAGTTCGGCACCCGCGGCTTCATCGACGGCTGGGATCCGGCAACGGGCAAGCATTTGTGGCGCACCCATTCGATCCCCTCCCCGGACGAGCCCGGCGGCGACACCTGGAAGGGCGATACCTGGAAGCTCGGCGGTGGCTCGACCTGGATCACGGGCTCCTATGATCCCGAGCTGAACACGGTCTATTGGGGTATCGGCAATCCCGGACCGTTCAACTCGGCGGTGCGCCCGGGCGACAACCTCTACACCTGCTCCGTGCTGGCGATGGATCCCAAAACCGGCAAGATCAAGTGGCACTACCAGTTCTCGCCCAACAATCCGTTCGACTATGACAGCGTGGCCGAGATGGTCCTCGCCGACATGAACGTCGAGGGCAAGCCGACCAAGGTGTTGATGGACGCCAACCGCAACGGCTTCTTCTACGTGCTCGACCGCACCAACGGAAAGCTGCTCGCGGCCAATCCTTACGTGAAGGTCAACTGGGCGACCGGAATCGACATGAAGACCGGACGCCCCATCGAGACCGACGTCTCGAAGGATGCGCGTGAGGGCAAGAAGGTGACCGTCTATCCGTCGATCCTCGGCGGCAAGAACTGGGAGCCGATGTCGTTCAATCCGCAGACCGGCCTCGCCTACGCCAACACGCTCGCCTTCGGCGGCAGGTACAAGACCGAACCCGCCACCTTCAAGCAGGGTGAATGGTATCTCGGCATGGACCTCACCGATCTCTGGGAATGGGGTGACGGCCCGCGCGGTCATCTGAAGGCGATCGATCCCATGACCGGCAAGGCGAAGTGGGAAGCACCAAGCGACATCCCGCGCTTCTCCGGCGTGCTGTCGACCGCGGGCGGCGTCGTGTTCTCGGGCGCGCTGACCGGCGAGTTCGAGGCCTTCGATGCCGACACCGGCAAGAAGCTCTGGCAGTTCCAGACCGGCTCGGGCATCGAGGGACAACCGGTGACCTGGCAGCAGGACGGCGTGCAGTATGTCGCGGTGACGAGCGGCTATGGCGGCGTCTACTCGCTGTTCTCCGGCGACGAACGGCTGGCCAAAGTCCCGCCCGGCGGCTCGCTTTGGGTTTTTGCGGTCAAGCAATAACCACGGCACGATGCTGAGAAAACTATCTCACAAGACGGTGGCGATCCTCGCCACCGTCGCGGTGCTGACGGTCGCGCTTGCGGCGACCGTTCGTGCCGCGGATGATTCAACCGGCAATCCCGTGCAGGCACAGATCGACCACGGCAAGTCGACCTATGCCGAGAAATGCTCGCACTGCCACGGCCCCAACATGATGAACCCCGGCACCATCACGCCGGACCTGCGCGCGTTCCCCGACGACAAGACGCGCTTCGTCACCACGGTGAAGAACGGCAAGAACAACAAGATGCCGCCTTGGGCCGACATTCTCAGCGACGAGGAGATCGGGAATCTCTGGGCCTTCATCTCGAGCCGGAGAAAACCATGAGGCGCTGGCTGGCCGCTTGGAGCATTGCCGCGATCCTCGCGGCGGCGGCCACGGCTGCACGCGCGGCCGACGATCCGCTCAAGATTTGTCTCGACGAGGACAGGCCACCGCTCTCGGTGCACCACAAGGGCAAGCCGGGCTCTGGTTTCGACGTGCTGCTGGCGCAGGCGATCGCCGACCGGCTCGGACGGCCGCTGACGATCCAGTGGTTCGAGAGCAAGCTGGACGAGGATTCGAGCCCGCAGCTCGAGGCCAATGCGCTGCTGTCCGACGGCCGCTGCTCGCTCGTCGGCGGCTACGCGCTGACGACGGACTCCCTCGTCAAGCCCGGCATGAAAACGGCGCGCCTGCCGGATTTTGCCGGCGCCACGCGCGACGACCGGCGCCGCCGCGTCGCGCTCGGCGTGCTCGCGCCGAGCCAGCCCTATGTCTACTCGCCGATGACGGTCGTGCTCGGACCGAAGGCGCGGGGTCGCAAGATCGGCGATATCGGCGATCTCGCCGGCCTGCGCCTCGTCATCGAGAGCGGCTCGCTCGGCGATGCGATCCTCATGACCTTCGACAAAGGGCGCCTGATCGACGACATCACCCATCTCGTCCCCGGCCGCGATGATCTCCTCGGTGCACTTGCCCGCGGCGACTATGACGCGACGCTGATCGACCTCGGCCGCCTCGACGCCCATCGCGCCGCGCACCCCGATACGGCGATCACCGCGTCCGGCTACTACTATCCGATCGGAGCCAATCGCGGCTATGTCGGACTCGCCAGCGATCCCGCGCTGATCGACGCCGTCAACAAGGCGCTGACCGGGCTTGCTGCCGAGGGCAAGATCGCCGAATTCGGCACGCAGGCGGGGCTGACCTATCTGCCGCCACGTGAGCCTGCGATCCTCGGCGACGTCTGGATGAAGATCATTCAGCGGTGACCGGAGCGTCCGGCTCCCGGAATGACGGATAAAGTGGTCGGCGATGGGCCCGTTACAACCATCGCTAGCTCGGCGACATTCTGCACCCTATGATGCCGCCGTTTTCATTCGGCCATCCGGTGGCATCGTGAATCCTTCCGCCGCAAGCCTGCGCGATCTCCTCTCGCGCGAAATCAAGACCGGCGAATTGGTGCGGGCGCTGATCGTCGTCGGCCCCCTAGTCGCCGCCTACTTCTTCGCGCGCGAGACGGCGCTGCTGAATCTCGGGTTGGTCGCGGTCTCGTTGCTCATTCCCGCGCTCAGGCTGCGCCTGCCGCCAAAAGTCGTCGCGTGGCATTATCTCGCCATCCTCCTCACCTTTGCCGCGCTGTTCCTCGCGAGCCCGATCAAGCCGCTATTCGCAGTGCTGACGGCGCTCGCCGGATTCCTTGCAGTCGCAGTGACGCGCCACGGCGAACATTTCCGCACGCTTGGGAATTGGGTGTTCATCCCCGCCGTGTATCTTGCCTGCGAGGTGCGGGAGGGCGTGAGCGCCTCGGAAGCTCTGCGCCATGCCGGCATGATCATCGTGTCCTCTCCGATCGCGCTGGCGCTGGTCTGCGCTATCCGGATTTACGACCAGCGACGGTGCGGCGATGCCGCGACCTCGTTCGGAGCGCCCGCGGCCGAATGGTTTGTGTCCGCGGCGGCAACCGCCCTTGCGGTATTCGCTGCGGCGGCTCTGGTCGAGATCCTCGATCTCGCGCAGGGCCAATGGGTGATGTGGTCGGCCGCAAGCGTCGTGGTCGGCGATCTCGCCGCTTCGACCGGCAAGCTGAAGCAGCGGGCGATCGGCGCCGTCGCCGGCGTGCCGCTCGGTTTCCTCGCCGGCATGGTGCTGCCGCAAAGCCGGGTCGGCTATGCGCTCGCGGTTCTCGCGGCCACCCTCACGCTGATCTCGTTTTCCCGCTACATCATCGGCTTCGGCCTGCGCTGCTTCTTCATCGCGCTGGCCGCCTCTTTCGCCGGCAGCGCCAGCGGCATCGCGGAGGAGCGCATCGTCAACGTGCTGATCGGCGGCACCTTTGGCTTGCTTGCGGTAGCCCTGACCGAAATCGCCTGGCTGCGTGTCATGCGAAAAGTGGGATTGTCCGGATGACGCCCGAATAGGCACAGCGCGGCCCTTCGAATGCGCCAATGTGTCTCGCCTGCCACCCATGGCAGAGGCGATCCGATGCAGTACCGTCGACGGCAATCCGGGAGAGAATCATGTCCGCAACGCTCGATCGCCGCCACTTCATCGCCGCCGGCACCACCGCACTCGCGATGCCCTTCGTCTCGCGCGGCGCCTCGGCGCAGGCTGCGTGGCCATCGCGGCAGATCCGCATGATTTGCAGCTATCCCGCCGGCGGACAGACCGACCTGCTCGCGCGCGCCTATGGCGAATTCATTGCCAAGCAGGTCGGAAAGACCGTCGTCGTCGAGAACAAGCCCGGTGCCGCGGGCGCGATCGGGACGGCGGAGGTCGCCCGCGCGGAGCCCGACGGCCACACCATCCTGTGCTCGATCTCGACCACCTACATCATGAACCGGGTGGTGATGAAGACTCCTGGCTACGACATGGACAAGGATTTGACGCTCGTCAGCGTCATTCCGGGCGCCGGCCTATTGCTGGTGGCGAACCCGAAGACCGGCGTCAAGACGCTGGAGGATTTCGTCGCCTTTGCGCGCAAGAGCGGCAAGGTCAACTTCGGCACCTATAGCGCGGGCTCGGCCCCGCATATGACGGTCCACGAGCTCAACAAGCAGTATGGCCTTGCCATCGAGCCGATCCACTATCGCGGCGAAGCCCCGATGTGGACGGGCATGCTGGAAGGTACGCTCGACGTGGCCATGGGCAGCTACACGGCAGCGCAATCGGTTTTGCAGAGCGACCGTGGCACCGTGTTCGCGGTGCATTCGAAGAAGGTCGACGCCATCCCCGATATCAAGACTCTCCCCGAGCAGGGCGCGACGTCGAAATTCTTCACCGTTAGCGGCTTCTCCGGTTGGGCCGTGCCGAAGGCGACACCGCAGCCGGTCGTCGACCGCCTGGCGGAGCTTTGCGTCGCTGCCAACAACGATCCGAAGGTGAAGGAGGTTCTCAACACGTTCGTGCTCGAACCCGCGATCGGCTTCAAGGAAACCAACGCCCTATATCAGCGCGAGCTGCCGATCTGGATCGAGAGCGCGCGGTCGCTCGGCCTCGAGCCCTCCTGAACCGCGAGACAAGACGCCCTTCGCGGCGCAGCATCCGACCAAAGCCTAGTGCCGGAAACGTATTTTCCCGCTATGATTGTGCGACCCGGCGGGAAGGTCTCGCCGGCGCGGACGAGAAAGGCCGATCCCATGACACCGGATGGCGTTGCCGTAGCCGTCATGATCATCCTGCTCTTTCCGATGGGCTATTTCACGTTGGCGTCTCCGGCCTTCCTGCTGGTGAAGCTGGATATCCAGCCCGTCGCCCAGCTTTTGCGCGGAATGTTCAATGCGCATTTTCTGGTGATGCGCGTTGCCGGACTCATCGGAGCGGTCGCTTTCCTGCTCGACGGTCGTCTGGTCGCCGCGATGGGCGTTGGCCTCCTTGCAGCCTTGGCGATCTACGGACGCCGCTGGTTCATGCAACGGATGGACGAACAGCTCAGCGCCAGGGACGCCGGCGATGCTGAGGCCCCGCGCCGGCTACGCCGACTACATTGGAGTGGAATGCTCGGCAATGCGGTGCTGCTCGCCGCTCTCCTGACCAGCATTCCCTATATCGCCATATCGGCGTGAGAGACATCGCGGGCGCGTGACGGTCAACCGTCGTCGTCGCCGAACCTGGCGTTTGCCTAGTGCTCGTCCGCGGCAACCGCGCCCTGTTGCGCCTTGTGGATCGAGGACGGCACCACGCCGAAATACTTCCGGAACACCCGGCTGAAATGCGATGAGCTGGAGAAGCCCCAAGAAAACGCGACGTCGGTGATGGTCTTGCCGGCGTGGGCCTCGAGCTCCTGGCGGCAATTCTGAAGACGCGCCTGCCAGATGTAGTCGCTCACCGTGGTGCCGCGCTCCGAGAACAGCATGTGCAGATAACGCTTGGAGCAGCCGAGCTCGCCGGAGATCTGGTCGATGCACAGATCCGGATCGCGCAAATGCTCGCGGATGAAGAACTGCGCGCGCACATAGGTCGCTTCGGGACCGACGCGATCGAGCATCGTGTCCGCCTCGCGCAGCGGCAGCAGCAAGAGGTCGATCAGCGAATCGGCGACGCCGACCGCACTGTTCGCCGACAGCTTGGCCGCCTCGTCGAAGGTCGCATGGACGAAATCATGGGCGATCCGCCCCGTCCCCGTGCGTGAGGTCAATTTGCAGGCGGGCATTCGCTGCGACGGGAACCCGCGGTCGCGCAGCAGCGCTTTCGGCACGATCACCACGTCGTGGCGCGTGAAAGCGGGGCTGATGATCGAATGCGGACAGGAGACGTCATAGGCGATGATGTCGCCCGGGTTCAGCTCGATGTGACGGCCTTCCTGCTCGAAATAGGACACACCGTAGGTCTGGAAGTGGATCTTGATATAGGGGTGTTCGTT
Organism: Bradyrhizobium sp. Kon58; assembly: GCF_055807455.1. Classification (NCBI taxonomy): domain Bacteria; kingdom Pseudomonadati; phylum Pseudomonadota; class Alphaproteobacteria; order Hyphomicrobiales; family Nitrobacteraceae; genus Bradyrhizobium; species Bradyrhizobium sp. Kon58. The sequence continues at coordinate 44,022 of NZ_JBVVOT010000032.1, forward strand.
GGCCTTGGCGCGCGCCAGGGTGTGCGCGATGCGATGCTGGCTGACCTCGATCTGGCAGAGCTTCAGACGCGAGACGCTGGTGTAGTCGATGCGGCCTTCAAGCGAAGACGCTTCCAGCGGATCGACGTCGAAATGCCCACACAGGCTGGTCAGCCCGTCGATCCAGCTTTGGATCTGACGTTTCGGCGTCATGCCCGTCGTCGAGAGCGTGTGAATTGTGTCGGACATTAATCCAGCCACTGGTTTGATCCGGAAATTTGACGCGAATCGCGAGCCGCGCTGCCGGAGCCCTGAACCGTGATTGCGTGACGTTTACCTCGATTTTGAGCGATCTTCCAGAACGAGCGCCATCGTTCCATTGCCACCCTTGTAAGTTAATCCTCCGCCTTAGTTGCAGCGCCGTCAAGGGGAACCTAAGCGTGGGAGACGGTCCCAATGCGTTGCGGAAGCCGCTGAATTCGCTACTGCAAAATCAAAAACTTCCTACCCGTGCGCTGTCAAGCAAACCAGCTTCTCTCTTGGGCAAGTTTCCCGATAACGAAGTCGTTAGGGATTGTATCAGGAACAACAAGAACGGGCCGCTCCGCACGTGGACCCGTAGCTCTCATCAGGAGGAGAAAGCACCCAGCATCGTTTCTGGTCCCAAACGTGACCGCCCTGCACGAGCAGACACCGGACGAGAAGCCCGGTGATTGAGCAATGCTTCGGAAAAATAAACGAGACAACGGAGGAATGACTATGCGCAAGGTACTACTCGCGGCCTATCTTGGCTCCGCGGCGGCTCTCGCCGTCGGCAGCGCGTCGGCCAACGATGAAGTGCTCAAGATGTCGCAGAACCCGAAAGACTGGGTGATGCCGACGGGCGACTACGCCAACACCCGCTATTCCAAGCTGAACCAGATCAACGCACAAAACGTAGGCAAGCTCCAGGTCGCCTGGACCTTCTCGACCGGCGTGCTGCGCGGCCACGAAGGCGGCCCGCTGATCATCGGCAACATGATGTACGTCCACACGCCGTTCCCGAACAAGGTCTACGCTATTGACCTTTCGAACGAGAACAAGATCGTCTGGAAGTACGAGCCGAAGCAGGATCCGAACGTCATCCCGGTGATGTGCTGCGACACGGTCAACCGCGGCTTGGCCTATGGCGACGGCAAGATCTTCCTGCATCAGGCCGACACCACGCTCGTCGCGCTCGATGCCAAGAGCGGTCAGGTGGCATGGACCGCGAAGAACGGCGACGCCAGCAAGGGCGAGACCGGTACTTCGGCCCCCATGGTCGTCAAGGACAAGGTGCTGATCGGCATCTCCGGCGGTGAGTTCGGTGTTCAAGCCCATATGACCGCCTACGACATCAAGACGGGCAAGCTGGCTTGGCGCGGCTACTCCGAAGGACCGGATGATCAAATCCTGGTCGACGCAGAGAAGACCACCGCGCTCGGCAAGCCGATCGGCAAGGACTCCAGCCTCAAGACCTGGCAAGGCGATCAGTGGAAGATCGGCGGCGGCGCCACCTGGGGCTGGATCTCGTACGATCCCGAGCTGAACCTCGTCTACTACGGATCGGGCAATCCCTCGACCTGGAATCCGAAGCAGCGTCCCGGCGACAACAAATGGTCGATGACGATCTGGGCTCGCAACCCTGACACCGGCCAGGCCAAGTGGGTTTATCAGATGACGCCCCACGACGAGTGGGACTATGACGGCGTCAACGAGATGATCCTCTCGGACCAGGCCATCAACGGCCAGCCGCGCAAGCTGCTGACGCACTTCGATCGTAACGGCCTCGGCTACACGCTCGATCGTGCCACCGGTGAGCTCCTGGTCGCCGAGAAGTACGATCCGAAGGTGAACTGGACCTCCGGCGTCGACATGGACAAGAACTCGGCGACCTACGGCCGTCCGAAGGTGCTCGACACCGCTTCGACCGACAAGGCGGGCGAGGACCACAACGTGAAGGGCATCTGCCCGGCCGCGCTCGGCACCAAGGACGAGCAGCCGGCAGCCTACTCGCCAGACACGCAGCTGTTCTACGTTCCGACCAACCACGTCTGCATGGACTACGAACCGTTCAAGGTGAGCTACACCGCGGGCCAGCCCTATGTGGGCGCGACGCTCTCGATGTATCCGCCGCAGGGTGAAACCCACATGGGTAACTTCATCGCCTGGGACGGCAAGACCGGCAAGATCGTCTGGTCGAACAAGGAGCAGTTCTCGGTCTGGTCGGGTGCGCTCGCAACCGCAGGCAACGTGGTGTTCTACGGAACGCTCGAAGGCTACCTGAAGGCAGTCGACGCCAAGACCGGCAAGGAGCTCTACAAGTTCAAGACTCCCTCCGGCATCATCGGCAACGTCACCACCTATGAGAACGGCGGCAAGCAGTATGTCGCAGTGCTCTCCGGCGTGGGCGGCTGGGCCGGCATTGGTCTGGCGGCAGGCCTGACCGATCCGACCGCCGGTCTCGGCGCAGTCGGTGGCTACGCGGCGCTCAGCAACTACACCGCACTCGGCGGTACGCTGACCGTGTTCTCGCTGCCCAACTAGGCCTCTCAGCATCGCTCCGGCGCGTGGATCAACTCCACGCGCCGGCTCGTCTCACCGAATGCCTTCTGAGGAAAATCTCTTGCGTAAAATCTGCTCTGCCATTGCTGCGATGTTCTTGGTCGCGTCCGGGGGAATTGCCGTCGCGGACGGCTCAGGCGACCCGACCGCCGTCAAGCAGAACGAAACCGGCGAATGGTCCGACAAGGAAGGCAACCCAACCTATAAGGTCACTGACGGATCCGTCGACTGGTACACCTATTCCGGATACCGCCGCTATCACTCGGACTGCCATGTGTGTCACGGCCCGGATGGCATGGGCTCGACCTACGCCCCGGCGCTGAAGGATTCGCTGAAGACGATGAGCTATGCCGACTTTCTCGGCGTCGTCGCCTCCGGCCGCAAGAACATCTCGACTGCCGCAGAGAACGTGATGCCGGCCTTCGGCGATAACCCGAACGTCGCCTGCTACATGGACGATCTCTACGTCTATCTGCGCGCCCGCTCCAACGAGGCCTGGGGCCGCACCAGACCTGGCAAGCACGAGGACAAGAACGACGCCTATACCAAGAACGAAGATTCGTGCATGGGCAAGAAGTGAACGTGCGGAGCCCGACCAAGACCTGGTTCTTGGCGCCCTGCCGGAATTTGAGGAGTTTAAGATGAAGACACGTGCCGCCGTCGCTTTCGAAGCCAAGAAGCCGCTCGAGATCGTCGAAGTCGATCTGGAAGGACCGAAGGTCGGCGAAGTCCTGGTCGAGATCAAGGCGACGGGCATCTGCCATACCGACGCCTACACGCTCGACGGCTTCGACAGCGAAGGAATCTTCCCGTCGATCCTGGGCCACGAGGGCGCGGGCATCATCCGCGAGATCGGCCCTGGCGTGACCTCGGTGAAGCCGGGCGACCATGTCATCCCGCTCTACACGCCGGAATGCCGGCAATGCAAAAGCTGCCTCAGCCAGAAGACCAATCTCTGCACCGCAATCCGCGCGACGCAGGGCAAGGGCGTGATGCCCGACGGCACCAGCCGCTTCTCCTACAAGGGCAAGCCGATCTACCACTACATGGGCTGCTCGACCTTCTCGAACTTCACCGTGCTGCCGGAGATCGCGGTCGCCAAGATCCGCGAGGACGCGCCGTTCGACAAGAGCTGCTACATCGGCTGCGGCGTCACCACCGGCGTCGGCGCCGTCGTCAACACCGCCAAGGTCGAGCCGGGCTCCAACGTGGTCGTGTTCGGCCTCGGCGGCATCGGCCTGAACGTGATCCAGGGCGCCAAGATGGCTGGCGCGGACAAGATCATCGGCGTCGACATCAACGACTCCAAGGAGGAATGGGGACGCCGGTTCGGCATGACCGATTTCGTCAATCCCAAGAAGATCACCGGCGACATCGTCCCGCATCTCGTGACCCTGACGGACGGAGGCGCCGACTACACCTTCGACTGCACCGGCAATACCACAGTGATGCGCCAGGCGCTGGAAGCCTGCCATCGTGGCTGGGGCACCTCGATCATCATCGGCGTTGCCGAATCCGGCAAGGAGATCGCGACCCGCCCGTTCCAGCTCGTCACCGGGCGAAACTGGCGCGGCACCGCCTTCGGTGGCGCGCGGGGCCGGACCGACGTGCCGAAGATTGTCGACTGGTACATGAACGGAAAGATCCAGATCGACCCGATGATTACCCACACGCTCAAGCTCGAAGACATCAACAAAGGCTTCGACCTTATGCATGAGGGCAAATCGATCCGTTCAGTCGTCGTGTTCTAACTCGAAAAGCGTCACCCCAAGGAGGATCGACCCATGACTGTTGCACTCCATCCCTCGATCGATAACGGCATCAAACAGGGCAGCGGCAGCTTCGCCGGCGGCACGCTCGCATGTAAATGCAGCGACCATCAGGTCAAGGTCGCCGTCAAGGGCGACGTCGCGCATAACCACGCCTGTGGCTGCACCAAGTGCTGGAAACCGCAGGGCGCGAATTTCTCCGTCGTCGCCGTGGTACCCCGCCAGAACGTCACCGTGCTCGAGAACGGCGACAAGCTCCAGATCGTTGACCCGTCGGCGGTGATCCAGCGCTACGCCTGCAAGGCCTGTGGCACGCACATGTATGGCCGTATCGAGAACAAGGGTCACCCGTTCTACGGCCTCGACTTCATCCACCCCGAACTGTTCCAGGAACAGGGTTCGCAGGCGCCGCAATTCGCTGCCTTCGTCTCGTCGGTGATCGAATCGGGCGTGAAGCCGGAGCAGATGGGCGGAATACGGGCTCGGTTCAAGGAGCTTGGCCTCGAGCCCTATGACTGTCTGTCGCCGGCGCTGATGGACGCCATCGCGACCCACGTGGCGAAGGCCAAGGCTGCCTGAGCCAAGGCCGCTTAAGCAAAGGCCGCCCGAGCAAGGCTGCCTGACGTTTACCGCGCCCCACCCGCTCGCTGGTTCCACTACACCCAGCGAGCGGACGGAGCCGGCCCGGGACAATCGCGGCGATGCCGCCGCTGCTCGACTGCACTTGTGTGGGACCGTCAACTCCCTCAGTCCTGGTCTCTGAATGACTGCGCAGGGCCGCCGGCTCCCTGCTTGAAGTCCGCGGCGCCTGCGTTTCTCCCTCCCTCGACTGAGGCATCCTGCTTCGTCCGCACAGGTCTTCTGGCGGACGAAGCTTTTTTTCATTGTGCCCATGTGCAGAGGCGCGCAGCGTGATGCGGCGCCCTGCTTTTGACAAACCTTCGTTGCAATCTTTTCCCATCGAGAACAGCTGACGAGAGAACACTTGGCTGTGAATGCTAGACCGAAGCGATCCTTGCTAAGATCGCGACGTGACGATGCCGCGCGAATTCAATAATCAAGAACACGACGGGAGGTATCGAACACATCCGGACATGACATTGGCATTCCTGAGTTCTGCCGGGATCTGCCCGCGCGGGATGACCGCTGGAATGCGACGCCGCGCAGCGGACATTGCACCGACCGGCATCTGGAAAATCTGAAATCAACAAGCTTATGAAGAGCGAGGGACGATCATGATCAAGGTGAAGATCAACGGCCAGGAACAGAGCTGGGACGGCGACCCGGATCTCCCGCTACTCTGGTTTCTGCGCGACGAGGCCGGGCTGACCGGCACCAAGTTCGGCTGTGGCCAGGCCCTGTGCGGCGCCTGCACCGTCATCGTCGACAAGGAGGCCGTGCGCGCCTGCATCACGTCGATCAACGACGTCGCCGGCCGCGAGATCACGACGATCGAGGGACTGCATCCGAACGGCGATCACCCGGTGCAGAAGGCCTGGCGGCAGGTCAACGTTCCCCAATGCGGCTTCTGCCAGGCAGGCCAGATCATGCAGGCGGCCGCGCTGCTAATGGACAATCCAAAGCCGTCGCACGACCAGATCCGCGAAGCGATGTCCGGCAACATCTGCCGCTGCGGCTGCTACCAGCGCATCGAGAATGCGGTCCATCTCGCATCGACGGGAGTGTGACATGAATTTCATCGACACCCCGAAGAAGCTTCGTGGCTTCGAGAAGAACATCAAAGTCGAGAAGGTTTCACGCCGCAGCATCCTGAAGGGACTCGGCATCACCGGCGGCTTCGTACTCGCAGCGCCCGTGATGTCGCGCCAGGCGTTCGCCTACGAGACCGGCGCCGGCAAGATGCCCCACGGCGTCGTGGTCGATCCGCGCGTGTTCGTCGCGGTCGCACCCGACGGCACCGTCACCATCCTCGCCCACCGCGCCGAGATGGGCACGGGCGTGCGCACCAGCCTGCCGCTGATCGTGGCCGAGGAGATGGAAGCCGACTGGTCGCGGGTCAAGGTGGAACAGGCCCATGGCGACGAGGTCAAATTCGGCAACCAGGACACCGACGGCTCGCGCAGCACGCGGCATTATTTGATCCCGATGCGCCAGATCGGTGCCTCCGCCCGCACCATGCTCGAGCAGGCCGCAGCGAAACGCTGGGGCGTGCCGGCAACCGAGGTCAAGGCCGTCAATCATGAGGTCGTCCACAGCGCGACGAGCCGCAAGCTCGGCTTCGGCGAGCTCGCGGCCGACGCCGCCAAGGAATCGGTGCCGAGCATCGAAGGGCTCAAGCTGAAGGACCCCAAGGACTTCCGCTATCTCGGCAAGGGCCAGATCGGCATCGTCGATCTCCACGACATCACCACCGGTAAGGCACGTTACGGCGCGGACGTGCGGCTGCCAGGCATGAAGTATGCCGTGATCGCGCGCCCGCCGGTGACCGGCGGCAAGCTGGTCAAGTTCGATCCGGACGCGGCGTTGAAGGTCCCCGGCGTCGAGAAGGTGATGCAGGTGCGCGGATGGCCGTGGCCGTCGAAATTCCAGCCGCTCGGCGGTGTTGCCGTGATCGCGCGCAACACCGGCGCGGCGATCAAGGGCCGCGACGCGCTGAAGCTGACCTGGGACGACGGCGCCAACGGCAAATACGATTCCGTCGCCTACCGCAAGGAGCTCGAGGAGGCCTCGCGCAAGCCGGGGCTCGTCGTGCGCCAGGAAGGCGACGCCGAGGCTGCTCTGAAGGGCGCCGACAAGGTCGTCGTCGGCGAATATTATCTGCCGCACCTTGCCCATGTCAGCATGGAGCCGCCGGTGGCTGTCGCCGACGTCAAGGGTGACAAGGCGGAGATCTGGGCGCCGGTGCAGAGCCCGGGCGGCACGCGCGAGGACGTTGCGAAGACGCTTGGCATTCCCGAGGGCAATGTCACCGTCAACGTCACGCTGCTCGGTGGCGGTTTCGGCCGCAAGTCGAAATGCGACTTCGCACTCGAGGCCGCGCTGCTGTCGAAGGAGCTCGGCGTGCCTGTCAAGGTGCAGTGGACGCGCGAGGACGACGTCCGCCACGACTTCCTGCACACGGTCTCCGTGGAACGGATCGAGGCGGGGCTCGACAAGAGCGGCAAGGTGATCGCCTGGCGCCATCGCAGCGTGGCCCCGACCATCGCCTCGACATTCGCCGCGGGTGCCAAGAACCAGGCGCCCTTCGAGCTCGGCATGGGCCTCGTCGACATGCCGTTCGAGATCGCCAATATCTCCTGCGAGAACCCGGAGGCCGCGGCGTTCAGCCGCATCGGCTGGTTCCGCTCGGTCTCGAACATCCCGCGCGCCTTCGCGGTGCAGTCGATGGTGGGCGAGATCGCCCATGCGACCGGCCGCGACCAGAAGGAGACGCTGCTCGCGCTGATCGGCAGCCCGCGCATCGTCAAGCCTGCTGTGAAGGACATGTGGAACTACGGCGAGCCCTTGGACAGCTATCCGATCGACACCGCGCGCCTGCGCAAGGTGGTCGAACTGGTCGCCGAGAAGGGCCAATGGGGACGTCAGGTGCCGAAGGGCCATGGCCTCGGCATCGCCGTGCACCGCAGCTTCGTCAGCTATATCGCGACCATCGTCGAGGTTGCCGTCGACGACAAGGGCAAGCTGACGGTGCCGCGGGTGGACACCGCCATCGACTGCGGCACCTATGTCAACCCCGAGCGCATCGCCTCGCAGATCGAGGGCGCGGCGATCATGGGGCTCAGTCTCGCCAAATACGGCGAGATCACCTTCAAGGACGGCAAGGTGCAGCAGAAGAACTTCGACGACTTCCAGGTCCTCAGGATCGACGAATCCCCTGCGGTGACCAACGTCTACATCGTGCCGCCCGGACCCGACACGCCGCCGAGCGGCGTGGGCGAGCCCGGCGTCCCGCCATTCGCGCCGGCGCTGATGAACGCCATCTTCGCCGCGACCGGAAAACGCATCCGCAGCCTTCCGCTCGGCAAGCAATTGGAAGCGTAAAGGCGGGAACACAAGGCGGCCTCGCGCCGTTTGCATCGATCTGACAGGAGCAGATCGATGACCCATATCTCAAAGGCGCTCGCAGTCTCGTTGCTGTCGAGCGCCTTTCTTTTGACGGCCACTGGCGCATACGCCCAGAGCAACACCACGCCGCCGACAACGGCGACGCGCCCCAGCACGCCGGACCAGAACTCTGTGCCCAACGCCAATGCCACGCCGCCCTCGACCACCCAGACCACCGGACAGCACAATCCAGATCCCAAGGTTCGCGAGATGAACCAGAAGGAAAAGGACAAGGTCGAGCGCGAGGGGAAGTAGCGATCTGGCACATCGGCGTTTTGACGTCGTGATTATCGGCTCTACTTCTTCGCCGAAGCGCATCGATGTGCCCTCCCCCTTGCGGGAGAGGGCAGCGACGCCGGTTGCCACGATCACGCTGGGTGGGGGGTATGCCTGCGCGAATCTCGCATATTGAGATGCGCGGATGGAGCCCGTCATCCGGCGTTCGCGCCACCTTCTTCCGCAAGGGGAGAAGGGAAGACGCCGACGCAAAATGCGGCGGACGCTGACGTCCGCCGCATTTGCCCCCTGACACTCCGCTTCTTTCGATCCGCCAGCGGAGCTTATTTCTTGAGCGCGAACACCCAGATCACGCCGCCTTGCGGCACGTTGGCTTCGATGCCGATATTGTTGGTCACGAGTGCATCCTGGATGCGCTGTGCATCCACGCCCCATCCCGACTGGATCGCGATGTATTGCGTGCCGTCGATCTCATAGGACACCGGCATGCCCATGATGCCGGAGTTGGTCTTCTGCTCCCACAACAGCTCGCCGGACTTCGCGTTGAAGGCGCGGAAGTTGCGGTCGTTGGTGCCGCCCACGAAGACGAGATCGCCCGCGGTCGCCGTCACCGAGCCGAACAGCTGCGATTTCGGGAAGTTGTGTTGCCACATCTTCTTGCCCGTCACGGGATCCCAGGCCTGGAGCTCGCCGAAATGATCCGCCCCGGGCTTCGTCTTCAGCCCGATGTCCTCCGGCTTGGTGCCGAGCCAGAGCTCGCCGGGCTTGAGCGGAACCTTCTCGCCGGTGAACCCGCCGCAGAAATTCTCGTTGGCGGGCACGTAGACGAGGCCGGTCTTCTGGCTGTAGGCCGCCGACGGCCAATCCTTGCCGCCCCACAGCGACGGACAGAACTCCACGCGCTTGCCGACCATCGGCTTGTGCGCGGGATCGACGATCGGCCTGCCGCTCTCGGCGTCGATGCCCTTCCAGACGTCGGTGGAGACGAACGGCCAGCCGGCGACGTAGTTGATCTTGGTCGGCGTGCGCTCGAGTATCCAGAAGATCGCATCGCGTCCCGGATGGACCAGGCTCTTGATGTTGCGGCCGTCGCGTTGCAGGTCGATCAACATCGGCGCTTCGACCTCGTCCCAATCCCAGGAATCGTTCTGGTGATACTGGTGATAGGTCTTGATCTTGCCGGTGTTCGGATCGAGCGCGAGCACCGAGGAAGTATAGAGATTGTCGCCCGGATGCATCTCACCGGGCCACGGCGCGGCGTTGCCGACGCCCCAATAGATCGTCTTGGTGTCCTTGTCGTAATTGCCGGTCATCCAGGCCGAGCCGCCGCCGTTCTTCCAGTCCTCGCCCTGCCAAGTGTCGTGGCCGGGTTCGCCTTCGCCCGGAATGGTATAGGTCCGCCACAGCTCCTTGCCGTCCTTGGCATCATAGGCGGCGACATAGCCGCGCACGCCGAACTCGCCGCCGGAGCCGCCGACGATGACCTTGCCGTCGACGATCAGCGGCATCAGGGTCATGTACTGGCCCTTCTTGTAGTCCTGCACCTTGGTGTCCCACACCACCTTGCCGGTTTTCGCGTCGAGCGCGACGACATGGTCGTCGGTGGTGGCGAGATAGAGCTTGTCCTCCCAGAGGCCGACGCCGCGGCTGGTCGGATGCAACTGAAACAAATCGTCGGGGAGCTGCCGCTTGTAGCGCCAATATTCGTCGCCAGTCTTGGCGTTCAGCGCGATCACCTGCCCCATCGGGGTTGCCACGAACATCACACCGTTGTTGACGATCGGCGGCGCCTCGTGGCCTTCGACCACGCCGGTCGCGAAGGTCCAGACCGGCGTCAAGTTCTTCACGTTCGAGGTGTTGATCTGGTCGAGCGGGCTGTAGCCCTGCCCATCATAGGTGCGCCGGTAGAGCATCCAGTTGGCGGGCTCCGGGTTTTCCAACCGCTGCGCGGTGACCGGCGCGTAGTTCTCGATCGGGCCTGATACGGCGGCGGTCGAGGCAAGAGTCGATGCAAGACACGTGAAGGCGACGAAGCCGGACAGTAACCACTGCTTCCTGGTCATGGCGTTCCCCTTTTCATCCGTTTTGAATTCTTGTTTTGAATTCTTGTCGTTCGTCCCGTCGTCCACCCATCGGCGGATGCGGTCTCTCATGACGCGGGCACAACCCGCACGCCCATCATCCCGGCTGCGCGCCACCTACCTTTCCGACGAAGTTTCCGGCGACGCTGAGCGAGCCGTCAGCCAGCGCCAGCGGCAGCGCAGCGAGCCGTCGCGGCGCCGGCCCGAACACGACCTGCGCGCCCGCGCGAGGATCGTATTCGGAGTTGTGGCACATGCATTTGAGCACTTCCTTGTCGCCGACATCGCTCTTCACCCACGCCGTGACAGGACAGCCGGCATGCGAGCAGATTGCCGAATAGGCGAGGATGCCGTCGACAGCGCGCGCTTTCGTCTGCTCGTCGAGCTCGGCGGGGTCGAGGCGGATGATCAGAATCTCGTTGAGGCGCGAGGCGCTGCGTACGACCGATGTCTTTGGATCTTTCGGCCAGGCATGCACCGGCGGTCCGCCGGCCGACAGATCGGCCTCGGTGACGGGCTTTCCCTCCTGATCGCCTTCGGAGAATACGAGCAGATCGCCCTTCTGAGGCCGCTCGTCGGAGCCGGGCGCATCCTCGCCCGCGTGCACCTGCGTGGAACAGGCGAGGCACGCCGTCGTGGCCAGCGCGCTCATCAACAGCGCCCGCCGGGTTTGCTCCGTGCACGCGTCAGCTTCGGATTCCGCTGTGTTGTCGGAGGATGAAGAGGATGTGTTGAACGATGCACGCGACATGTCCACAAGCAGGCGCTGGAACTCTGCCGAAAAAAAGGCAAAGATTTTTTCCCGCAGTGCATCACACGGTTATGCTCGCATTGATTGAACGCGAACACGCGCATTTACGCGCATTTTTCTAATTGCAACGTCACGCTACGCGACCGGCATGATGATTTTGCAGATCAGGTCAATGCTGTCGGTATTGGTGCAAATGCGCCGACGCTCGGCGCGACCGTAGCGCCATCAATGCGGCTTGCGCATTTCTCAGGCAGGCATTTTGTATTCTAGGAACGGAGCACGTGACGCGGCGCGGCGATACGACCGGCCAAGGTGGCCGACGCCATCTCAAAGCTGTCAGCGATGCGGCGCGCCCTGTCGATGAATAGCGCGGCGGCCTGCGGCGGGCAGACCTCGCGCGCGGTTTGTTCGAACAAATCGAGCCAGCGGTCGAAATGATCTCCGACCAGGTTCAGTGGCATATGCGCCCGCATCGGCGAGCCATGGTAGCGGCCGCTCATCAGAGCGACCGACGACCAGAAATCCCGGAGCTTGGCCAGATGCTCGTCCCAATTCTGCACGATCGCGAACACCGGCCCCAGCAGCGCATCCTCACGGACGCGGCCATAGAAACGGGTGACGAGTTCCCCGATCATCTCTTCGGTGATCCCGGTGCGCTCGATCGCATCCTGGGTCAGCAAGTTCCGCCGCGCGGCCGCAGCCTCGCGCTCGGCTTTCAGTCGATCCGACATGTCCCTTATTATCCGTTCCGTTGTTCCCGCAGGCCGCCCGTTCGACATTGTCGGGCCGATCGCGCGCGGCGTCTTTGTCGCAGCGCAAATCGCGGGGTCTGGCGGCGAGCACTCGACGCCCGCCGCCTGCGCCATTGTCAGGCGCTGTAGGTGTAAAAGCCCTGCCCTGTCTTGCGGCCGAGATGGCCGGCGTCGACCATTTCCTTGAGCAAGGGGGCTGGACGGTATTTGGGGTCGTTGAAGCCTTTGTAAAAGACCTCCATCACCGACAACATGGTGTCGAGCCCGACGAGATCGGCAAGCGCCAGCGGCCCGATCGGATGGTTGCAGCCGAGCTTCATGCCGGCATCGATCTCTTCCGCCGTCGCAATCCCCTCCTGCAGCGCGAAGATCGCCTCGTTGATCATTGGGCAAAGAATGCGGTTGACGGCAAAGCCCGGGCTGTTCTTGGCCGTGATCGCCACCTTTCCGACGCGCTTGGCGAAATCGAGCGCCTTGGCGTGGGTGTCGTCGGAGGTCTGCAAGCCGCGGATGAGCTCCAGCAGCGCCATGACCGGAACCGGGTTGAAGAAGTGCATGCCGATGAAGCGGTCGGGGCGGTCGGTCGCCGCGGCGAGCTTCGTGATCGAGATCGATGAGGTGTTCGTGGCGAGCAGTGTCCGCGGCGACAGCGTCGCACAGAGATCCGTCAGGATCTTGACCTTGAGTTCCTCGTTCTCGGTCGCGGCCTCGATGACGAGATCGCAATCGACGAGCTTGGCGCGGTCGGTGGTGCCGGTGATGCGCTTGAGCGTGGCGTCGCGATCGCCCGCCGACATCTTCTCCTTCTTGACCAGGCGCTCGAGACTGCCGCCAACCGTCGAAATCCCGCGGTTCACCGCCGCATCGGAAATATCAACCATCACGACCGAAAGCCCGGCCGCGGCACAAATCTGCGCGATGCCGTTCCCCATGGTCCCTGCCCCGATGATGCCAACGGTTTGGATCATTGCCTCAAATCCTTCATCCTTGCGGACGTGCCATATCGGCCCCGCCCATTGTTCCTGCATCAGGGTCTAGCACCGCCCCCGGGCGGCTGCGACCTGATCCTGTCCCTTCCTTAAAGCATCCAAGGCGGGAATAAAGCCGCCTTTCGGCCGCCAAACGGCGTGATTTGGTGCCCCGGCGTGTTTGGCCCGGCCTATCCGCGGCATCCCGTCCCCGGAGGGCGCAAGGGTGCGAGGAGCACCGGGCTCGAGGCGTAGCGGCTTAACCGAGACGAAGCACCTTGCCCGGATTCATGATGTTCTTGGGATCGAGCGCCCGCTTGATCGTGCGCATGATGTCGAGCTCGGTCCGGGAGCGGTAGTGCTGGAGCTCGTCGAGCTTCTCGATGCCGATGCCATGTTCCGCCGAGATCGAGCCGCCCATGGACGTGACGAGGTCGTTGACGGTCCGTGTGATCGCCGCGGAGTACTGGTTGAGCGTATCGCGGTCCATGCCCTTCGGGCCCATGAAGGAGAAGTGCACATTGCCGTCTCCGATGTGGCCGAGCGGATAGGGGCGAATTGCCGGCAGGATAGCGAGCACGGCCGCAAGACCGCTGTCGATAAACTCGGGAATCCTGGAGACAGCGACCGACACGTCGTAGCTCAAGCCCGGACCCTCGGTACGCGATGCCTCGGCCACACTCTCGCGAATCCGCCACATGTTGCGCGACTGCGCTTCGGTTTGCGCGATCACAGCATCCAGCACCCGGCCCGCCTCAAGTTGGTCAGCCAGGAACAGCTCCATCCTCTCCGACATGCCCGTGCCACCGTCCTGCCGTGGCCGGGCCGACGACCATTCGAGAAGGAGATACCATTCGGTCTCAGCCTTGAGAGGATCCTGGGTACCGGGAATGTGGCGCAGCACCATGTCGGCGCACGCACGGCTGATGAGCTCACAGGAGCCGACATTGTCATCGGAAGCGGCATGCGCCTCCGAGAGAAGGTCGATGGCTGCCTTGGGATCGCGAATTGCGAGCCATGCCGTGCACACGTCTTTCGGCGCCGGCCAGAGTTTCAGCACCGCCTTGGTGATGATGCCGAGCGTCCCTTCGGCGCCCATGAACAGATGCTTGAGGTCATAGCCGGTGTTGTCCTTCTTGAGTGCGCGCAGACCGTCCCAGACATCGCCGTTAGCCAGCACGACCTCGAGACCCAACACCAGATTTCGCGCATTTCCATAACGCAGCACCTGCACGCCGCCGGCATTAGTGGACAGATTGCCTCCGATCATGCACGAGCCCTGAGCACCCAGGCTGAGCGGAAACAGGCGGTCGTGGCGCGCGGCTATGTTCTGGAGCGTCTCGAGGATGCAGCCTGCCTCCACAGTCATGGCGTAGCCGACGGAATCGACATTCAGCACCTCGTTCATGCGACCGAGCGACAGCACGATGCCGCGGTGCATGGGCCACGGCGTGGCGCCGCCCATCAACCCGGTGTTGCCACCTTGCGGAACGATGGCAATGCCGTTGTCGTAGCAGAGCTTGACGACAGCGGAGACTTCCGCGGTACTGGCCGGACGCACGACCGCCGCGGCCCGCCCCGCCAACTCGCCGCGCCAGTCGGTCACGAAGGGCCGCTTGTCGTGCTCGTCCAGGATCAGACTTTTGTCGCCGACAATGGCCCGCAAGCGGTCGAGAACGGCTGAGGTCACGGGCGCGGTTGGAATCGAGGGAGCGGTGGGAAGGGCTGCACCCGGCATGTGTTCCTCGCTTTTCGGCCGTTCAGTGCCCTGGGGCGCACCGGCCTTCATTCTTGTTTTCATTCTGGGCAGTGGTGCGACGACCCTAGCATAGGGGTCGCGCTTGCGGGAACGCCCCCGGCAGTAAGTCTCGTGCGGATTTGCCTGGAATGCTGAATGCAGGCGCACTTCCGCCGAGGTCCCGCATACCCTACTGTGCCCCGATCAAATTCGGATTGGAGCTCATGAGCCGTTTCTGGAGTCCGGTCGTCCACACGCTTTCGCCTTATGTCCCCGGCGAGCAGCCCAGGCAGGACGGCATCGTCAAGCTCAATACCAACGAGAATCCCTACCCGCCCTCGCCGCGCGTGCTGGCGGCGATCGCATCGGCCGCGGAGCGGCTGCGCCTTTATCCCGATCCTCGCGCGACGCGCCTACGCGAGGCGATCGCGGCCCATTGCGATGTGGCGCCCGAGCAAGTGTTCGTCGGCAACGGCTCCGACGAGGTTCTGGCCCACACCTTCCAGGCGCTTCTGAAGCACGATACGCCGCTTCTATTCCCCGACGTCACCTACAGCTTCTACCCCGTCTATTGCGGCCTCTATGGAATAGCGCATGACGAGGTGCCGCTCGATGCTGCGATGAGGATCGATATCTCCGACTACCGGCGACCATCGAGTGCCATCCTGCTCTGCAATCCGAACGCTCCGACCGGCATCGCCCTTCAGCGCGACGCAATCGCATCCCTGCTGGCCGAACAGCCGGACCGGCTGGTGGTGGTGGACGAGGCCTATGTCGATTTCGGCGCCGAGAGCGCCGTGCCGCTGGTTGCACGCCACGACAATCTGCTGGTCATCCAGACCTTCTCGAAGTCGCGCTCACTCGCTGGCCTACGGGTTGGTTTTGCCATCGGCCAACGACCGCTGATCGAAGCGCTGGAACGGGTGAAGGACAGCTTCAACTCCTATCCGCTCGATTGCCTCGCGATCGCCGGCGCCATCGCCGCGATCGAGGACGAGGGCTGGTTCAGAGACACCCGTGCTCGTATCATCGCAAGCCGCGAAACCTTGGCCCGGGACCTTGGACAACTTGGCTTCGAGGTGTTGCCGTCGCTCGCCAACTTCGTCTTCGCGTGCCATCGAGGCCGGAGCGGAGCAGATCTCGCGGCAGCGCTTCGCCAGCGTGGCGTTCTGGTCCGTCATTTCGGAAAGCCGCGCATCGAGGACTTCCTGCGCGTCACGGTCGGAACGGAGGCGGAGTGTGCCCGGCTCGTTGAAGTGCTGCGCAGCTTGATCTGAGCTGACGCACGCATCGCGGTTCGTGCCGCCAAAGGCGCTGCGTGCGGCCGCTCGTCGTCTGTTGCTCGTGACGCGCCTCACACAAGCATTCACGGCAGTTTTGTGACATAGACCACATCTGTTTCGTGCCCGAGCTGTTAGCGTCGTGCATATGAAGAAACACATCGCACTCCCCGTGATCCTCACCGCTCTGCTCGTCGCCACGCAAAGCCTAGCGGCTGAGATCAGAGGTGCCGGCTCAACCTTCGTTTCGCCTGTGATGGCGAAATGGATCGATGCGTATAAAATGAAGACCGGTAACATCGTCAGCTACCAGGCGGTCGGTTCGAGCATCGGCGTCGGCCTGATCAAGAAAGAGTCCGTCGATTTCGGCGCAAGCGATATGCCGATGGACCCCAAGGAATTGGACAAGCTCGGCATGATGCAATTTCCGATCGTGATCGGCGGGGTCGTGCCTGTCGTCAATATCGACGGAGTCAAGCCCGGCCAGATCCGCTTCACCGGCCAGATGCTCGCCGATATCTATCTCGGCAGGCTCAAATCCTGGAACGACCCGGCCATTCGCGCGGTCAACCCCGACATCAGGTTACCGAACGCGCCGATCACGGTGGTTCATCGCACCGACGGATCGGGCACGACGTTCAACTGGTCGAACTACCTGTCCAAGGTCAACCCGCAGTGGAAGGCGAGCGTCGGAGAAGGGACCTCCGTCGAGTGGCCGCTTGGCCTCGGCGGCAAGGGCAATGATGGCGTCGCCTCGCTCGTCAGCCTCGTCCCCGGCGCGATCGGCTATCTCGAATACAGCTACGCACTGCAGCGGCTCGACCGGATCTCCTTCGGTCGAGTGCAGAATAGCGCCGGCAATTTCGTCATTCCCGACGCCGCATCGTTCCAGGCGGCGGCCGCGAGTGCGGACTGGAAGGCGGACAAGGATTTCCATCTCGTCCTCACCAATGCGCCCGGCGAAGACGCCTACCCGATCACGGCCACGACTTTCGTGCTGATGCCGAAGGCGCCCAAATCCGTTGACAGGTCGGCGGCCGCCATCGATTTCGTCCGCTGGTCGCTGGAGAACGGAAAGCCGCAGGCCGAGACGCTCAACTACGTTCCGCTGCCGCCCGCCTTGGTCGAGCAGATCGAGAATTATTGGCAGCAGAGCATTGAGGCATCCCCCACGCTCTCGGCATCGGCCAGCGTCAAGCGGTAATATCAAAGGGAAGCTGCTGCCAGGCAGCCCGCGACTTTGATGTCCGGTCGAATTCGGTTTCCAAACCGGTCCACGCGAGTATTCTGTGACTGGCCTGCTGCCTGGAAACTTTTGCTGCGGCGGCCGGGCCACTGGATACTTGCAGGGAATCAGACGTGACGCAGCTCCGCAGTCCCGGAATTGACGGACCCCAGCCATGGCGGCTGGCGCCGAAGCTCAGGCACGGATGAACGACTTCGCGCGATCCGTCGGCGCCGCATTCACGCTGATCGGCGAGGCCGACGCAGAGCTTCTGGGCATCGTCGGGCTTTCGGTGCGCGTCAGCCTGACCGCCAGCATCCTCGCGCTTCTAATTGGGGCGCCGTTCGGGGCGCTGCTTGCTATCACCCGGTTCCGCGGACGGCAGGTCATCATCGTCCTCACCAATGCCTTGCTTGGCCTTCCGCCGGTCGTGGTCGGGCTCGCGCTCTATCTTCTGCTGTCGCGCTCCGGCCCGCTCGGGGTCGCCGGCCTGTTGTTCACGCCGGCGGCCATGGTGGTCGCGCAGACGCTGCTCGCCACACCGATCGTGGTCGCACTGGTGCACCGGCCGGCGAGCCTGCTGTGGGCGGAGTATGGCGACCTGGCGCGGATCGACGGGCTGTCAACGCTACGCAGCATCGGCTTGCTGTTCGCGCTGGGCCGGACCTCACTGCTGACCGCCTTTCTCGCAGCCTTCGGCCGCGCGATTGCGGAGGTTGGCGCCATCCTCATCGTCGGCGGCAACATCCGCGGCTTCACGCGTACGATGACGACAGCGATCGCGCTGGAGACCAGTAAGGGCGATCTGCCGTTGGCGCTCGGGCTCGGGTTGATCCTGCTCGCACTCAGCGTCGCAGTGTCGACCGTCGCGTTCCTGCTAGTGGGACGCGTTGGGGAAAAATAGCTGCTCGCCCCCGACCTTGTAGCCGGCGATGGCCTCCTGCCCTTTCGAAGAGATCAGCCAGTCGATGAAGGCTTGCCCGTCCCGCGCCTTCACGTTCGCATGCTTGGCCGGATTGACCAGCATGACGCCGTACTGGTTGAACAGCCGCTTGTCGCCTTCGGTCAGGACGGCGAGCTCGCCGCGGTTCTTGAATGACAACCAGGTGCCGCGGTCCGACAGCAGATAGGCGTTCGACGACGACGCCATGTTGAGTGCCGGGCCCATGCCCTGGCCGATCTCGCGATACCAGCCGTCCTTGGCGACACCGAGGTCGATGCCTGCCTCCTTCCACAGCCGCAGTTCGGCCGCGTGCGTGCCGGATTTGTCGCCGCGCGAGATGAACGGCGCCTTCGCGGCCGCGATCTTGCGCAGCGCCTCGGCCACGTCCTTGCCGCCGGCGATCTTCGCGGGATCGCTCTTCGGCCCGACAATGACGAAGTCGTTGTACATCACATCGAAGCGCTTCACGCCCTCCCCTTCGGACATGAACTTGTCCTCGGCGGGCCTGTCATGGACGAACACGACGTCTGCATCGCCGCGCCGCCCGATGTCGAGCGCCTGGCCCGTGCCGACGGCAACGACCTTCACGTCGATGCCCGCGGCCTTCGAGAACAGCGGCAGCAAGTAACCGAACAGCCCCGACTGTTCCGTCGACGTCGTCGAGGCCACGGTGATGGCGCGCTCCTGCGCGACTGCGATCGTGGACCAGAGCAGAACCGCTGCGAGAGTCAGTATCCTTTTCATGCCTCGTCCTTACACCAGATGCCCGATGTTCCAAACTCTCGATAGAGCTGTACAGGGAACCTCGACAAGCGCCGCAACGCGTTTGTCATGATCCCTCGCGGCGCTCCCCTGTGAGGAACGTCCGCTCCGCGCGCAAGTTGTACTGAAATCAACCCAGGAGGAAACCAGATGAAGAAGATCATTTTGGCATCCGCATGCATCATGGCGCTGGCGACCGGCGGCGCCTTGGCGCAGACACAGCCCGCCCCAGGCGCATCCGGCCAAGGCGACGTCGGGCCCTCGTCCCGGGGCCCCGCGACCAAGGGCATGACGACCGGCACGTCATCGAACATGCAGAACGAGGCCGCCGACAGCAAGGGCAAGCAGGCTCCGAGCGCCGGTGGCAGTAACACCAATAACATGGGCAGCCAGGCCGGCGGCGGCGCGGGCTCCGGCTCCGGCGCGGGAAAGTAGGCCGGTATCGATCGGAAATCTGGAGAGGCGTCAGTCCCTCTCCAGATAGGGCGGGCTGTGCGTAGTCAGCGTCCGAGGTACCTCGAGACGTGGCTTGTCTATCGCTCCGGCTCTTTCAGTCAATCATCTTCGTGCGGCCAAAGCCTGTCATCGCCGATCACGTTCGCCTCCGTCACGCGCGCGTAACGGAGGCGCCGATGTTCTGCAATTGGTCCCACCTACATTGACATCAGTGTGACAGCCGGGGATTTTTACATTGCTGGCGAATCAGCGATGGCCTCAAGCCGAGTACCTCTTGGACAACTCCCAGTGCTTTCGAGACTGATATCGTTGCTGCGCCGCATCCCCGCGGTGAAATGGGCGTTCAACCGGCTCCGGCCCGCGCCGCACGGCGGCAGCATCGACGTCGCGCCTGATGCCGCGGACGCCTCGTCCGGCCTCGTTGCCGACATTTTAGAAGCCGCTCCGGCTCTGGACACCAGCATCAGCGCGGATACGTCAAACTGCGACGTTGTGGCCGCCGCTTCAGCCGCCGAAGACGGGACCGCCAGACCCGTCATCGCGGAGAGCCCGTCGGAAGCGCCAGCCGATGTCAGCGGCAGCGGCGATTCAACCCGGGAGACGGCGGCGGAAGTCGAGCCGGTCGTCGTGGAGGAAGCTTCGGTCGCGACCATCGATGTCGAGCGTGAGACGGTCGACGTCCCCGAACTCATCATCAACAGCGATCCATCTCCCGAACCCGCGGCCGACGTTGAGCCCGTTGTCGCGGAGAAGGCCTCGTCTGTCGAGGTCGTGCCGGTTGATGCCCCCGCTTTCGCCATCAACGACGAGCATTCCTCCGCCGTCGACGTGGATACTTGCTCAACCCTCGACGACACGCGTGTCGCGCTTGCCTCCAGCGCGGCGGAAGTCGTCGCCAGCACGCCCAGCGTCGTCACGGATATTGCGCCGGAGCCAGCCCTCGAGGCTCCCGCTCCGGGGATCACCAGCGCGCCGAAGATTCGTGCAAAGATCGCAGAACCCGCCGACCGCGCCGCGCTGATCCGGCAGCGCTGGGCGGAGACCGGAATCAGGATGTGGAATCCGCGCCTCCACGGTGCCGGTGATGCCACGCTGAACATCCAAGGAAGCGTCGGGCTGCTGCCGCCCGCGCCTGGCGAGACGATGCCGCGCTACGACAAGCTGGAATTCAGGATGCTCGGCGGACAAATCATCTGCGAGGGCGTGATCGTCGAAGCACCCGCGCATGCGAGCCAGCGCAGTTTTACGCGGCTCGCGGAGCCGGGAAAACCGGATCGGGTCCGCGAACCAATACGGGAACGCCAGGCCGCTCTCGCCTGACCCCTTATTTCCTGCGACGACCAGCCCATATGATAGGCTAACGCCCTGAATTTGGGAGATCGCATGCCCGCAAAATCATTGCGACTGACCGCGATCGCCGCCCTCTGTGTCTCGCAGACATCGTTTGCAGACGCCGGCAAGCTGCCACGCCATGCGCCCGCGACCGATCGGGCGTCATCCTACAAAGCCGACCGCCTCTCCTCTTCGCGCGGAGAGACGATCCTCAACACGCCCGGCCAGACCACCGTGCTGACGCGAGAGGTCCTCGACGACAAGAACGCGACGAGCCTCAAAGATGCCATGCGCTCGACCGCCGGCGTGACGATCGGACGCTAGGCCACTTCGCTCAGGGGATCGCGTAGCCCTTCCAGACCCACTCCAGCGCCGACGGCAGCGTCTGCGCGATCGTGGGCCGGTCGACGTGCTTGGCGTTGCGTACGAACAGAAACTGATAGTGGTAGCCCTTCTCCGCCAGCACCTTGGCCATCAGCGCGTTGGAGAGGGTCCAGTCGTGCATGCCGTCGGGAATCGTGGGGTTCGGATAGAACAGGTCCTGGTCGCCGCCGAAGAACCAGAAGCGGATCGGCTTGGTCGGCGCAGCGACGATCAGCGGCACGCCGGGCGGCTCGGCCGGCGTGAGCACGCCCGCCTTGGAGATGAGATTGGGTGTGGCCGGCCCCGGCCATGCGCTGTGATATTCCCAGGCGCCGCCGCGCAGCGACGGGTCATGCGGCCATTGCTGGTTGACCATGGTCGGCGAGAACGCCAGCACGCGGTGATAGAGATCGGGATAGAACCACGCCATGGTGAAGGCTGCCACGCCGCTCGAACTCAGCCCCATGGTCGCACGCCCATCGGAATTTTTGGTCAGCCTGACGTCGGCATTCTTTTCGACCAGCGGCAGCACTTCACGCTCGACGAATTGCGCGTAGGCGCCTGACACCGCGTCATATTCGCGGCCGCGCTGACTGCCCTGCGCGTCCTGCCCGCCATTGCCGATCTGGATCGCGATCATCGGCGGCACGCGGCGCTGCGCGATCAGATTGTCGAGCGTGACGGCGAGATCCTTGTAGGCGTTGGAGCCGCCGTCGCCGACCACGATGAACGGCGCCTCGCTGCCGCGCACATATTGCGCCGGCACATAGACGTCGATAGTGCGCGACCAGACGCCGGGATGGCTGGTGGTGACGATCATGTGCGACTTGTCGTCCGGCGCCGTGACGGTCGTCATGATCGAGGAATTGGTGCAACCGGCAAGATCGTCGCGGATCAGGCCGGGATTGTAGATGGTGCTCTCCTTCGACGACAGCGTGAAAGATTTTGTCGTCCCGCGCGGCACGCCCTCCTTCGCGACCGTCTCCGGCGCAGGATTGTGGGTGGGACCGATGATGAAATTGCCCTCGGCACCCGCTGGCGGCAGCGTTCCGTCAGGAAGCTCAGTGGCGCGTGGATAATTGGGATTGGCGGGATCACGCGTCGGAGGCGCCGTCTTGAAGTCGAGACCCGTCGTATCGATGAAGAACGGGCCCGCCTTGTCGGTGCTGTTGGCCCCAGGCGGCACCACCATGTTCTGGGTGACGCAGGCCGGCTGCGAGAAGGCAATCGAAGTGAAGGAGACGAGGGAAATCAGCGTCCCCGCAAGGATGGACAACGAATTGGTCATTTCAGCTCCCGATGCCGACGAGTCTTTCTGGCTCGCCTTGGGGCGAAGTATGGCGAGCCGACTGCGCGCGGTCAAATCCCGCCCGGCCGCGTTACCGCAATGGCCGCCATGCTCAAAACGGACAGACTCGGTTATTCCACGCATGCCACGAAATTTTTCAGACATGTGGCCGTTGCTGCCGCACCTCGCACGACGTAGCTTGCCGGCCGGCCGCGCGAAGGCCGCGCCCGATCAAGACGACAAGAACAATCTGCAAGAACAATCTGCAAGAACAATCCCGGGAGACAAACCATGAAGAAGTTCACGGCCGCGCTGTGCGCGCTGGCGTTCCTCGCAACCGGCGCGCAGGCGCAGACCGTCAAGGACTTCCTGGCGGTGGTCACCAAGAAATGGACCACGCCGTTCGAGCCGTTCCAGCTCATCGGCAACATCTACTATGTCGGCACTGACGGCATCGCCGTCTACATCATCAAGACCTCACAAGGCCTGATCCTGATGGATACGGCGCTTCCGGAATCCACCGGCATGATCAAGGACAACATTGCCAAGCTCGGTCTCAAGGTCTCGGACATCAAGATCATCCTCAACACGCACGCGCATTTCGACCACACCGGCGGTTTCGCCGAAATCAAGAAGGAGACCGGCGCGCAGCTGATCGCCGGCGAACGCGACAAGCCGCTGCTGGAAGGCGGCTATTATCCTGGCGACGAGAAGAACGAGGACCTCGCCTTCCCCGCAGTGAAGGTCGATCGCGCCGTGAAGGAAGGCGACAAGATCACGCTCGGCGACACCACGCTGACGGCTCACGCCACCCCCGGCCATTCGCCTGGCTGCACGAGTTGGGAGATGACCGTCAAGGACGGCAATCAGGACCGCGAGGTGCTGTTCTTCTGTAGCGGCACGGTGGCGTTGAACCGGCTGGTGGGCCAGCCGACCCACGCCGGAATCGTCGACGATTACCGTGCGACCTACGCCAAAGTGAAGGCGATGAAGATCGACGTGCTGCTCGGGCCGCATCCGGAGGTCTATGGCATGCAGGCCAAGCGCGCCGAAATGAAGGACGGCGCACCGAACCCGTTCGTCAAGCCGGGTGAGCTCGCAGCCTACGCCACAACCCTGTCGGAAGATTTCGACAAGCAGCTCGCCAAGCAGACCGCCGCGCTCGAGAAGAAATAGCGATCGTCTCGCGCTATCTTCACCTCTCCTTCTCTCCGGGGGAGAGGTGAAGCCGGCATGCCGGCTCGCACCGCTGTCGGTGCGACAATAGGTTGCGCCGGCGCATATGGTTAGCAGAGCGTACCGCATCTTATGCGGGCTCTTTCAGCCAATCCCCGCACTTCCGCCGCCGGATATCGTTAACGCAACCTGACCGGTGCGCGGATCGAGAAGATCCGCGGCGCGTCGAACCTCTCGCGAGGACTCCAATCTAACGCCCCCTTTACCCCCGCCGTGCAAGATCGCCCCCGTTTTGAAGGAATTCAGGGCTGATATTGCAATGCCTGTCACCAATTTGAAGTCTCATCTAGCTGCCGTTGCAGAGCTGTTTCGGGTGCCGGCCGACAATCCGGAGCTGATGCGCGCGCAATTCGACGCCTTCTCAAAACAAATCCCGCTGCTCTATTTCATCCTGATCACAAACACGATCGCGGTGGCTTATACCTATGTGCCGCTGGCACCGCCCTCGCTCAGTATGATCGTGCCCGCCCTGTTGATCGCGATCACAGGCTTTCGCACATTCTGGTGGCTGCGCCAGCGCCGTGTCGTGCGCACCGATGCCGACATCCTGCGCAATCTGCGCTTTACCAACTGGATCGCGGCGCCGATCGGCGCAGGCTTCACCGCATGGTCCTTCGCGCTCTATCCTTACGGCGATGCTTTCGCCAAGAGTCAGGTAGCCTTCTACATGGCGGTGACCGTGATCGGCTGCATCTTCTCGCTGATGCATCTGCGCTCGGCGGCACTGATCGTGACGCTGGTCGTCGACGTGCCCTATGTAGTGTTCTTCTGGGCCACCGGCGAGCCGACGCTGAAGGCGATCGCCGTCAACAATCTGCTCGTGTCGGGGGCGATGGTGACGGTACTGTTCATCTACTATCGTGACTTCGCCGATCTCGTCGCGAGCCGCAAATCGCTGCTGGCGCAGCAGGCCGCCACCCAGGCCCTTTCGGACGAGAACTTCCGCCTCGCCAACCTCGATTCCCTGACGGAATTGCCGAACCGCCGCCGCTTCTTCGCCGAGCTGTCGAGCGCGTTCACCGATGCCGAGCGCAGAAACGTTCGCGTCGCGGTCGGGATCATCGACCTCGATGGCTTCAAGCCGATCAACGACAATTACGGCCATTCGGTTGGCGACCGCGTTCTGATCGAGGCGGGCCGGCGCATCCGCGAGGTCTGCGAGGGCTTCGGTCCGCAGCGGGTGGAATTCGCCAGGCTCGGCGGCGACGAGTTCGGCCTCGTCGTGTGCGGCGACCCTGACGATGCGGATCTGATGCGGCTCGGCGAACGTGTTGGTGACCAGGTCAAGCTGCCCTACCAGCTCGACACCGCCCATACCGGGCTGTCCTGTTCGATCGGCTTCGCGCTGTTCCCGCAATCGGCAACGACGGCAGAAGCGCTCTATGAATGCGCCGACTATTCGCTTTATCACGCCAAGCGCCATCTGCGCGGCCGCACCGTGATCTTCTCGAGCGAGCTCGAGGCCGAGATCCGCAGCCGCGGCGTCATCGAGAATTTGCTGCGCACCGCCGATTTCAGCACCGAGATGGACCTGGTGTACCAGCCGATCGTGGACGCCATGAGCGAGCATACCGCCGGCTTCGAGGTCCTGGCGCGCTGGCACAGCTCCCGCCTCGGCCTGGTTTCGCCGGCCGATTTCATTCCGGCCGCCGAGCGCATTGGCCTGATCCGGCCGCTGACGCAGGCGCTCCTGGTACGCGCGCTCGCGACGGCCAGGACCTGGCCCGACCACATCCGCCTGTCGTTCAACTTGTCTGCCCACGACGTCTGCTCGCCCGAGGGCATCCTGCCGCTGATCACGATCGTCGAGAAGAGCGGGCTGCCGCCGCACCGGATCGACTTCGAGATCACCGAGACCGCCGTCACCTTCGATTTCGTACGCGCACAACAGTCGATCGCAGCATTGAAGGCGATGGGCTGCGGCATTTCGCTGGACGATTTCGGCACCGGCTACTCCTCGCTGAGCCACGTGCACTGGCTCCCGCTCGACAAAATCAAGATCGACCGCAGCTTCATCGCCGACGTCAACGACAATCCAGTGAGCCACAAGATCATCAAGTCCCTCACGGGCCTCTGTGACGACATGGAGATCGCCTGCGTCGCCGAGGGCGTCGAGACTCGCGCTCAGCTCGACACCCTGCGCCGGCTGGGATGCGACTTCATCCAGGGCTACTATTTCGCAAAGCCCATGCATGGCGACGCGATCGACGAGTATCTCGCCAAGGAACGCCAGCGCCTCGGCGGCGCCGTATCCAGGGTCGTGGCCTAAAGTCAGACCGCGCAGTAGCGCTCCTGGATGTCCTTGTCCGCCAGCAGCGCCGCGGCGCTGCTTTGATGCACGACTTCACCCTGATCGATGATCACGGCACGGTCAGCGAGCCGCAGCGCCCATTCGACGTTCTGCTCGACCAGGAGCAGCGTCTTGCCCTCGTCGCGCAGCCGACGGAACAGCACGCCCATCTCCTCGACCAGCACAGGCATGATGCCCTCCGACGGCTCGTCGAGCAGAAGCATCTTGGGCTTTGCGATCAAGGCGCGTGCAATCGCCAGCATCTGCTGCTCGCCGCCTGACAGCGTGACACCCTCCTGGCCGAGGCGCTCCTTCAGGCGCGGAAAGGTCTCGGCGATCTCGTCGATCGCGACGCGCTCATCGATGTCGCTTCCTGCCGCGACGAGGCCGAGACGAAGGTTCTCGCGCACGGAGAGACCGGGGACGATGCGGCGCTCCTCGGGGACGTAGGCAAGGCCGAGATGGAAGCGCTGATGGGCGCGAAGCTGCAGAAGCTCCCGGCCCGCAAAGCGCACGCGACCCGTCGCCTTCGGCATCAGGCCCATCATCGACCGCAGCGTGGTGGTCTTCCCGGCCCCGTTGCGGCCGACAAGGGCAACGACCTCGCCGGGCTGCACATGCAAGGAAATGCCGTGAAGGACGTGGCTCGCGCCATACCAGGCGTGGAGATCCTCAATTTCGAGCAATGCAGTCTCAGCCATAGCCTTCACTTTGTCCGAGATAGACCCGGCGGACCTCCGGATTGCTCCTGATCTCATCGGGCGCGCCGTCCGCAAGCAAGCGGCCATGATGTAGCACCACGACGCGCTTGGATAGGCCCAGCACCATCTTCATCTTGTGTTCGACGAGAAGCACGGTGCGCTTCTCGGCGAGCCGTTCGAGCAGCGCGACCATGTCCTTGGTCTCCTCCGGCCCCATGCCGGCGGTCGGCTCGTCGAGCAGAAGCAATTCCGGCTCCGAGACCAACGCAATTGCGATCTCCAGCGCGCGCTGCTGGCCATGCGACAGGAACTTCGCCAGTTCGGCGCGCCTGCCAGATAGCCCCACTGCGTCGAGTGCGGCATCAGCGCGGGCATTGAGCTCCGTAAGTCGGGCACGGTTGCGCCAGATGTCGTAGCTCACGGTCAGCGCCTGCGCCGCCACGCGGACGTTCTCGTGCACCGACAGGTCCGGGAAGATGTTTGTGATCTGATAAG
Source organism: Bradyrhizobium sp. Kon58 (assembly GCF_055807455.1). Taxonomy (NCBI): domain Bacteria; kingdom Pseudomonadati; phylum Pseudomonadota; class Alphaproteobacteria; order Hyphomicrobiales; family Nitrobacteraceae; genus Bradyrhizobium; species Bradyrhizobium sp. Kon58. The sequence goes on from NZ_JBVVOT010000032.1 coordinate 71,316, forward strand.
AGCGCGAGATGCCCTGATGCACGAACCGATGCTGCGGAAGGCCGTTCAGCTCGCGTCCTCTGAAATGCAGCTTGCCTGACGTCGGTGTCAGCGCGCCGGAGAGGATGTTGAAGAACGTGCTTTTGCCGGCGCCGTTCGGCCCGATGATCGAGGTGAGCTGTCCGGCCGCAAAAGACACGGTGATGCCTTCGAGCGCGACGAAGCCGCCGAAGTGCTTCCCTATTCCCTCGGCACGAAGCAATTCGCCGCTCATGGCCGCGCCTTTCCGACACCCAATGTGTCGAGCAGCGTGCCCCAGATGCCCTTGGGCAGGAACAGCACGAACAGGACGAAGATCGCGCCGACGAAGAGCTGCCAGTGCGGGGTCCAGACCGAGATGACGTCCTCGAGAATCAGGAACGCCGCTGCACCAACGAACGGCCCGAAGAAGCTGCGCGCGCCGCCGAGGAGCACCATCATCACGATCATGCCCGAGGTCTGGTAATGCAGGATGTCGAGCGGCACGATCGACAGATGTAGCGCCAGCATGCAGCCACCGAGCGAGGAGATCGCGCCCGACAGCATGAACACGATCAGCTTGCTGCGCTCGACGTCATAGCCACAGGCCCGCGCCCGCTGCTCGTTCTCGCGGATTGCCTCGATCACGGCCCCGAAGGGCGAGTTCAGAATGCGCGACTGGAACCACATGGCCAATGCGGCGAAGGCCATCAGCACATAATATTTGTTGACGGGGTCGAGGAAATTGACGGGGAAGCCGAACAGGCTGATGCGATCGACGGTAAAGCCGCGCAGGCCATTCTCGCCACCGGTGAAAGACGAGGCCTGGAGCGCGACGTAATAAACGAGCTGAGCCAGCGCGAGCGTCACCATGGAGAAGTAGATGCCGCGGGTGCGCGTCGAGACGATGCCGATCGCGGCGGCGAGGCCGGTGCTGAGCAGGACGGCAATCGGCACCGCGGCGAACCAGGGCACGCCGTAACGGCCGATCGCAATGCCGGTGAAGTAGGCGCCCGCACCGAAGAACGCGGCCTGGCCGAACGACAACAGCCCCGTGTAGCCGAACAGCAGATTGTAGCCCATCACCACGACGCCATAGATCAGGACGTTGACGGCCAGCGCGTGGGACGGCAGCAGCCAGGGCAACACAGCCAGCACCGCGATGGAGAGCAACACGCGTTGCTCGAGAAGCCGGCTGAGCCCGTTGGACGACGGTCTGGCGACCGCTTCGCCACTCGATGGTGAGGTCACGCGGTCCTCCCTCTGATGCCGAACAGCCCCTGCGGGCGGATCAGCAGCACCACGGCCATCAGCGCGAACATGACGATGGTCGCCATCTCCGGCGCGAACAGCGCGACCAGGCTGATCGAGATGCCGACCATGAGACCTGCGACGACGGCCCCTACGATCGAGCCGAGGCCGCCAATCACGGTCACCACGAAGGCTTCCGCCAGCACCAGCGATCCCATCTCCGGATTGACGCTGCGCATGGGACCCGCGAGCACGCCGCCGAGCGCGGCCAGCCCGACGCCTAGCCCGAAGATTGCGAGCCAGACCCGGCCGATGTCGACACCGAGCACCTGCATGATGGTGGGATCGCGGGCGCCCGCGCGCACGATCAAGCCGATCCGGGTCTTCTCCAGCGTCAGCCAGAGCACCAGGAGCACCACCGCCACCAGCGCAATGACGAACAGGCGGTAGCGCGGGAAGAAGCCGATGCCGAGATCGAGCACGCCGATCAGCTGCGGCGGGGTCGGAAACGGGATGCCGTCGCTGCCGAACACGATCCGGACGCCCTCGACCAGGATGTAGCTGAGGCCGAAAGTAAGGAGCAGCGGATCGTCGATCGAGCGCCCATAGAGCCTTCGGATCAGGATGAACTCGATCAGCATGCCGAAGGCGCCGATCAGGATGGGCGCCAGCAGCAATCCCCACCAGAAGCTTCCGGTGAGAGACGCCAGATACAGCCCCGCATAGGCCCCGATCATGAACAGCGCGCCATGAGCGAAATTGACCACCCCGAGCATGCCGAACACGATCGTCAGTCCAAGCGCAGTGATCACCAGGACCGCCCCAAGGGCGATCCCGGAAAGAAGCTGCATGATGATCAGCGACAGGTCCATTGCCCGGGCTTCAGGTCGCGTGGCCCAGCTCGCTGCAACTGCGCAGCATGTCGTCGGAGCCGGTGTCGTTGGCGAGAATGGCGAACAGATCGTTGTCGCTGGCCATGGCGGACTTCTTCTTGGACTCCAGCACCAGCACCGGCTGCACCGACTGGTGGTCGCATTTGCGGTAATGCTGCGGACCCTTGGTCAGGTCGTATTGCAGCTTCTCCAGGGCATCGACGACCTTGTCGGTCTCGGTGCCACCCGCGGTTTGCATGGCCGCCAGCAGCGACCCGACGCCGGCATAACCGTAGGCGCCGTAGTCGGTCGGGATGGCGCCGCCATTGGCTGCCTTGAAGGCGGTGTTGAAAGCGGCGGCGGACTTGCTCTGCGTCTCCAGGCCCCAGTAATAGTTGGCGCCGCCGACCACGCCCTCGAACACGTCGGGGCCGACCGCGAGCCGCTGGTTGTGCAGGATCACCGGCACGACGATCTTCATCTGCTGCTTGACGCCGAAATCAACCGCCTGCTTGATCGCATTGGCCTGGTCGCGGCCGAAATTGGAGATGCAGAGCACGTCCGGCCGCAGCGACATCAGGCGCGGCATGAAGGTGGAATAGTCGGCAGCGCCGAACGGATGCAGGATCTCGCCGACATTGTCCGCGCCGATCGCCGCCTGCGCGCGCTTGAAGCCACGCAGCATCTCATGCCCGTACGCGTAGTCTGCGACGAGATGGGCAACCTTCATGCCCTTCTTCAGGGTCTGCCGTGCAACGGCGGCGGTCGTCATGTGTGGGTTCAGCGCCTCGTGGAAGGTATATTTGCTGAAATCCTTGGCCTCGTTGATGGTGTCGGACTGGCTGATCGAAACATAGATCACGCCGCGGGCGCGGGTGACTTCGTTGACCGCGAGCTGCACGGCGCTGGAGAGCGCGCCGACCACGGCGTGAACCTTGTCCTTCTCGATCAGCTCCAGCGTACGGGTCGCGGCCTCGCCGGCATTGAGCTTATCGTCGCGCACCAACAGCTCGACCTTGCGGCCGCCGATGCCGCCCTTGTCGTTGGCGAGTTTGACCGCGAGCTCGGCGCACTTGACCTGGTCGCGCGCCTCCGCAGCGAACGGGCCGGTCAGCGGGGTCGGAAAGCCGATGCGGATCGTTTCGTCGGCAGCGCGCCCGAGCCGCGGCATGGCGAGCAGTGCCGCGCTTGCCGAGAGACCGGCGAGCGCGGTGCGGCGGGATATTTTCAGGGTCGAACCGGATTTGGGCATGATTTCCTCCAATGTCTTTTTTCTAGAATCGCTTCAGGGCTTTCAGGACTCTTGCGGGCGTGATCGGGATGGAATTGATCGTCGCATCGAACGGTGCGAGCGCGTCGTTGACGGCGTTCAGCACACAGGCCGACGCCGCCGCCGTCCCCGCCTCGCCGCATCCCTTGGCGCCGAGCTCGGTGTCGGCGGTCGGCGTCTCGACATGGGCGATGACGATGTCAGGCATCTCCATCGCCATCGGAACGAGGTAGTCGGCGAGCGAGCCGTTCACGAGCTGGCCGGTCTCGCTGTAGCGGCATTCCTCGAACAGCGCCGCGCCCAATCCCTGCACGATGCCACCGCGGAGCTGCTCGTCTACCAGCATCGGATTGATGACCCGGCCACAATCCTCGACGATGAAATGCTTCAACATCTTGATGAAGCCAGTCTCGACGTCCACCTCCAGCGAACAGCCCTGGATGCCGTTGGTGAAGGCGAACGGATAGCCCTGTGGCGCGAAGTGATGGCTCACGGTGAGCTGGGCCTGCGTGCCCGGCGGTAGCGTATCGGAACGGAAATAGGCAATGCGCGCGATCTCGGAGATCGGCATCCGCTGGTTTCGCGTGCCAGCGTCGACGACCTCGCCATCGATGATGTCGAGTGCCGATGGCTGCTCCTGGAGGATGAGCGCAGCGATTTCCAGGATGTTGCGCCTGAGCGCGCGCGTGGCCTGGAGCGCAGTCTCGCCGCCGATGCCGGCGCCGCGGCAGGCCCAGGTCGCACCGCCATGCGGCGTCACCTCGGTATCGCCGGTGATGACCTTGACGTGCTCCTGCGCGAGGCCGAGCTGGTCCGCCACGATCTGGCTGATGATCGCCTCGGTGCCTTGCCCCTGCTCCGTGACCGAGATCAGGCAGCGCACTTCGCCTGATGGCGTCAGGCTGATGATCGCACCGTCCTGCGAGGAGATACGGGCTCCGCCAACGCCATAGAACGCGGGACTTGGATTGGTGATCTCGACAAAGGCCGCAATGCCGATCCCGCGGTAGACGCCGCCCTTGCGCAACTCCGCCTGCTCGGCGCGCAGCGCGTCATGATCCATCATCTCGTGCAGCCGCTTCAGGCAGGCCTGATGCGACAACGCCTCGAAACGGTAGCCGGTCGGCGAGGTCTGCGGATAGGCATCATCGGCGATGACATTCTGCGCTCGGATCGCGAAGGGATCGAGACCGAGCTTCGCTGCGGCCATGTCGACCAGCCGCTCGGTGACGGCGCAGGCGATGGGATGGCCGACCGCGCGATACTGGCTGGTCTGCACCTTGTTCTGGAATAGCACCTCGAGCGTCGCGCGGTAGTTCTTGAAGCGATAGGGCGCGCCGATCAGGCGGATGACCTGGTTGCCCTCCACCACGCTTGTACGCGGATAGGTCGAAAACGCCCCGATTGCGGTCAGGTCCAGCACGTCCATCGCAAGGATCTCGCCCTTGGCATCAAGCGCCATCCGGGCGCGGACGCGGTGGTCGCGGGCGTGGATGTCGGAGACGAACGATTCGATGCGGTCAGCGACGTATTTGACGGGGCGGCCGAGCAGGATCGAGAGGCCGACCACGGCCATGTCCTCATGATAGACATGCAGCTTCATCCCGAAGGAGCCGCCGATGTCGGTCGCGATCACGCGAACGCGGGCCTCCGGAATGCCGAAGTGGCGCGAATAGAGGTCCTGGAACTGATATGGCGTCTGTGTCGCGTGATGCACGGTGAGCATCTCGGCCGAAGGATCGTAATCGGAAACGATGGCACGCGGCTCCAGCGTCACAGCGGTATGGCGGCCGAAGGACAACTCCTCCTCCACCACATGGGCCGCACGCGCAAAGGCGTCGTCGACGCTGCCGTTGTCGAGCTGGCTGCGGAAGCAGACATTGTTGGCACTGCCAGGATTGATCAGCGGCCCGCCGCCCTCACGCGCGCTGTCGATATCGGCGACGATCGGAAGGTCTTCGTAGTCGATCTCGATCAGTTCCAGCGCATCCTCGGCGATCGCACGGCTCTCGGCAACAACCGCAACCACCGCCTGCCCGGCCCAGACCACGCGGTCGAGCGGCAGCGGTAATTGCGGTGCCGAGATCATCCCCTTGAAATGATCGAGCGTGCCGGTCCAGGGCGTGCAGATCTTTGCGAGATCGGCACCGGTCGCGACGAGATGAACGCCTTCGAGCGCTCGCGCCTGCCCAGCATCGATCGAAATGATCTTCGCATGCGCATGCGGGCTGCGCAGGAACGCGGCATACAGCATCCGCGGCAGCCGGAGGTCGCTGACATAGCGCCCGCGGCCGGCGAGCAGCCGCTTGGCGTTCGGGCGCGGCACGGAGCGGCCGATATAGGAATTCGGGCGATCCAGCGAGGTCAGCGGCGCGCTCATATCGGGCCTCCGCTTTCGCTTCGCGCTTTTGCCACGGCGTCGATCGCATCGACGATCGCTTCATAGCCGGTGCAGCGGCAGTAATTGCCCGACAGCGCGTCGCGAATGTCCTCACGACTGGGCCGCGTCACCTGCGAGAGGAGTTCGTGGGCGTTGACCAGCATGCCCGGCGTGCAAAAGCCGCATTGCAGAGCGTTGCGGCGGTGGAATTCGGCCTGGAGGTCAGCGATTACGCCGCTCTCCGTGAGCCCTTCGATCGTATCGATCCTGGCGCCGTCAGCCTGCACCGCGAACATCAGGCAGGCGTGCACGGCTTGGCCGTCGAGCTGGACGAGACACGCGCCGCAGGCGCCCATCTCGCAGCCGGCATGCGTGCCTGTCAGCTCGAGCGCGTTGCGCAGGCAATCGACCAGCGTCTCGCGCGGCGCGACCTCACAGGCCACCTTGCGGCCGTTGACGACGAAGCGAACGCGCACGGTCTCGTCCGCATCATCCAGAAGGGATTCGTCGAAGCCGCTCATCCGCCCGCTCCGAGACGTCCGAGCATGCGTCCGAGCAATACGCGGGCAAGATGGAGCCGCATCGCCGGCGGCACCTCGTCGCCTTCAGGTGGTGCGAGATCACCTTCGAGGGCGGCCTGCGCTGCGGCGATGCGTTCAGCACCAAGGCTCGAACCGATGAGCGTCGCCTCCGTTCCCTTCACCCGCGTCGGCGTATTGCCGACAGAAAAGAACGAGATCCGTATGTCGTCGATGCGCTCGCCGGTGCAGGTCGCGAGCATGCCGCAACCGACCAGCGCATAGTCCCCGCGTCGCCGGGCCAGTTCGTCAAATGCAAAGCGCTGATCGGCCTTGAACAGCGGGACGAAGACCGCGGTGATCAGCTCGCCGGGCTGCAGAGCCGTCTCGAACAGGTCGACGAAGAAGTCGTCGGCCTTGACGCGCCGGCTGCCCGAAGGCCCGACAATCTCGATCTCGGCATCGAGCGTCAGCGTCATCGCCGGAAATTCGGAAGCCGGGTCGGCCTGCGCGACACTGCCGCCGAACGTGCCGCGGTTGCGGATCGCGGGATGGGCGACGAAGGGCGCAGCCGCATGCAACAGCGGCGCGAATTCGGCGATCAGCGGCTCGCTCAGCATCTCGCAATGGCGCGTCAGCGCACCGATACGCAGGAATTCACCTTCACGCCTGACGCCGCGCAGCTCGGCAATGTGGGTGATATCGATCAGCAGCCGTGGCGCCTGCAGCCGCAGCGACAACGCCGGCACGAGGCTCTGGCCGCCGGCAATGAAACGCGCATCGTCACCGGCGCGCGCGTGAGCGTCCAGCGCCTGGTCGATCGTCGCAGCGCGAAGATAGCTGAAAGCCCTCGCCTTCACCGCCGTTTCCTCGGATCCCTCGGCTCATCAGCCGGGACGCCAGATTTGTAACCATCTGGTCTCAAAATCCTGACACGCCGTCGGAAGCCGGTCAACAGGAAATGACCATTTGGTTACAAATGCGCGTTGGGCTATGAAGACGGCTGGACGTGCGATTCAGCGACGAAATGGCCCGCAAAGCGCAGAAAACGGCGAAGCGACCGGTCCGGAAGCGGGCCGAGACAGGCAGCAAGTCCGCGCCAAAGCGCCGCAACATGCGTGCGGCCGACCGCGAGCGCGCCATCCTGGACGAGGCAATCCGATTCTTTGCCGAGCGCGGCTTCGAGGGCCAGACGCGCGAGCTCGCCAAGCGCCTGGGCATCACGCACTCCGCGATCTATCGCCACTTCCCGAGCAAGGAAGCGCTGATCGAGCGTGTCTACCAGGAGGTCTATCTCAGCCGCTGGTCGCCCGATTGGGGGCCGATGATCCGCGACCGCTCGCTATCGCTCGAGGCCCGGCTGACGCGCTTCTATCTCGACTATGTCGAACGCGTGTTCGAATACAATTGGGTGCGGATCTTCGTCTTCTCTGGCATGAAGTCGTTCGGCATCACCGGCCGCTATCTCGACATCATCAGGCGCGAGATCATCGAGCCGGCGGCCGGCGAGCTGCGCCACGACCTGAAACTGCCCGAAGCAAAGACACATCCGCTCGGCGAGCGCGAGACCGAGCTGTTCTGGGGCCTGCACGGCCGCATTTTCTATCTCGCGATCCGCAAATTCATCTATGCGACGCCAATCCCGGCCGATCTCGACGCGATCGTTCGCGATGCCGTCCAGACCTTCATGGATGGCGCGAAGACCACGATGCCGAGGCTGCTGGCGCGCGACTGAGCCTGGCTACGTCGCCAGGCCCGGCAGATCGAGCCCCTTGTCGCGGGCGCATTCGATCGCTGTGTCGTAGCCCGCGTCGGCGTGGCGCATGACCCCGCTGGCAGGGTCGTTCCAGAGCACGCGCGCGATCCGCTTCGCCGCTTCCGGCGTACCGTCGGCGACGATCACCATGCCGGCATGCTGGGAATAACCGATGCCGACGCCGCCGCCGTGATGCAGGGACACCCAGGTCGCGCCGCTGGCGCAATTGAGCAGCGCGTTGAGCAAGGGCCAGTCGGATACAGCGTCCGACCCGTCCTTCATCGCTTCGGTTTCGCGGTTGGGGCTCGCCACCGAGCCGCTGTCGAGATGATCGCGGCCGATCACGATGGGTGCCTTCAATTCCCCGCGCGCCACCATCTCGTTGAAGGCAAGGCCCAGGCGATCGCGATCGCCGAGCCCGACCCAGCAGATCCGCGCCGGCAGGCCCTGGAACTTGATGCGCTCCCTGGCCATGTCGAGCCAATTGTGCAGGTGCTTGTCGTCAGGCATCAGCTCCTTGACCTTGGCGTCGGTCTTGAAGATGTCCTCGGGATCGCCCGACAGCGCGGCCCACCGGAACGGCCCGACGCCGCGGCAGAACAAGGGACGGATATAGGCGGGGACGAAGCCGGGAAAATCGAAGGCGTTCTTCAGGCCCATGTCCTGCGCCATCTGGCGGATGTTGTTGCCGTAGTCGAGCGTCGGAATGCCCTGCGCATGGAAATCCAGCATGGCCTGAACGTGCTCAACCATCGAAGTTTTCGAGGCGCGCTCCACGGTTTTTGGATCGGTGGCCCGCTTAGTCTCCCACTCGGCCAGCGTCCAGCCCTTCGGCAAATAGCCGTTGATCGGATCGTGCGCGCTGGTCTGATCGGTGACGATGTCGGGCCTGACACCACGGCGGACCAGCTCGGGAAAAATCTCCGCGGCGTTGCCGAGCAGGCCGACCGAGATGGCCTTCATCGTCTTCGTCGCCTCCGCCATGATCGCAAGCGCCTCGTCGAGCGTCGCGGCCTGGCGATCGAGATAACCGGTGCGCAGACGCATCTCGATGCGGCTCGGCTGGCATTCGACCGCCAGCATCGAAGCCCCGGCCATGGTCGCAGCCAACGGCTGCGCGCCGCCCATGCCGCCGAGACCGGCGGTCAGAATCCATTTGCCGGCGAGGCTGCCGCCATAGTGGCGGCGGCCAACTTCAACGAAGGTTTCGTAGGTGCCCTGCACAATGCCCTGGCTGCCGATATAGATCCAGGAACCGGCCGTCATCTGGCCGTACATCATCAGGCCCTTGCGATCGAGCTCGTTGAAATGATCGAGCGTCGCCCAGTGCGGCACGATGTTGGAGTTTGCGATCAGGACACGCGGCGCGTCGGCATGGGTGCGGAACACGCCGACCGGCTTGCCGGACTGGACCAGCAGCGTCTGGTCGTCCTCGAGCTCGCGCAGCGAAGCAACGATCCGGTCAAAGCTCTCCCAGTCGCGCGCGGCGCGGCCGATGCCGCCATAGACGACGAGCTCGCTCGGACGTTCTGCAACGTCGGGATCGAGATTGTTCATGAGCATGCGCAAGGGCGCTTCCGTCAACCAGCTCTTGGCGCTGATTTCGCTGCCGCGGGGTGCGCGGATGGTGCGGTCATTGTCCAGTCGGCGGTTCATGCGGAACACCTCGTCAGGCAAGTGTCGGAAACGGGTCGGTTGAAAGCACGGCGAGCGCCGCAGCCGGCAGCGCGTCGGCCTCGACCAGCGCTGCAGCCTTGGCGAGATCGCCGGCCATGTAGCGGTCGGCGCCGAGCGGCGGCACCTGCTCGCGCAGTGCGGCGATGACTGCGGCGAGCGGCGCGCTGGTTGCATGCGGCGCGCGCAGCGTGATGCCCTGGGCGGCGACCAGCAGCTCGATGCCCAGGATGGTGGCGAGATTGTCGGCCATGTCCGACAGCCGTCGCGCGGCATGCGCGGCCATCGAGACGTGGTCTTCCTGGTTGGCACTGGTCGGCGTCGAATCGATCGAGCAGGCGGCCGCGCGCTGCTTGTTCTCGGCATAGAGCGCGGCCGCCGTCACCTCGGCGATCATGAAGCCGGAATTGATCCCGGGATCGGGCGTCAGGAACGGCGGCAGACCGAAATTGAGCGCGGGATCGACCAGCGTCGCGATGCGCCGCTCGCTGATCGCGCCGATCTCCGACAGCGCGAGCGCGATGGTATCCGCGGCAAAAGCCACCGGTTCGGCATGGAAATTGCCGCCGGAGACGATCTCGCCGGTCTCGACCAGCACGAGCGGATTGTCGGTGACGGCATTGGCCTCGACGACAAGCGTCCGCGCCGCCTGCACGATCAGGTCGAGCGCCGCGCCCGCAACCTGCGGCTGGCAGCGCAGGCAATAGGGATCCTGCACGCGTTCGTCGCCTTCGAGATGCGACAGGCGGATGTCGCTGCCGTCGAGCAGCGCCATCAAGGTTGCCGCCGCCGCGATCTGTCCGGAATGACCGCGCAGCGCCTGGATCTCGGGGCGGAACGGCGCCGTCGAGGCCATCGCCGCATCGACCGACAGCGCGCCGGTGACGAGCGCAGCGCGAGCCAGGCGAAATGCGCGCAGCACGCCGGAGACGGCATAGGCGGTGGAGAATTGCGTGCCGTTGATCAGCGCGAGCCCTTCCTTGGGACCGAGCGTCAGTGGCGGCAGGCCGGCCGCGGCGAGCGCCTCGAGGCCCGATACGATCTTGCCGTCGACGATCGCCTGCCCTTCGCCGATCATCACAGCGGTCATATGCGCGAGCGGCGCGAGATCGCCGGAAGCACCGACCGAACCCTGCTGCGGCACCAGCGGTGAGATGCGTCGCGCCAGCATGGCCTGCAACTGCTCGATCACCTCGCGGCGCACGCCGGAAGCACCGCGCCCGAGCGAGATGATCTTCAGCGCCATCATCAGGCGGACGATCGGTTCGGGCGTCGCCGCACCGACGCCGCAGCAATGCGAGACGATGAGATTACGCTGGAGCAGCGCGGTCTGGTCCGGGGGAATGCGCTTCGAGGCCAGCTTGCCGAAGCCGGTGTTGATGCCGTAGACGGGGGCATCGGCTCGCGCAGCCCTTGCAACGATCTCCGCGGCCGCATCGATGCGCGGCCAGAACGAGGGATCGAGAACGACAGGTGCGGCTTCGAGCACGCGCGCGAGATCATCGAGGCTGACCGTGCCCGGCTTGACGACGATCGGCGCGCGCTGCTCCGTCATTGCCCCCTCCACACCCGGCGGTACAGCGGATTGAAGCCGATGCGGTAGACCAGCTCGGCGGGGCGCTCGATGTCCCAGATCGCAAGGTCACACCATTTGCCGGCCTCTAACGTGCCGGTATCATGGAGCACGCCGAGCGCTCGCGCGCCTTCGCGAGTGACACCGGCAAGGCACTCGGCCACATTCATCCGGAACAGCGTCGCGCCCATGTTCATGGCGAGCAGAAGCGAGGTCAGCGGCGAGCTGCCCGGATTGCAGTCGGTCGCGAGCGCCATGGCAACGCCGTGCTTGCGGAACGCCTCGACCGGCGGTTTTTGCGTCTCGCGGATGAAGTAGAAGGCGCCGGGCAGCAGCACGGCCACCGTTCCGGCCTTCGCCATCGCCGCTGCACCGGCTTCGTCGGTGTGCTCGAGGTGATCGGCCGATAACGCCGAGAATTTTGCGGCGAGCGCGGCACCGTCGAGATTCGAGAGCTGGTCGGCATGCAGCTTGACCGGCAGTCCAAGCCCGCTCGCGGTCTCGAACACCTGCGCCGTCTGCTCGCCGGAAAATGCGATCCCCTCCATGAAGGCATCGACGGCATCGGCCAAACCGGCCTTCGCGACCGCCGGCAACATCTCCCTGCAGACGAGATCGATGTAGCGATCCTTGTCGCCGTCGGCCTCCGGCGGCAGGGCATGCGCACCAAGAAACGAGGTTCGGATCGCGACCGACCGCTGACGACCCAGGCTTCGCGCGGCGGCCAGCTGCCGCATCTCGGTCTCGGTGTCCAAGCCGTAGCCGGATTTGATCTCGACCGTGGTGGCACCCTCGGCAATCAGCGCATCGAGCCGCGGCAGCGCGTGTGCTGCGAGTTCGGCCTCGCTTGCCTTGCGCGTCGCAGCCACCGTCGAGACGATGCCGCCGCCGGCGCGCGCGATCTCCTCATAGCTCGCGCCCTTCAGGCGCAGCTCGAATTCATGGGCGCGGTTGCCGCCATAGACCAGATGAGTGTGACAATCGACGAGACCGGGCGTGATCCAACGCCCTCCGCAATCGATCCGATCGATGGCATCCGCGTCCGTCGGAAAGTCCGCCGCGGCGCCCGCATAGACGATATGGCCGCCGCGCGCGGCGATCACGCCGTGCTCGATCTCGCCGAGATCGGGACGGTCGGCCCGCATCGTGGCGAGCCGGGCGTTATGCCAGATCCGGTCGAAGCGCTCTGCCATGCAACTGTCCCTTCGCGTGGGATGCTTGACTTATATGTCTAGACATATAATCGTGTCGCGGTTCTGTCCAGCCGGCATGGAAACATGACACGACTGCATTTCGCCTCCGCGCTCCTGCCTTCGGGCTGGGCCAATGACGTGCAGGTGGTGATCACCGCCGGCGCGATCGCCGAGGTGACGCCGGGCGTGGCCCCGGCCACCGGCGACGAACGCCACGAAATCGCGCTTCCGGGACTTGCGAGCTTGCACAGCCACGCCTTCCAGCGCGGCATGGCGGGTCTCGCGGAGCTGCGCGGCGACAGCACCGATACCTTCTGGACCTGGCGCGAGACGATGTACCGCTTCGCGCTGGCGATGACGCCCGACGACGTCGCAACGGTCGCGACACTGCTTTATGTCGAGATGCTGGAGCAGGGTTTCACCCGCGTCGGCGAATTCCATTATCTGCATCATGATCGCGACGGCTCGCCCTACGCCGGCATCGGCGAAATGGCCGCGCGCATCGCGCAGGCCGCAGAGGCCTCGGGTATTGCGCTGACGCTGCTGCCGAGTTTTTATGCGCATGGTGGCTTCGGGGGCACAGCACCGCATGCCGGCCAGCGCCGCTTCATCTGTACGGTTGATCAATTTTCCGCGCTGATGGCTGCTTCCCGCAAGGCAATCGAACAATTGCCGGGCGCGAATGTCGGCATCGCGCCGCACAGCTTGCGCGCTGTGACGCCGGCCGAGCTTGCGGCGATCATTCCGCTTGCTGAGGGCGGACCGGTGCACATTCATGCCGCCGAGCAGGTGAAGGAAGTCGAGGATTGCCTGGCTTGGTCCGGACGACGTCCGGTGCAATGGCTGCTGGAGCACGCGCCCGTCGACCAACGCTGGTGCCTCATCCACGCGACCCATACGACGGATGAAGAAGTCACTGCATTCGCCAAGACCGGCGCGGTCGCCGGACTCTGCCCCATCACCGAGGCAAGCCTTGGTGATGGCATTTTCCCGGCCCGCGAATTCGTCGGTGCCGGCGGCGCCTTTGGCATCGGCACGGATTCCAACGTGCTGGTCGGCGTCGCCGACGAGCTGCGCCAGCTCGAATATGGCCAAAGGCTCAAGCACCGCGAGCGCAACGTGCTTTCTGCTGGTGCAGGCCGCTCGACGGGACGCGCCCTGTTCGATCATGCGTTTGCAGGCGGCGCGTGGGCACTGGGACAGACGTCCGTCGGTCTCACGCCAGGTGCGCGCGCTGACATCGTCACGCTCGACATCACGCATCCCTCGCTGGCGGGACGCGCGCGCGACGCCGCCATCGACGGCTGGATCTTTGCTGCTGGCAGCGGTGCGATCGATTGCGTCTGGGCCGGCGGCGACAAGGTCGTCGAAGGCGGCCGGCACAGACTGCGCCAGGCCGCGCGCGAACGCTTCAACGCATCGGTGCGGAGGCTCGTTGCATGAGCCTCGCCACTGATACGACCGACCAGCCTACGCTCTACAAACGGATTCGCGCCGATATCGAGAAGTGCATTCTGACCGGGGAGTGGCCGCCCGGGCATCGCATCCCGTTCGAGCACGAACTGGTGGCGCGTTACGGCTGCTCGCGCATGACCGTGAACAAGGCGCTGTCGGAGCTCGCGCAAGCCGACCTGATCGAGCGGCGGCGACGTGCCGGCTCCTTCGTCCGCCGGCCGCAACACCAGTCTGCCGTGCTCAAGATCGCCGACATGCGCGCCGAGATCACCGCGCTCGGACGTGCTTACAGCTACGAGCTGATCGGTCGCAAGCTCCGCGCCGCAACCGCTGCCGACCGCGACCGCCTCGGCGTCAAGAAGGCCGGCAAGGTGGTCGCGATCACCTGCCGCCACAGCGCCGACAAGGTTCCTTTCGCCGTCGAGGACAGGCTGATCGATCTCGCGTCGGTGCCGGATGCGGCGACCGCGGATTTTTCGCGTGAGCCGCCCGGCTCGTGGCTGCTTCACCATGTTCCATGGACAGAGGCCGAGCATACGATCAGCGCCATCGTCGCGGACGATCGCACGGCGGAAGCGCTCGACATCGCCGTCGGCGCACCCTGCCTCGTGATCGACCGCTATACCTGGCGCAGCGCGCGCACCATCACCGCGGTGCGGCTGCTCTATCCCGGTGACTCTCACCGCCTTGTCGCCCGATTCAAAGGAGGCTGAGAGGACGTGTCGGCACAAATCGTGCAACGCTTCGGGCAAGGGTCCAGGAGGACCGACCAAGATCAACAGGACGTCAATCCATCGATCGGCAAGAGGACGACAATCATGCGTAGTTCGAAAGTTTTTGCGACAATCATTGCCCTCGCAGCTTCCACCCCGGTGCTCGCCGACGACGTCAAGGTCGGCGTCGGCATCTCCGGATGGACCGGCTTCGCGCCGCTGACGCTGGCGAAAGAAGCCGGCATCTTCAAGAAGAACGGCCTCGACGTCACCATCAAGAAGATTCCGCAGAAGGACCGCCATCTCGCAATCGCCTCCGGTGACGTCCAATGCGCGGCAACGACCGTGGAGACCTGGATCTCCTGGAACGCCAACGGCGTCGCGACCAAGCAGATCTTCCAGCTCGACAAGAGCTACGGCGCCGACGGCATGGCCGTGCGCAACGAGCTCGCCGCGATCAAGGATCTGAAGGGCAAGACGGTTGCTGCTTCCGCGCCTGGTACCTCGCCCTATTTCGCGCTGGCCTGGATGCTCAAGAAGAACGGCCTGTCGGTGAAGGACGTCACGGTCGTGAACCTCGAGCCGGCCGCCGCCGCGCAGGCCTTTGTCTCCGGCCAGAACGATGCCGCCATGACCTATGAGCCGTATCTGTCGACGGTTCGTGCCGCACCCGACAAGGGCAAGATCATTGCGACCACGCTCGACTATCCGATGGTCATGGACACGTTCGGCTGCACGCCGAAATTCCTCAGCGAGAACCCGAAGGCCGCCAAGGCGCTCGCCGACAGCTATTTCGAGGCCCTCGACATGATCGCCAAGGACCAGGCCAAAGCCTACGAGATCATGGGCGCCGACGTGAAGCAGAGCGGCGAGGCGTTCGGCAACTCGGCGAAGTATCTGCGCTGGCAGGACAAGGCCGCGAACCAGAAATTCTTCGCCGGCGATTTCCTGACCTTCAACAAGGAAGCCGCCGACCTCCTGCTGGAGATCGGCATCATCAAGGCCGCGCCGAAGGTCGAGGATCTCTTCGACGCCAGCTACATCAAGTAAATCTCCTCGGAGCCGCCGGCCCCGTCTCGCGACGGGGCCGGTAAACTTGTTCACCGTCCGGATAGACATTTAGATGCGTCCCCTCGATCCCGTGACGTCAAGGCAGCGCGTGGCTTACGGCCTTGCGTTCTTCGTAGTGTTCGTTGCCCTCTGGTCCTGGGCGACCTTCGGCGGCCACGTGTCGAAAGTGTTCCTCGCCAATCCGCTGACCATGGTGCAGGAAGGCGTCGATCTGATCATCAAACAGGGCTTCCTGTTCGATATCGGCATGACGATCTGGCGCGTCGTCGGCGGCTTCGTACTGGCCGCCATCATCGCCGTGCCGTTCGGCGTGCTGATGGGCGCATACAAGCCGGTCGAGGCGTTCCTCGAACCGTTCGTCTCCTTTGCGCGCTATTTGCCGGCTTCCGCCTTCATTCCCCTCCTGATCCTGTGGGCCGGCATCGGCGAGCTGCAGAAGCTGCTCGTCATCTTCATCGGCTCGGTGTTCCAGATCATCCTGATGATCGCGGTCACCGTCGGCACGACGCGGCGCGATCTGGTCGAGGCGGCCTATACGCTGGGGGCCAGCGACCGCGGCATCATCCGCCGCGTGCTGTTGCCCTCCTCCGCGCCTGAGATCGCCGAGATCCTGCGGCTGGTGCTGGGCTGGGCCTGGACCTATGTCATCGTCGCTGAGCTGATCGGCTCCTCCTCCGGCATCGGCCACATGATCACCGACAGCCAGGCGCTGCTCAACACCGGCCAGATCATCTTCGGCATCATCGTGATCGGGCTGATCGGCCTGGTCTCGGACTTCCTGTTCAAGGCGTTCAACGCTTGGCTGTTTCCCTGGAGGCTCGCATGACGATCCTCAAGATCGAACAGGTCTCGCGGACCTTCCCAGCGCGCCACGGCAACGCCCCGACCAGGGCGCTGGAGCCCACCGATCTTGTGATCGGCAACAACGACTTCGTCACCATCCTCGGCCCTTCCGGCTGCGGCAAGTCCACGCTGCTTCGCATCGTCGCCGGCCTCGACCGCCCGACCGGCGGACGTGTGGTGCTCGATGGACGCGAGGTCACCGGCCCGGGCGCAGACCGCGGCATGGTGTTCCAGTCCTACACGCTGTTTCCCTGGCTGACCGTGCGCGAGAACATCGCCTTCGGCCTCCGCGAGCGCGGCGTGTCCGAGGTGGAGCGCAACAAGATCGCCGACGCCTTCATCCGCCAAGTCGGCCTGTCCGGCTTCGAGAACCATTGGCCAAAGCAGCTCTCCGGTGGCATGCAGCAGCGCACCGCGATCGCGCGCGCGCTCGCCAATGATCCGAAGATCCTGCTGCTCGACGAGCCCTTCGGCGCGCTCGACAACCAGACGCGCGCCCTGATGCAGGAAATGCTGCTCGCGATCTGGGAGCGCGACCAGAAGACCGTGCTGTTCGTGACTCACGACATCGAGGAAGCGATCTTCCTCGGCAGCCGCGTCATCGTCATGAGCGCACGCCCCGGCCGCATCAAGGCCGAGATCAATGTGGACCTGCCGCATCCGCGCTCCTACAAGATCAAGACTACGCCCGAATTCGTCCAGTTGAAGGAAAGGCTGGTCGAGGAGATCCGCACCGAGGCGTTGAAGGTTGCCGAACATGCCTGACACTTTGTCACGCGCAAACGGGATGCGCGTTCTCGCCGATCTCAATGCGCTCCGTGCCATCGGCGCCTACAAGACCGGCGTGCACAAGCCGACCTTCTCCGAGCCGCACAAGCTTTCGCTGGATTGGCTGGTGCGGAAGCTGCCCGACGCGGGCCTCTCCGCCGCGATCGACGGCATCGGCAATGTCTTCGGCACCAGCGCAAAGACGGGACCCAAGCTGCTGGCGGGATCGCATCTCGAAAGCCAGAACTACGCCGGCTGGCTCGACGGCCCGCTCGGTGTCGTCTACGCGCTCGAAGCGGCCCGCGTGCTCAATGCCGATCCCTCGCTCGAAGGCGCGGTCGAAATTGCCGCCTGGTGCGACGAGGAAGGACACTTTGGACACTTCCTCGGGTCGCGCTCCTATGTCGGGCAAGTGACCGAGGCCGACATCGATGCCGCATGCGACCGTACCAGCGGCCGCACCATGCGGGACGCACTCGCCGACATGGGGCTCGCAGGACGACCGCGCATCGCCGCGGAGCCGGGCCGGCATGTTGGATATCTGGAAGCGCATATCGAGCAGGGCGACACGCTCGAAAGCGGTCGCCTTGCGGTCGGCGTCGTCACCTCCATCGTCGGCATTTGGCAATACCAGATCAATTTCATCGGTGAGCAGAATCACGCCGGCACCACCCGCATGGCTGCACGGAAGGATGCCGGGCTGGCGCTGGCAAAGTTCTGCGTCGCCATCGACGCGCGTTTTCCCGAGAGCTGCGGCCCGCGCACGGTCTGGACCACCGGCCGCATCACGCTCGATCCCGGCGCGCCGAGCATCATTCCAGGTGGTGCCGAGATGTTGTTCCAGATCCGCGACGACGATCCTTCCGTCATCGCGCGGCTGGAGGAATTGCTGCGCACGATGGCGGACGAGGTCAGCGCGAAAGGCCCCTGCACCGTCACCGTAGAAAAACTGCGCACCGGCGCGCCGGCCATGATGAACGCGGGCATCCAGGACGCGATCGAGGCCGCGAGCAAGGATCTGGCCGGCGGCCGCTCCATCCGCATGCCCAGCGGCGCCGGCCACGACGCGCAGATGCTGGCGACAATCATGCCCGCGGGCATGCTGTTCGTACCGTCGATCGGCGGCATCAGCCATCACTGGACCGAGAACACCGCTGACGCCGACATCGTCACCGGGGCCCAGGTGTTCGTCGACGCTTGCCGGAGGATACTCGGCGGCTAGAACGGCGTGCCGCCCCCACTCTCTCCCCCATCGTCATTGCGAGCGTAGCGAAGCAATCCAGAATCCCTCCGCGGCGGCAGACTGGATTGCTTCGCTGCGCTCGCAATGACGGAGTATGAGGCGACGGCTTCGTCCTCCCAGCACCACTGTCATTCCCCGCGAAAGCGGGGAATCCAGTACGCCGCGGCTTCTCGGTTCAATCATAACTGTCTCGGAATACTGGATCGCCCGGTCAAGCCGGGCGATGACAGGGAGTGTGTAGCCGCAGACACGCCTTCGCCTTCTCGCGGCGCATTTCGCCCGAGCTTTGCTTCGTCATTCCACCCTCAAATCCAAGAGGGCGCAGGGAAGGCCGGGTGCCGGCTGGCACCCGCGGTCCGCTGCGCGAAAAGCACACGCAGGAAAACC
>NZ_JBVVOT010000033.1:0-85786 GCF_055807455.1 Bradyrhizobium sp. Kon58
TCAGCACCCCGAGCCTACCGGCTCAAGGGGGGCAACGCCGACCTCTTCAGAAATTCAACAGAACCCGGGACATCCCCTCGCGCGCCGGCGCGGTCTGGTTCATTGGCAGCTGCGGTCTATCTGAGCCCACTGCTTGTCGTTGAGCCAGAACAGTCCTTTGCGCATCGAAGCCCCCATGCCGAATCAACTTGGCAAGAGCGAATCAGAAGCAGTTAATTAGGTACAGACCCTAACAGAAGACAAGCGGCAGACGTTCGAAGAAGGCGGTCCGCATCAAGGGAGAGCGTCAAACTCGAATCCGTGAACGCAGGCACTCGTCTTGATCGACTGCTGGTCGGGCCATTCCATGGCCGCCTCATGCTGCTGATCGGCATCGGAATGTTTTTCATCTACATTGCCGGTACCGTGCTGACCGTGATGCCGAAGACCAGGTTTGGACCCTCGCCCAGAATGCGGTGTTCATCTCCGCGACCTTCGTCGGCATGATCTGGGATCGTTGCGTACCGGGTTTCTCGGTGATCGCTATGGACGCCGCTTCGCGCCATGATCTTGCCCACCAGCCAGGCGCAGCGCTCGATCTGCGTCAGGTCCAAGTCGCATGCGCAGTGTTCGAAACCTATATACTTCCAGCCGTCGGCGATCGGGGCCGGTGCCGTTCGCCGATCCAGCACGACGTCCAGATAGTCGTCCTTGCACGGGCTCATGGCGGTGTCGCTCATGCTCGCTCCATCGGGCGACGGCGTTGCGTCCGATCTGACCGAGGGGAGCGGGCGCTCGCCTCCGCCTCCCGCGCGTTCAGCCCGGCGCACGCTGGCCTGCCCCCGCGGCGTCGCTGCGATAGCGGCTGGTCGAGGTCTGATAGTACTGCGCGCAGATGTCGGCCATGGCCTCGATCAACGCTCCCCACGGCGCGGGAAAGCATTCTTCCGCCATCAGGCGGTGCAGCATGCGCGTATGGCCGGCCAGCTCGTCCTTGAGGAACTCCATCACAGGCATAGCCGGATAGCGCTGCAGCAGCAGGATCGCCGCGTTGTCGGCCTCGCCCGCCGTCTTGTCCTTGTCGCGTCCATGCAGATCGTTCTGCAGACGCCCTATCGCGGAGATGAGCCGCAGGACCTGGCGAAATGCCGGACGCTCGCGCAAGGTCGCCATGTCCAACCCCCACAGCAATGACAGGCAACAGAACACATTCGCGTAGGCGATCGAATCGACGCCATTGTGCAGGTACTCGGCGTAGGACCAGCGTTCCGCCCCTGCCGCCTGCGCGGGTCCGTCGCGCAGCGCTGCGCAGTAGCGCCGGGTATCGTCGAGAAGCTGAGCATAGTCGCGACGATCGTAGGCGAGTGCGGCCAGCGAGGCGCGCAGCACCGCGCAGCCCTCGAATCCGGGGAGCGCGCACGGCAGGCCCTGCCCCAGCGCCTGCTCCACCGCGGCGAGCTGCTCCGGCGCGATCAGGCCAACGTCGTTGCAATCGTCGAGCCAGAACAGCAGCGCCAGTTCGCGATAGAACGCCACGATCAGCGTTTCGTCCTGCGGATCGCGGCCGGTGCGGGCGCTGGCGTCGCGCAGGCTCGGATGGATGCGCTGCAGGATGTACTGGCCGCCCCTGACTGCTTCCACGGCATGCTCATCGGCGAACCCGGTCAGGGAATGCCCCCACTCCAGCACCTGCTGCAGCGCGCGTTGGGTCTGGATCATGGCGCCGCTCCTGCTCCCTTGGCCAGCGCGCGCCGCCCCCAATGAAGTGCCAGCCACAACCCGGCGAGTTCAGCCACGCGCACGACCCGCGTGGGGCAATATAGTTCTTTGCCGATCCACAGCGGCATCTGCGGCAATGGATGCGCCGCATGGCGGGCGAGCATCCACTCCAGCGCACGCGCCACCGCCTGCGCGATGCGCCGGCGCCCTGTCGGCTCTTCGTTCCCGTCCATCACGTGCAACGCGAACAGCGCATAGGCGGTTTCCTCGAATGTGGACGCGCGACCGGCGCCCCAGCCGCCGTCGTCGCGCTGCGCGCGCAGCAGCGCCGCCAGCGCGCGCTCGTCGCGCCACTGGGGGTTGCCTTGCGCCAGCGCAGCGATGGCATGCGCGGTGGGATACAGCCATGAAACGTGCCATTTTTCGTTGTCCCATACACCGTCCGGGTTGCGATTGGCTTCGACATAGGCGCTGGCGGCGGCGGTAGGCTTTCCAAACAGTCGCAACGCATGCAGGGCATGGATGTTGGTCGACATCGAGGCATTGCGCTCGCCGGGGAAGGTGACAAACAGCTCGCCGCTTTCGAATTGGCGCAACGCATCGACCGCCGGGTCGCGGCCTGCAAGGCGCAGGACACACAACGCAATGGCGGTGTCATCCGCATCGGCCGCGAAGTGCAAGGCCGGGCCGAGACCGCGCACGCTAAGGCGGGCATCGAGCTGCGCGACGATCACGCGCATCACCTCAGTGAGCGCGGGATGCGCGAACAACCCGGCCAGATGCAGGGTGTACAGCGACCAGCATGGTTCGAACACATTGATCGGCCAGACGTTGGGAACGACACCTTCGATGCCGCTGCGCGTCGCCTTCGATGCCGCCTTCAGATACGCGTCCGCGCGCCCGACCTGCGGCGTGCTCCCCTGTGTCAGGACGTGCGCACGCCACGCGGCGGTGGCCGCCGGACTGATGCCGATGCTGCCGTCGTCGTCCGGGCATGCGGTGGTCGGCGAGGTCCCCCAGGCTTCCCAGGAGTGCAGCAACGGATGGCCGCTCGGCAACGTCGCCACCGCCGCCAGCTTGACCAGGCACGCTTGCCGCAACGGCAACAGCGCCGGGTGGCGCGGAAACGCCACGCCGCCCAGCAAGGATGCGGCCTCGCCGCAAAATTGCGGCAAGATCAGCTCCGCGCCGATCGGCGCGTCTTCCGGCACCGCATGCGCGTAGGGATCGGGCTGGCGTTCGAGGAACCGGGTTGCAGCCTGGACCGCGTCGGCAGCGCCGGGAAGAGGATCGGCACGTTGCAATGCCAGCAACGCCGCCCACGTGGGCGCATGACGGAACAGCGGGAAGTCCGCGCTTCCCCATCCGCCATCGGCCTGTTGCTGCGAGATGAGCCACGCGTAGGCGTCCTGCCGACCGGTGAGGTTGCCGTGGAATTGCAGAGCTCGCGCCGTGTCGTAGACGGACGGACCGACGCTGCCGCCGTCGCTCATCTCGCTCAGCAGGTGGCGCAATTCGGAAAGGATCTGTTCGGACTGCGCGTTCACGCGGGATGTTCCTTCTGCAGACGGTTGACGAGAACCAGGATCGGGCAGACGCCGCACACGTCGCCGCAGGTCCGTCGCGGCCCGGCCGATGGGCAGCGCCGGACGGCCGCACTGCTCTGGCGCGGCGACGCGCCAACGACGCTGGCGCCGGTCCGCCGCATAGGCTTGGCCGCAGCGCGCCGCGGCCGTGCAGGGCAACCGCTGCGATGGGCGCCGCGGACTCGGACACGGTGCAGCATGCACCGCTACCGCCGGCTGATCGCAGCGGCACAAGGGCGACTCCATGCGCACGGGCGCGCTCATGCGCATGGCGCGTGCTTGAACAGGTGCGCGTTGGCCCGCTGCAGCATCTGCCCCAACCGTTCCGCACGCGGCCCCAGCGGGACGATGGCCTCTCCGGCGTCGCGCAACAGATCGAGCGCGAACTGGCGCGCAGCCTGCAGCCCCATGATCGACGCGCAGGTCGGCTTCTGCGCCGCCGCGTCCTTGCCGGGGGTCTTTCCCAGCGCCGCGGTATCCGCCGTCGCATCGAGAATGTCATCGACCACCTGCAACGCCAGGCCGAAACAGGCGCTGTAGCGATCGAGCGCACAGTACAGCGCAGCGTGCGCGGCATCCTCCGCGATGGCGAATAGCGCGCCCATGCGAACGGACGCGCGCACTAGCGCTCCGCTCTTCATCCGGTGCATCGCGACGATCCTGTCCAGCTCGACGTGCTTTCCGACCAGCGACAGATCGATGGCCTGCCCGCCTGCGGCACCCTCGGCGGACACCGCCTGCGCCAGTTCGCGCACGAGCGCGATAGGATTGTCGCCCGGCGCATCCAGGCTCGCCAGGGTCAGGAAGGCGTGCGCCTGCAGCGCGTCGCCGACCAGGATCGCGGTGGCTTCGCCGAACTTGACATGCACGGTCGGAAGGCCGCGGCGAAGCACGTCGTTGTCCATCGCGGGCAGGTCGTCGTGGACCAGGGTACAGGCGTGCATCATCTCGATCGCGGCGCCGACGTCGTCGAGCATGTGCGCCGGCGTGTCGGCCAGTGTGCCGGCAGCCAGACAGAGCAAGGCGCGGGTGCGCTTCCCGCCATGCAAGGTGGCGTAGCGCATTGCCGCGATCAGCTCGGTCTCACCCTTGTCTTCGACGCAGAGACGACGCGCGAGCGCTTGTTCGACCCGCTTTGCGCCGTCCTGCATCCAGATCTCAGGCATCAGCCTGCCGGAAGCGCCGCGCGCCTGCGCGCCCAATCCGCCGAGCGCGGAAACGCCAGTTCGGTCGTCGTGTAGCGTGGAACCGGTCTGCATGCTGTTCATGTCCTTGTACCTGACAGGAGACGGCCAGAGCGGGCCGCCGCGGTGTTGCCGGCGTCGCTGCCTCGCCACACAGGCGCAAGCGATGCCAGCTCATGAGAATCCGATGCGGATTTTCATGGACGGATGTGCGGTCGGGTAATAACGCCGGCCTTTTTCGACGCCGCTCAGCAACCGCGGCCGCACCCCGGCCTTGTGCATGGTCAGCGCCAAAGCGATGCAGAACTGCACCAGTTCGAGCCACACCAAGTGGTAGCCGATGCAGACGTGTGGGCCGGTACCGAACTGCAGCATGTCCACCGGCCGGATCGGCTCCGTGCGTTGCAGCCACCGCGCCAGGCGGAACTGATCAGGCGCCTCGTGCAGCAGCGCCGAGGTCGAGAAATGCAGCAGCGGTATGCACAGATGGGTGCCCGCGGGAATGCGCCGTTGGCCGAGTTGCAATTCCTGCAGCGCCCGCCGCGGCAGGAGCGTGGTCGTCGGATGCACGCGCAGCGTCTCGCGGAACAGGGCCTCAGCGACCGGACACTGCGCCAGGTCCGCGTGCCGGGTCGGCACCGCGCCCACGCGTTGCGCCTCCTCGACCAGGACGTCCCACAGCACAGGCTGCCGCGCCAGCTCGATCACCATCCAGGCCATCGTCGAGGCGGTGGTGTCGTGACCGGCAAGCAGCAGCAAGCGGATATTTGCGACCAGGACGTCATCGGAGAGCGCATCGTCGCTGCGATCGAAGGCGCTCACCATGTCGTTGATCAACCCGGTGCGCGCGGCATGTGCGCGCGCGTCGCGGACGAACTGGCGCAACTGCGCGTCGATCCAGTCGCGGGCGGCGCGGCCGCGCCGCAAGGGCAGCCCGGGCAGGTCGACCGGGGGCGCGACGATCAACTGCAGCAGTTGCCGGTACTTGCGATGCCAGCCTGGCAAGTCCTGCGCGGGGATACCCATGAGGCTGAAGATGAGCTTGAGCATCAGGTCGCCGGTTTCGCGCAGGATGGTTACGTCGCCGCGGTCACGCCACGCCTGCACCCGCGCCCAGATGACGGGCGCGAACAGGTTGCCGATGCCGGCCTGAGTCAGCCCTTTGGGCAGGAACGCCGCCTTGATCGCATCGCGCGCCTGCCGGTGCGCGCCGCCGTCCTGGGCGACCAACGTTCCGCCAAGTAATTCGGGCGCGATCTCTTCGATCAGCACCGAGGACACGTCCTTGTGCCGGAGCAGCGCGAACGCGTCCGGATCCACGCAGGTCATCAGGTGTCCGGCAGGGCCGAAATCCAGCCAGAAGTGGCTGCCCAGCATCCGTTCCGCGCGCCGCAGCAGGCGCGGCAGGTCGCAGACGATGGCGGGAAGATGCCCGACCAGGGGGAAAGCGCCGGGCACGATCGGGATGTCGTACCGCAGCCGGTGCCGACGCGCCAGCGGGTTGAGCAGCATGTCCATCAGCAGCGCGGCGCCGCAGCCGCTTCGGCGGTGTTGCCGGCAGGCCGCGCGGCGCGGCTGTTGCCACCGTCGGCGTACGTCGGCACATGCGCCAGCATGCCGCCGTCAATGCACACGACCTGGCCGGTGATGAACGCAGCATCCTCGGAAAGCAGGAACGCCACCAGCGCGGCCACGTCCTCGGGACGGCCGACGCGCGGCAGGAGCTGGTGCCGGCGCAGATGCCGTTGCATGCCCTCGTCCAGCTTGGCGAGGAGACGCTCGGTCATGATGAGACCCGGCGCAACCGCGTTGCAGCGGATCTGCGCATGACCGTACTGGGTGGCGAGCGAGGCCGACAGCATGTTCATCGCCGCCTTCGACGCGGCGTAGGACGTCTGCGCGGTGTCACCGCTGAGCCCCTGGCATGACGACATGTTGACAATGGCGCCGCCGCCGCGGGCGATCATCCGTGGGATGGCCTGCCGGCAGCAGAGCAGGCTACCGCGCAGATTGGTCGCCATGGTCTGATCCCAGACCGCCAGGTCCAGGTCGAGGATCGCTCGGTCGCGCGGGGTCAGATGCATGGCGCTCGCGTTGTTCACCAGCAGGTCGACCCCACCGAAGTGCCGCTCCGCCGTCTCGAACAGCGCTGCCACCGCCCGCGCATCGGCGATGTCCATCGCCAGCGCCAGCGCGTGGCCCGCTTCGGCCGCGATCTGCGCGGTGCAGGCGATGGCCGCCGAGCCATCAATGTCGGCCACCACCACTCTGCCGCCCTCGCGCGCGATGGCTAGGGCGCATGCCTTGCCGATGCCGGCGCCGGCGCCGGTCACCACGGCCACCTTGCCTTCAAACCGTCCGATCGTGTCCTCGTCGATTGCGTTGGTCTTTCGCGGCATGCCGCTCGGCCTCGCCGGAGAAGGCGCGGGGTCGGCGCTGGCGCGCTCGTCATCGCCAGCGTCGCTTTCGATGACCCGAATGGCGGCGACCGGGCACTGGCTCGCCGCGAGCCGCACGGCGGCGTGCAGCACCTGCGGGACCGTCGCCACGCACACTTCGGCCACGCCGTCCGGTTCGCGCTGGCGAAAGGTGCCCGGCAGCGTCAGCACGCACTGCCCGGTGGTTCCGCACAGATCCTGGTCGACCACGACGCGCATCTCAGCCACCGTGCTCATGCAGCCGCACCGGCAGCGCGCGGAATGTCCTAAGGAACGCGGAGGGCTCCCGGGTGGGCTGCTCGGCCAATGCCAGCGTGGGGAAGCGCGCCTGGATCCGCGGCAGGCTCTCGGCCAACTGCACCCGGGCCAGTTGCGCACCGAGGCAGAAGTGGATGCCGTGGCCGAAGCTCAGCATGATCTTCCCGTCGGTCGACATGCCAGGACTGGTGCCGTAGAACCGCGCGGGATCGAAGCGGTCGGGGTCGGCGAAGGCGTCCGGGTCGCGATTGCCGGCCGCGATCAGCACCCGCACGTCCGCGTTCTTCGGGATCACCACGCCGCCTAGTTCGATGTCGCGCTGGGCGATACGCGGAATGGAGCTGAACATGGCGGGCGCGTCGCAGCGCAGGACTTCTTCGACGAATGCCTTCACCCCCGCGGCGTCTCCCTGCAGCCAGTGCCGCTGTTCGGGATACGCCAGCATCGCCAGGACCGCATGGTCGATGGTCGCGGCAGTGGTGGCGAAGCCGCCCAGCAGCATGCCCCACAGCATGCTGATCAACTCCGCATCCGACAGCGTGTCGGCATCGTGCTCGTGTGCGCCGACCAGCATCGACACGATGTCGTGGCGGGGATCGGTGCGCTTGCGCTCTATAAGGTCGCCGAAGTACGCCTGCACGCTGGCGCTGGCCGCGTCCGCCGTGGCGAGCTGGGGATCGCTGGCGTGCGGGCTTAGGCCTTCCAGAATGGCGCCGATGCCGGCGGCGAGCCCGAACATGTCGTCTTGGGGCATGCCGAACAGTTCGGCGAAGATTAGCATGGGCAAGGCCAGCGCGAATTCCCGATGCAGGTCCACCGCCTCCCCGCGCTCCAGCGCGGGCGCCATGCCGTCCAGGCGCGCTGCGACGATGCGCGCGATGCTCGGACGCAGGTCGTCGATCTGGCGCATGGTGAAATCGCGCGAGATCAGCCGGCGCAGACGCGTATGCGTCGGTGGGTCCTTCATCGCCAGCGTGGACGCCAGCAGATTGAGCGACAGGCTGGTCGCCGCGCGCGGGGAATAGCGCGCCAGTTCGCCGGGCGCCGGTCCCCGAAACGCATCCCCCGTGGCCTTGAGCGCCCAGTAGATGTCGGCGTGGCGGCTCAACAGAAAGAGGCCCGACGCCGCGCGATGCACCGGATCGTGCTCGCGCAACCATCGCAGGAACGGATACGGGTCATCGATGCACGCTGGCGAAGCCAGTTCGGCGAAGGCGTCCCGGCATGCTGCTGTGGTTTCTTGCACGTCCATCTTGCTTAACTGTTGGCTGGCTGATCTGAACGGCGCGCGCCAGGCGCGCCGGCAAATTGCGGAGAAGATCGCGATTCCCGGGGGCGTCCGCGCATCACCAGAGCACCGGCAACTCTTCGAACCCGCCAGTGATGATCTCCTTGCGCAACTTCAGTTCTTCCGGCGCCACGGCCAGGCGCAGCGCGGGAAAGCGCTGGAAGATCGAACCGAACACCACTTTGAGTTCCAGCCTGGCCAGCGCCATGCCGAGGCAGTAGTGCGGACCGTAGGAGAACGCTAGGTGCGGATTTTCGGCGCGCCCGATATCGAAGATTTGCGGGTCGTCGAAATGGCGCGGATCGAACGACGTCGCAGGCAGTCCGACCAGCACCTTGCTCTCCGCGGGAATATGCACGCCCGCGATGGTCACGTCGGTCCTCGGATAGCGCATGATGCCGTCCCAGCCCACGCCCGCCGGGTACATGCGTAGGATTTCCTCCACCGCCGTGTCCATCAGGGATGGATCGCCGACCAGGCGTTCGCGCTGTTGCGGATGGCGGAACATGGCCAGCAGGCCGAATTCGATCTGCGCGACGGTGCTCTCGTGCCCCGCCACCAGCATGCCCGCGGCCAGACCGATCGCCTCTTCCTCGGTCGCCTTGCCCTGGTCGACCGCCGCGAGCAGGTCCGTCAGCAGGTTGTCGCCCGGATCCTGGCGCTTGTCCCGCATCTTGCTGCGAATGTAGGCGCGCAGTTCTTCCCAAGCCAGGCGCGACGCGCTGCGCGGGCCGCTTTCATGCTGGTGCGTCATTACCTCGTCGGACAGGCCGGCGAAAAACGCGTGATCCTCGTAGAGCACGCCCATCAGCGCGCTGATGACCATGGCCGGAAGCGGAAAGGAGAGGTGGCGCCGCAGGTCGGCGGGGTGGGGCTGGGCCGCCAGCGTCTCGAACAACTGCGCGGCGATCGCCTCGACCTGCTGCGCGAGCAGCTTCACCCTGCGGTCGTTGAAGGCTGGCGCCACGATCGTGCGCAACCGGGCATGCTCGCCCCCCTCGTGCGAGACCAGCCACCCCGGCGAACCGAGAATTACCGAATCCGGGGTGAATGCCGCCGGCGGCATTCCCGCGGGCCGGAACGCCGCGTCGGACAGCACCGCCTTGGCCTCGTCGTAGCCTGTCACCCACCAGCCTTCGTGCCCGGACGGGAAGCGCACGCGGTGGATCGGACCGTTGGCGCGTAGCGCCAACATCTTGGGCGAGGGCTCGATGTGATCGACGCGCCACATCGGCAGCGTCGGCAAGGGTTGTTCGGACATGGTGACACTTCAGTCTCTACGCGATGGAAGGGCGGAAGGTGACCGGCAGACGGTGCGGGCTTCACGTGCGCTTGCGTTCGCTTCTGTTCGTCGATGATGATGATCGGCGGGGACGGCGGCCGGAACCTAGGGCCTCAAAGTGGCTTTAGCCAACTACCGAATCTTGTAGTAGCGTCCTAAACTAAACGCTTGGTGGCGCAAAAAATATGCGGAAAACTCTGCCGCCACGCGCTGCAATACGGAAACCTATTTCCGATGCGTATCCGCCTATGTTGGTTGGCTACATGCGTGTCGTCGGACTCCGACGGCGAGAGCACGGACTTGCAGCGCGATGCGCTGCTCGCCGCCGGCATTGATCTGGTGACCTGCCTGGGGTTCGCCACGATGACGATGGCGTATTTCGCAAGGCTGATAGAGGGCCCGCGTTGATTCTCGATGCAAACGTTATCAAGGCGATCGTTGATCCTTCGGGCCCTTGGGAGCTCCTTTTCAAGAACAAGATCCCTTCTCGGCTCAACGAACTTCCATGCGAAAGGCGTGCTGAACTATAGCAACTACGTCGAAGAAGCAGCGGCGCTTGCACGACAACACCTTTCGGGCAATAAGCTCGCAAAGGAAGCAGGTCCGCCAGCCGTCCTGGCGGGCAATGACAGCCGCCGCAAAGAGCCCGGGCTGGCGCTATTTCGTCGTAACGCGTACCGGCAGTGAGCTGAGGGCCCGCAATCCACTGCTGTCGCGGTATACCGGCTCGCCCGTTATCTCGATTGATGCGACGCTCGCCGCCAAGGCGGCCAGAACGGCTTCGCCTTCGAGCCGCGCGACCATTTGCCCCACGCAGCCATGGATCCCGGTGCCGAAGCCGATATGGCCCGAGACGCGCCGGGTGATGTCGAACTGGTCGGGCTGCTCCCACCGCGTTTCGTCGCGATTTGCAGAACCAATCAGCAGCAATACTTTCTCGTGCTTACCGATCGGCACCCCTGCGATCTCGGTTTCATGCGGTGTGGTCCGAAAGACGTAAGGTGCGGCGGAATCATAGCGCAGGCTCTCATCGAACGCGCCGCGCGCCAGCGAAGGATTGGCGGCCAGAATGGCCCACTGCTCCGGATGACGGACCAAACTAAAGAGGGCCATGCCTGTTGCACAGATAGTCGTATCCAGTCCCGCCGAAAGAAAGGACCGGACGAGCAGAGGCGCTTCGTCATGGGTAATTTCGCCGCTATCGGCGGCCTCGTAGACCTGTGCGCCAAAACTGCCGGGAGCCAAGGCGTCCCGTTGGCATTTCGCGGCAACCCAAGGCAAAACCTCAGGTGCCTTGGCCATCAGAGATCGGAAATAATCGTTCTCCGGCCCCATGCCGGCAAACACCATTGCGCCGTAGGTCAGAAAATTTTCGCGGCCCTCATTGTCGATGCCCAGGGCATCCGGAAATACAGTCACCGGAAATATTTCGGCAAGATCGCGGACGGCGTCGAATGATCTCTTTTCAATGAGTTCGTCGACCAGCGCGGCGGCCTTGGCCTTGAAACCGTTCTCGAGGCCCCGCATGGCACCCGGCGACATGATCCGAGCTAGCACCTTTCGGGTGCGTGTATGTAGCGGTGGGTCAGCTTCGAGGACGATGCTCGGCGGACGCCACGGCTTCTCCTTGAAATAATTGACGATGCCAGCACCACCGCCATTGCTGAAGTTCACATGGTCAGCAAAGACCGCCTTGATCTCGGCAAAACGCGGCACGGCGAAGATGCCGTATTTCTCGAGCCTGACGACGGGTGCCTTCGCACGAAGCTCGGCATAGGCCGGATAGGGGTCGATGCGAGTGTCCCAGTCGAACGGATCGAAATCGCTGCAGGCATACTCGCGTGCCGAAGTTGCCACTGTTTGCCTCCGTTTGGTCGCTTCTACTTAATTGACTATAGTCATTTATTGCAGAAGATGGCAAGCTGGGAATGGAGTGGCGTTTTTTGCTCGTGATAACAGCCATGTAGCTGCAGGACAGACCAGGACAGACCGGGCGGAGATTGGATGTCGGCCGAGAGATCAGGAAACTCCAAGGGGATGCGACGCTTTCAGAAGCGCGCACGCCAAGAAGCTGACAAGCGCGCGTTGCAGGCTCGAATCCTGGAAACAGCGCGAAAGGAGTTCGCGAGCGGCACACTCGAAACCGTTTCGATCCAGAAGATCGCCGATGCGCTCGGTTACTCGAAGGGTACGGTTCTCAAATACTTTCCGACCAAGATCCTGCTGCTGCTGGCAGTGAAGGAGAGGAATCTCGAGGAAATGGCGGATCGGCTCGACCAAGTCCGCGCGCTTCATTCCAGCGGTGAGGTCCGGCTGCGGCGTGTCATGGAGGCCTATATCGAGTATTGGGTGAATAACCCCGATCATTTTCGATCGCTCTATTCGATGGCCGGCACAGTCGAGGACAGGCGTTTTCCCGACGGGGTTTATTTCGGTGAAACTGAGATCGCACGAAAGGGCTACGGGCTATTTGTGACCTCGATGGCGGAGTATCTTTCCGAATTAGGGGTGGAGGCGACGCCAAGGCTGACGGAGCGCCTCGCGACCGCCCTGCTATCGGCGGCGCATGGGGTGATCTCGCTGCCACTGGGAACACCAACGATGAAATGGCCGGATACTCGTGGCAACGGACGATTGGTCCTCGACAGTCTCATCGACGCTTGGTCGGCGAAGATTAAAGCCGCTCGGCAGACCGAGACCTGGCCGAGAATTTCCATCGGTGATCTTCTTTAGTTCGGCAGCACCGGCTTGATGGCAGCCGATCTATCGTCGCAGCCAAGAAAAGGGGATGTCGTGCGAAGGGATTCGCCACGCGTACCGAAACGAAGACGGACACCTACGCGTGAGAAGCGACGTTTACTGGCCGGCGAGCCATAATGTCCCGAAGTATCTGAAATATATCGGACAGTTCTTTAGGATCGCTGGGGGCGCCAAAACAGATGCGAATGGCGCCAGGATCCCCCTTTCCCACCGCTGAGGCGATGCGGGGGGGACAAGTATGCCTCGTCCTGGCGCAGCGGCCGTAAACCGATCTGCGACCACTCTTGCGGCAACTGCAACTATCCGTAGAAGGCTGAGAACTGAAGTTTGCGGCATTGGGAAAAAGTCTAGGAGCACCCCGTAACGTTCGTGCGCCTGACGCCGCCGCTCACGCAGAAGTTCTTCCAGCTTTCCGCTCTCAATCAACCGCACCACAGTCTCGCCTAACACCTGAGCAACAAACCAGGCACAGGCGTGCAGGAGGAGCTGAGTTTGAGCGATGTAGGCCGGCGGGACTGTCACTGTCCCGAGCCTGAAGGCTGGCGCAAGGTATTTGGAGTAGGACGTGATTTAGAAGGAGAGGGCCGGCACCAATGAGGCGATCGGCACAGGACGCTCGGGGAAGAAAAAGCGGTAAACGTCATCCTCTATGATGGCGAGATCGAGCTCCTCGGCGAATTCACCGATGCGCCCCCGCGGTCAAGACTCAGCGTGCGAGCCGTGGGGCTCTGCAACGTCGGCAGGCAATAGAGCACTCGCGCTCGGGACGCCCGGCAGGCTTTTTCAGCGCCTCAGGGTCGATTCGGTCCTCATCCATGTCCACGGGCACCAAATTAAGGTGGCTGGCGCGGCGATGGCTTTGAAGCAGGGATAAGTGAAAGCACCCACCAAGACACTGTCGCCGGGTTTTGCCACGAAGCGCAGGGCGACATCGATCGCGTGCTGGGCGTCGTTGCACAGAATCAGCTGTGCCGGCGCGACCGTAAAGGCGTTGTCAGAGAGCGAGGCTGCGATGATTTCACGTTCCTGGGAAAGGCCAGCGTGAGGATGGTAGCCCAACAACAGTGCAAGATCAGGTTCGCGCACCACCTCGCCAAACAACGCGGACAGGACCTGCGTTTCGCTTCCGTGGCCGGGCACGCTCAGCGCTAAATTGACCGGTTCATGTCATGCCGTGGCCACCTCGGCCTGCGCGGCGAATGACGCCGGACGAAGGTGCCCTGCCCGACATTCCGCTGATACCGCGTTGTTCGGCCTTCTGATAGGCTTTGCTGACGGTGCCGACGGACAGGCCGAGCTCTCGTGCCAGTTCAAGGTGCGGCGGAAGGCAGTCGCCATCGGACAGCCGACCGTCAGCGATGTCCCGCTCCAGAGCACTGACCAGGGCGAGCTAGCGCGCCCCCTCGGACGCGAGTTTCCGCGGCCGGCGCGTATCTGCAGAAAGCCTGGCGCGGCAAACGGCCAGTACGTCATCACGCCGGAGATGAGCCCCGGCTTCGTGGAGGCACTCCCTGTCAGCAAATCCCACGGCATCGGTCCGGCGACTTGCGCCAAGATGAATGCTATCGGGCGGTACACTGCCTCGACGTCCGCAATCAGTCGCTCGACTCTGCAAGCCAATTTCGGCAAGGCCGGCGCGTAATACTACCGGATATCGAGGGGCATCGATCACCGCGAGGTCCGCGCGAACCGGATCCGGAAGTCGGTTGGTGCGGAGAATACGTCCTCAACCGATCTTTAGCGCTTTCGACGCAATGGCCACCGAGTTGGGCCCGCTGATCGAGAAGGTCTGCCGGCACTGGGAGGACAAGGACCGCGCGGGCCCGGAAAGTCACGCTGAAGGCTCAAGTCAACGATTTTGACATCATCACGCGCAGCAGGTCCATGCCGATCGCGAAGTCGAACCACAGCGAGCTCGAACACTTCTCGATCGCGCTGCTTCAAAACGAGATGCCTGCTCCAAAGCCGGTTCGGCTTCTCGGAGTATCGTTGTCCTCGCCCCACGGTGAGGGGCAGGTGAGCCGCAACTCGGCCTGGCCGATTTGAGAGGCGCAGTTTCGAGCAGGATTTCAGGAGGGGCGCAGGCGCAGGTCGTGTGCAGTGCGGCAGAGTTCATTAGTTCACATTCGTGAATCCCAAAATGGAAAGACTTGAGGTAGGATCGGGCTTTCCAAGGGGCGCACCCATGTTTGAACAAGCTACAACCGCTCTATTGCGAGCGGTACTTGACGAGGTCTGCGAAAAGCTAGCCCGCGACGAGACGGGCGCTCGCACCCATGTGGCCTGCAAGATCCTCGAAACCGCAAAGACCGGCGAAACGACACCGGACGAGCTGCGGCAGATTGGCCGGAAAGCCCTGACACAAGCGCCGAGGATGTGGCGTTGATCAGGCGAGGTGCGCAGTGAATTTCCAGGTCACGGTCTTGAAGATCCTGGTGAGTTATCCGGATGGATTCGCCGTGATGGCGGACCTCAAGCGCGACATGGCCATCCTGGCGACCAGCGGCCCGGAATGGGCCGAGCGCACCAAGCGGATGGCAACGCGCGTACCCGAGCTCGACATTTTTTCGGACGGCCTCGTCGAGCGTCAAAACGGCGGCTGGAGGATTACTGTGAAGGGACGAGCCGTGCTCGAATCCATGGAGGCGCGCCGGACCGAACACGAGCCGGTCGAGAAGGTGCCAGTCGAAACGGCCGGGCCACCAGTGCCATCCTTGCCGCTGCCGGCAGAGCGAGCGAAGCGCCGACGCGAACGGCGCCAGCGTCGCCGCGAAGCCCGCGAACGCATGCATCTTAAGTGGGCAGGGCGCGGCGGCAGCCCAACTCATTGACCAAAAAGTAGATAGCTCCTGTCGATGCCGCGCCGACCCCGCGTCTCATGGGCCCAGCTGACAGCTCGGCGATAGCTGCCGATCGCCGCGGTCCGCTTGAGTGTCTTGACGACGACGGGCTGGTTCTCATCCGAGAAAGGGGAGACCCAAAGCGCATCCTCGGGACAATAAAGCTCGCAAAAGGAAGCATGTCGTCGTGACGGGCAATGACCGGAATTCCTTAGGTGCCGAGTTTGCCGTCCATCGCCTTCCACACGCTGTCGTAATCGGCGAATGCGAAGACGGTGCATGCCCGCGCTCGGCACCAGGGTGGCAAGGATCGAGGACGGTTGGTTGAAGAACTCACGCCGCTGCGTACCTGGTCAGGAGTTCGGTGTCGGAGCCGAGCTGATTGGCCGGAAACAGCCTGATCTCCAGCCCGCGCTCGTCGCTTCGCGGATCGGTCGATCGCCTCTTGGGCCCGGATATTCACGGGGTGGGTCGGATCCTGCCCGGTCGCAAACTTGTAAACGAACTCGGCTGCGGAAGCCGGACGAGTAAGAATCCCGCAGAGAGGTACGGCCGTGGCTGCCATCAATAGCGTACGGCGGCTCATCCTTCCGGGCTTCGAGACAATCATGTTTCCTCCTGATCCTGCATTGACGTTGGTGCCGACAGCATCAGCCTGCGCTGGCGTGCAGCTTTCGCGTCTCTTGGTTCCCCGCTCTCGACCGCCGGCATGTAGGCAAGAGTCATCGCTCGCCGCCGCAACATGCGACGGGTGTAGCTCCTCACAAGGACTTGGCTGGATTGGCGCTTAGCGCCGGTGCAAGCCACTGCTTGATCTGCCTTGCGACCTCTGCGGTAGAAATCCCGTAGCGGTCGTGCAGTGTCGGAAGTGCGCCAGCGTCAAGAAATTCGTCCGGCAATGCGATCTGGCGGAAACGCGGATGAACGCCTGAACGCATTAGAACCGCGGCAATTGCCTCGCCAAGGCCGCCAATCGACGTGTGGTTCTCGGCAACGACGACAAGACGGCCCGATTTGCCGGCTTCACGCAAGATCGTCTCAGTGTCGAGCGGCTTGATGGTTGGAACATGCAGCACCGCAGTGTCGATGCTGTCGCCCTTCAAGGTTTGCGCCGCCTCGAGCGCACGCATGGTCATGATGCCGGATGAGATGACCAGGGCGTCCTTCCCGTCACGAATCAGCTTGGCCCTGCCGAGCTCGAATTTGTAATCATATTCGTCCAGCACGAGCGGCACCTGGCCGCGCAGCAGGCGGGTGTAGACAGGCCCATGATGGGCCGCGATGGCGGGCACCAGCTGCTCGATTTCGTGAGCATCGCAGGGATCGATGACCGTCATATTCGGCATCGCGCGAAACAGGGCGACATCTTCTGCGGCCTGATGGCTCGGGCCATAGCCCGAGGTCAGCCCCGGCAGCGCGCAGACGATCTTCACGTTGCGATCTTCCTCCGCGATCGTCTGGTGTATGAAGTCGTAAGCCCGTCGCGATGCGAACACGGCGTAAGTGGTCGCGAACGGCATGAAGCCTTCGGAGGCAAGGCCCGACGCAGCGCCGAACAGAAGCTGCTCGGCCATGCCCATCTGATAATAACGGTCCGGAAATTCCTTCGCGAAGATGTGCAGATCGGTGTATTTGCCCAGATCGGCCGTCATGCCGACAACCTCAGGGCGGCTGCGGGCGAGCTCGACGAGCGCATGTCCAAAGGGCGCCGGTTTCGTCCTCTGTCTTTCAGAAGCGATCGATGCGATCATGGCGGAGGTGGTCAGGCGCGGCTTGCGCGGCTGCGGTGCTGATCTGATGGTCCTCATGCCTGCCTCCCAGCTTCCAGCGCGGCAAGCGCGAGCTGCCATTCGTGCTGCTCGACGCGGATGAAATGATTCTTCTCGCGCTGCTCCAGGAAAGGAACGCCCTTCCCCATCAGAGTGTCGGCGACGATCATCCTCGGCTTGGGCTCGGGATGGGACTTGGCGGCGTCGAACGCGGTAAGTACGGCATCGAGATCGTTGCCGTCGATCCGCTGCACGAACCAGCCGAAGGCCTGAAGCTTGTCGACCAGCGGCTCGAAGGCCATAACCTGCGTGGAAGGACCATCCGCCTGCTGATTGTTGACGTCGACGATGCCGATCAGATTGTCGAGCTTGTAGTGGCCTGCCGACTGGATCGCTTCCCAGACGGAGCCTTCGTCGAGTTCGCCATCGGAAAACAACGTGTATACCTGTGCCTCGGATCTCTTGCGCTTGAGTCCTAGGCTCATGCCGACGGCAATGCTCAGCCCAAGTCCGAGCGATCCGCCCGACATTTCCATTCCGGGCGTGTAGGAGGCCATGCCCGACATCGGCAGGCGGCTCTCGTCGCTGCCATAGGTTTCGAGTTCTTCCTCCGGGACAATTCCCGCCTCGATCAAAGCTGCGTAGAGTGCGATGGCATAATGTCCGTTGGAGAGCAGAAAGCGGTCCCGGCCCTCCCATGACGGGTCTTCAGGCCGGTAACGCATGGCGTGGAAATAGGCCACGGCGAGAACATCGGAGATGTCGAGCGCCTGCGCGATATAACCCTGCCCCTGGACTTCGCCCATGCGCAGCGCATTGCGGCGGATGTTGTAGGCGCGGTCCGCTAGCTTGGGCGCGTTGATAAGCGCATTGGTGGGCGTTTCCATCGATCTGGACCTTATCTCGCTGGCTCAGTGGATAAGCATGCCGCCGTTGACGTCGATCACGGCACCCGTGACGTAGGCAGATAGGTCCGAGGCCAGGAAGGTGTAGATACCGGCGACATCTTCTGCCGTGCCGAGGCGATTGAGCGGAATGCCTTCCAGAATTTTCGCTCTCATTTCATCATTCAGCTTGCCTGCCGTAATATCCGTGCCGATCAGGCCGGGCGTAACGCAGTTGACGCGAATCCCGTCAGGGCCGAACTCCCGCGCCATCGCCTTGGCGAGGCCAAGGACCCCTGCTTTCGCAGCCGAGTAGTGTGGCCCGCCAAAAATTCCACCACCGCGCTGGGCCGAGACGGACGACATGCACGCGATCGACCCGGACTTCCGTGCGCGCATATGCGGGATCACCGCCTGGGACAGAAACAGGATACCCTTGAGATTGACGTCCTGAATTCGATCCCAATCGGCCGGCGAAATGTCCAGGAACTTGACGGGCTGGGTGATCCCGGCATTGTTGATCAGGATATCGATGCCTGCGAAGGTTTCGATCACACGGGTGACTGCCTGTTCGCAGAGCGATTTGTCGGCGACGTTGCACGCCAGTCCAATGTGGGACTTTCCAAGCGATGCCGCAGCTTCCGCCGCGGCGCCCGCGTCGATATCCAGAATGGCCACCCGAGCGCCCTCGGCGGCGAACCGCCGGGCGGTTGCGAGCCCGATGCCCCGCGGCGAGGCCGCGCCCGAAATGATTGCCGTCTTACCGCTGAGCAGCATCAATTCCTCCCGCAAATTGTTCTTCCTTGCTGGATTTAGGAATGACCTGCGGAGGCCGGCCCTACAAACGCGCAGTTGTCACGGATCGATGAATCTGGTTCACTTATCGAATGCTCTCGAAGATCCCGATATCCTCAATTCGTGCCTTTGAAGCCGCAGCCCGGACCGGATCGTTTCGCGATGCGGCGAATGAGCTTCACCTGACGCCGAGCGCCGTCAGTCACGCGATTCGCAAGCTGGAGGCCACGCTTCGGACCGTTCTGTTCGAGCGCAGCGCGCGATCTGTGCGGCTCACGCCAGCCGGCGAAAATCTGATGCGTCACACCGGGGCGGCGTTCGATCAGCTCCGCCGCGGGCTTGAAGAAGTCGCCGCCCGCGGCCCACAACTGGTGCGCGTCCATTCCGCCCCAAGTTTTGCTGCGCAATGGCTGGCGCCACGGCTTGCGCAGTTTCTCGCTGCTTACCCGAAGCTCGAGGTTCGACTGGCCGCAAGCACGGATTATGCGCGCTTCAGCAACGATGATTTCGATATCGACATCGTCTACGGTCCGCCGCGCGCGGAAGGCGTCGAGATTGTTCCACTACCAGAGGAGACGGTCACGCCGCTCTGCTCTCCCTCGCTCGCAAACTCGATAAGGAAGGCCGCTGATCTCCTCGATCAGACGCTCATCCGCTCAGACGTGAAGCAGGTGCAGTGGCATCAATGGTTCGCTGCCAACGGATTGGAAGCCCCCGCGCTCCACGGCATGAGGTTCGATCGGAGCTTTCTTGCAATTGCGACCGCTGCGGAGGGATTGGGAGTGGCGTTGGAATCAACCCTCCTGGCCCAGCTTGAACTGGCCAATGGGCGATTGGTTGCCCCATTGGCGGGACGTGCGACCGATATCAGTTACGTCGGTCACCGTCTCATCTATCCGCGCGCCAGCCGACAAAGATCGGCCGTACGAGCGTTTGCAGACTGGCTGCTGGCTCAGCTCGACGGTGAAGACGCCCGCTCCTCGCAATGAACTGCAGGTCTGGCTGGAGCTTGGTTCAGGGCAAACCTCTGCTTGGCGCCGAACAGCAACCCTCGCCGCGGGGGCGTCCGCGCGTGCGGAGAACCTGAGTCATGCACTCTTCATTGGTCTGGTAGGGAGCTATCGCTGATGCTCGCCGATCCATCTGTACAAGGCGATCATCGATGTAGCGCCTGAGCGCCGCAGCCGCCTTCAACATATAGACACGCATTGAGATCACTTCCCGCACGTCACGGCTCGCGCGCGCCCGCAAACCCTTGCAAGAGGCGCTCGCCGCCAGCAGGAGCGAGGCCGATCGAAAGCCAGCGGATTCTGATCGCAGGAGGCGACGGCGAGCGCATCTTCTCCGCAAGCGATGCAACAGTGAAGCTCACTTTGCAGCTCGCGCGCCTCATCGAGCGGTCGGGACCCCGGAGGCCCTGGCAGAGCTGAGGGCCAGCAGGGTGCTTGGACCTCGATCCGGGACATGCGCTCGCCGAATTGATGCAGGCTTTCCTTCCGGACGTCCGCTGCTACGCGGCCGATGGATTTCACACTCTCGACGGGCTTCGAAACTGGATAGCCTCTCAACAACGAAGATGCTCAGCCCGTCGATTCAACGAGGCGATCTTCCACGGCCTCGGGCCGAGCTACCTACGTCGTGGGGAAATGGTCGTTGACCCGCAAGGCCATCGCTGCTCGGCGGGTTGGATGTCGAAACCGAGCGGTAGAGCGGTATGTGACGATTTCTTTCAATGACTCACAGAGTTGGTCTATTCTGGACTTCAAAGTACGAGCGGACAGGTAGACCAGAACGGCAATGGCAAGGCGCCGAAACATCATCGCAATTCCCTCGCTGGGCTCTCTCGACAAGGCCGCAGGCCGGGTCGGACAACAACTTACACAGGCACTTCGCGAGGCGATATCAAACGGGATGTTGAAGCCGGGCGAACGGCTGCCGTCCACCCGCGCCCTCGCGGCATCGCTCCAACTCGCGAGGGGTACGGTCATCGAGGCGTTCGGTCAGCTACATGCGGAAGGCTACCTCGAGGCGCGCGCCAGAGGCGGCACGATCGTCGCCAACGTCAACGGCGGTCGCGAACTCGTCAGCCCACCGCAGGCATTCATTGCGCCGCCGCGGATCGGCCCTGTGTTGCGGGAGAACGTCGCCCGTCTTGCAGAGGTCGCGCAAGCTCTTCGGCCGCAAGGGACGGCGCCATTTGCAATCGCTCATCCGGCAGGCGCGGTCGCCCCGGATGACAAGTGGCGCCGTCTCGGTAATCGCGTCCGAGCGCTGCGCGTGGCTGCCCCGTCGGGATACATCGACCCGAAAGGATTGCCTGATTTGCGGCTCGCGATTACTGACTACGTTCGTAAAGCCCGTGGAGTGAAATGCGAGGCCGGCCAAGTCGTGATCACGGCGGGTACGCAGCAGGGTCTTTTTCTGGCTGCAACCGTTCTTCTTGCGGACGGAGACGCAGTATGGGCGGAAGACCCCGCCTATCCCGGTATTGTCGCGGTTCTCGAAAACTTCAACGTCCAGACCTCTCGCATTCCCGTCGACGCGCAGGGCATCGACGTCCACGAAGGTCTCGTCCGATGCCCGAAGGCTCGGGTCGCGTTCGTTACGCCATCGCATCAATATCCGCTCGGCATGCCGATGAGCATGGGGAGACGCACGGCTCTGCTGTCCTGGGCCCGTCAAAACAATGCCTGGATTGTCGAGGACGATTACGACAGCGAACTTCGCTACGCGGGACATCCATTTCCGTCCCTGCAGGGACTCGATCCTACACGTGTCGTCTATCTCGGGACGATGAGCAAAGTGCTGTTTTCATCCATGCGGATCGGATACGCCATCGTTCCCCTTCCGCTGGTGGATGCGTTCGCGGGCGCCCGTGCTCTTATTGACCGCCATTCTCCGACAGCCGATCAATATGTGCTCGCGCAATATATGCGCGAGGGCTATTTCGAAGCTCACATACGGCGCATCCGGGGCGCTTACGCAGAACGGCGCGTGACCCTGATCTCCGCCATTGAGACGGAGCTGCCGTCCTGGACAGCGCTCCAACCCAGCGACCAAGGTATGCACCTGGTGCTTTGGCTTCCTGCCGGCCTCGACGACGTCAAGCTTGCCGAGCAAGCACACAAGGCCGGGCTGGTTGTGCGACCGATCTCGCCCATGTACCAAAATGCGCCTGCTCGGTTCGGTCTAATGCTCGGCTTCGGCGGCTTTTCCGTCGCGGAATTGCAGGCGGCCGCAGTCCGCCTGAAAGGTGTCCTTGAGGCATCGGTCCGCGCGAACAGAAAGGCCAAACTGTCCAAGCGCCCACGGATGGAAACTGCCAGATAATATCTGGATGGCCGCGCTCAGGTCTCTTTCGCGGCAATCGGCGCTCGCCGCGAACTTGAACATTGGGTTGGGTGCTCCGCAGCGCGCCGGGAAGAACGCGCACTGATCTCCAGTGTTTGAGTCCAACTACAGCTTTCGCCAGCGGCAGACGATCGTAGGGCGAATGAGATTATCCATGCTTGCGCAGGGCCGCCGATGGGTTTGGCCCCGTCATACCCGAGGATCACAAGTAGGTCGTTGCGCCACGATTTCTCCGAGCATGTCGCTCCGTCGGATATGAGTCAGGCCTGCTCCGCTTTGGCCACAGCGGCGGCCAGCATTGCATCGCCGATCACATCCTTGCCCTGGGCCTTGAGCGCGTTCCCTGCACCGAGAATGTCCCGGACCTCTTTATTCTGACTAAGCTTCGACTTGCCAACGAGTCGTGTGATCTCGATCTCGATTCCGACGATCATCTTGAGCATCATATCGATGTAGTCCTTGGGGCTGTCAGTCATCTTCCAAGGATCGGCCTGCTTTGCCTCATGGATGCGCGTCAGCCGCGCGACCAT
Organism: Bradyrhizobium sp. Kon58; assembly: GCF_055807455.1. NCBI lineage: Bacteria > Pseudomonadati > Pseudomonadota > Alphaproteobacteria > Hyphomicrobiales > Nitrobacteraceae > Bradyrhizobium > Bradyrhizobium sp. Kon58. Next base: position 22,664 of record NZ_JBVVOT010000033.1, read on the forward strand.
GCCACGAACGTAACGCTCATCGTCGCGGATTGTCACGCGTCCGTACACATGAGCCACCATATAGTTCCAGGACGGGACCTGCTTCTTGAACTCGACCTTGCTCGGATACCAGTTCGGCGCGATGTAGGCATCCCCGGCGCGGAATACGATCAGCACCTCGTTTCCCGTCGCGATATCCTGCCAAATGGGATTTGCGCGAGCCACATGTGAATGAAGCACGCCCTGCTGCCCTTCCTTCGCATGCAACTCGAAAGGCAGGTGATTTGCGTCGAGCCCGCTCTTCCCGTTAGTAAAGAGGATGCCGAGAGGATTTTTGTTGATGAGATCGTGAAGCGCCTCAGGGCGCGACTCGGCGAAAGGTGGGGGGACGTACATGCTAGCTCCCTGGCAATTGATGAATGCCGCGCACGCTGCTCGCAGCATCAACGGGATTTCGTTCAGACCTCAGTCATCTGGAATTCACTCTTGTCTGCGCCGCAATCGGGGCAGATCCACTCGTCGGGGACGTCTTCCCAGCGAGTGCCCGGCGGAATGCCCTCGTCCGGCCATCCCTCCCGCTCGCTGTAAACAACCCCGCAGAGCGCGCACATCCAGGTCTTGTAAACCGGTGCGCCGATCGCTGCGTCAGAGTGCAGGTGAGCGCTTTCATTGCTCATCTCGGTGGCCTATGCTGTGGAGCATTCATGACACCGATGTAGGCTAGAACTGGTTCCTTCCATAGAGCCAGTCTGCGGCATTCTTGCTGTACCAGATTGACGTCCTCTGGTTCTGGTCAAGGCCGTCAACCCGGCAGTAGGAATATCTCTCAGAGAAGACGTGCATTCCTTCTTCGAGCAGCCGAAACTGGTCATCCGACTGTTGGACAACCATGACCGCGAAGCCTTGGGTCGCTCAGTCACGCGCCGCCGCTTTCGTCGGCGCAAAGGCCTGCGAGGCGTCGGCTGTGCATTCCGTCTTCCGACAAGAGGCAAATGAGCCAGAACCGTCCAGCGGCCGGCCGGCGGCGTCACAAATGGCTTTGTAGCGAGCCAAACGGCCGCTGCAGTCCTGAACTTTCCGCAATTGCACTCGGGCGTGAAACGGGTCTAGCCATCATGCAAGAAGATTGGCGCCGCTAACGCCAGTTGAAACGATAATCGGGTTGAGCGATGTTCAACTCGCATACGTTCTTTTTGTTCCTGGTGGTGGCATTGTTTGTGGTGGTCACGCCGGGCCAGGGTCTCTTCTATATTGTGGCCCGCACGCTTGCTGGCGGCAGAAGTGAAGGGCTCGCATCGAGCGTTGGCCTGGGTACCGGAGGGCTTGTCCACGTTTTCGGCGGCACCGTCGGTCTGTCTGCCCGTGTTGTCGCAAGCGCAGAAGCGTTCACCTTCCTAAAGATCGCCAGAGGCCTATATCTCATCTGGCTCGGGATTAAGGCGTGGCGCGAGACAAGCGTCGATCCGATAGAATTGCAGACGACAGATGCGCATTCTGCTTTTCGCCAGGGCATCGTCATAGAGGCGCTCAACCCCAAGACAGCCGCATGCTTTCTCGTGTTCATCCCGCAACTCGTCGACCCATCTGGGAGTGTCAGCATGCAGTTCATCGTCCTGGGCTCATTTCGCTCGCACTCAACACGAGCGTAGACCTGATTGTGACCTATTGGGGACAGAAGACGAGGGATGGCTTTGCAAAAAACGCCCTCATTCTTCGTTCAGGCGCGACAGGCATCAGGCGCCATCATCTGCGGGCTGGGGCCAACGCTACTCTTCGCACGGCGCACGAGTTCACGCTGCCGAATTTCCGCGCTCGAATAGCGCGCAGAGTCTCCATTCGGCTACGAAGGACGCCTTGCCATCGGAGGTCCTTGCTTCACCGTGCAACGGGATCACGACCAGCGTCGATGCTGGTTCGACTTCGGCCGCGCTTTGGCCGTCCGGGCCGGCAGAACATGAAGGCACGCATCAACCGGCTGGGAGCAAGGCCCGCCACTGCAATCCAACGCGCTTGCCTCTGCTGCCTTTTGCTCTCGTGCTGCTGGATCTGGGTACGTGATGAGGACCGAGTTCGTGTCCACGGCCTAGAAATCGTCATCCTTCCTCGTGCTCAAAACGAGGAGTGCAGCCGGGAACGGGTGAGCGATGGCCGCAACGCCCTCCTGCCGGATCTTCAAACATCAGCATCACCCGCCCGAGCCTGAGCACCGTCGGGGTCGTCATCGAGAGCGGCCTCCCATTTCTTGCGGATTAGCGAGAAGGCGTGACATCGCTGGGATTGCCGCTAGTGTTTCGGCAAGCGCATCGCCGCGATGCTTAGATCGGCGCCAACTCGAACCATGTTGCTTCCTAACCATCGCACTGACCACCGGGCGCCTTTGGATAGTGCGGATGCCAACATGCTGAGTCGCGAAGCTGCGTGCGAGGTGGAAGGGTTTCTTGATATCGCAATGGCCACAAGGAAACAGCGCTAATTTCCTTGCCGGGCCTCGCCCACGAGATTGGCGTGGGCTCGGTCCAAGTCAACGACGAGGGTCACCGGCTCGGGCTTGGCAGTTTCAAGGCTTTGGGCGGCTCCTATGCCGTCATCCGGCTCGTCTTAGAAGCAGCAACTCCGCGCCTCGGCAGGGCTGTTGACATCTCGGAGCTTCACGCACCTGAGGTGAAGGCCGTAGCACGGGGGATGAGGTATCCTGCGCCAACGGACGGCAATCATGGCAGGTCCGTAGCGCACGGCGCTCAGCTCGTGGGGGCGAACTGCGCTATATTCATTCACTCGGGCGTCAGCGATCAGCGTAGCGCAGCAATCGTCCCACATGGCGCGCAGATGATCCGCGTCAGCGGCAACTACGATGACTCCGTTGCCGAAGCATCCCGAGTTGCCGCAGAGAACGGCTGAATCACGGTGTCTGACAGGTCCTGGCCGGGCTATCCCTGGTCTGGTAATGCAGGGATCTCCGCGCTCCTGACTGAAGCACTACGACAGTTGCCCGAACCTCCGACCCACGTCCTCGTCCAGTCAGGAGTCGGTGGACTTGCCGCAGCGGTCTTGGACATTTTTCGGTGTCGTTAGGTGATAGTCGCCCGTCCTTCACGGTTGTCGATCCATCGCTCGAACCGGGCATTGCGTCAAGGTAGCTCATGGGCAGTCGACAGTGATGGCGATGCTAGAGTGCTACGAACCTTCGCTCGTCGCTTGGCGCATCCTTTCGCGCGCAGCCGACGCTTTTATGATTGTCGATGACGAGGAGGCCGTCGGGATTATGAACCGTTTGGCCAATCCCCGGGACGGTGATCCGGCTATCGTTGCAGGCGAAAGTGGCGGGGTTGGTCTGGCAGGGTTGCTGAAAGTTGCGGCCGATTCAACCTCGCGCGCTTGACTGGTCTTGAACCTGACGCACGGGTCTTCCTCATCAATACCGAGGGCGCGACGGATCCTGGCGCTTACGAACAGCTCGTGGGTCAGTCTCTGTCGCAAGTGGTCAGGAGAAGCTTGGAGGCCTAGACGCTCATGATCCGCGGCCCGTTCGGTGAACTCGTGACGGGGACGCAAGCCCAAGAGAAGGCCAAGAACGAAGGCATCCAGCGATTGATCCTACGATTGAAATCCGCCGCAGATTCCTGCTTCCAACGAGGCCCGTACGCACGTTTTCGGCACAAAAGGCATGACTTTGCCGTCTTGCCGCAAGACCAAGCGTTATGACTTTGGCGCTTTGCAGTCCAACCGCGTTCGCCTCATCGAATGATACAACAGCTTCGTTTCCTTGTTGATTCGGCACACCGGCTATGAGCCGTTTCATAATTGCGATACAGCTCTCCGAGTAATCTGTCGATATGCGTGGACTCCTGATCGTTCTCACGGCTTTCGCGATCATATTGGCGGCACGCGGCCACCACCAAAGCGCGTTCATGCCGCGCCCGACGGCGCCCATGCCACCCGTCAATGTGCCCTAACACCACGAGGTCTGTCGGGTACGCGGTTGCCTGCGAGCGAACGCAGGGCAGATCGGGCCGGCAACAAGGGACTGCTAGGCTGATTTCGGCGCATTCTTCAGATAGACGACAGCGCGACCTCCCGCAGAGGTCAGCTCCCCCAGAGTCGTTTTTCCCGCCCGTACCGCTTGGATCAGTTGCTCAGCGACATACCGGCGGCTCTCGTGGTCACCGTCATTCGGCAGCCCCGCACAGACCTGATCCAAGACCAGGCCCATGTTCGCTTGAACCTCTCCCGTAAATTCGCTCACGCTCCATCTCTCCTTTCGAGGGATAATGCGATAAGGCTAGTGCCCTCTTTGCACTCGGTATAGCGCACATTTGCCGAGCGGTTAAAAGCCTCTCGCGTGCAGAAGTGAATTCATGGTTTGACGCGGCTTGGTATCCTCGCAATTCGCGCGGCGCTTGCGTTTGAAACGATCGCGCCGCGTTCGAAACGTCTCGTTGCGAGGAGGACGGAATCGTCCCGTACGGCTCGGATTTCCGGGCTCTCGCATTTCCCTGAGCGCCGGGCCGGCCTCATGCGGGCGCTATGGTCCTCACATGGGCGGCCATGGCCCTCTGGTTCGGCGCGGGAGGCCGTTGCGCCGCAGTTCACGCGAGACTGTCGAATCAGCCCGCCCCAGGCGACGTCCAATCTGTTGGATCGATTGGCCCTGCACCTTGAGAGGCGCGATCTCTTCGTGCTCTACCAATGAGAGCTATTGACCCGAGATCGCCTTTGCCGAAGATCTGAACATCGCTGGTGGCATGTCGCCCGCCTTTGGGAATAATCTGCTTCCGCGGTAGGTCGAGGGGGCGATCGGCAACATCTTGCAGATCGGCTCAACCCCACGCGCCGCACGATCATCGTCGATGCAATCATGGCTTGGGCCGGCGGTCGAGCTCCGCCGTCGCAAAATAAGCGCTTGCCTTGCGCAGGATCTCGTTGGCTGGCGAAGCTCGCGGTTCTTCCGTTCCAGAGCCTTGGGCTTCTCGGCCAGCTCGGTCGGAACGCCGGCCCGCTGCCCACTGTCGATCTCGACCTACTTGACTCAGTCATGCAAGGTCTGCGCGTGCAGCCAATCTTGGCCGCAATGGAAGTCACCGTCGTCCAGCGCGACCTGTGCTCGTTGGCCTGATACAGAGCTATACGACCCCCTTGGGCTCGGGCCTCGGGTGAACATTTCTCGTCGTCTTGCTTGTCATGGCTCCACCTTCTCAAGACTTGGAGCCTCCGCCAAATCCGCGGCGGCGGTTCAGATGGGCGCTCAATTCTGCAAGCGCTCAAACGCGGACGGCACGATTGAGTGAGTTTTGCTGTCAAGATGCTCTGGTCTACTCAGCTTCTGGCGGAGCGATCCGTTTGCAACCACGAGAGCACTAACGAGGATGCCCCCGGAACGCGGCGAACTGTCGCTCGATCTTGCTGGAAATGTGCGCTCTGCCACGAGACCGGCAGGAATTATGCGGCTCATTTGAATAACAATGCCGAGATTGGCCAGAAAGGGAAGCGGAGCGGCGATTGCCGATCTCTATTCCTCGCCGCAGAGGTCGTTCATGGGCAGTCATGATCTTGTCTTCAGCAGTTTCCTCGGGCTGACCGCAGCCGGATTTGCGCTACTCTGCTCGAACCTGCTTGTCCTCGTCTTCACATGAAGTAAGCCCCCTCGTATGGCCAGTCTCTGGTCATTCAGTTCATCGACTGGACGGACTGCTTCCCTAGACTTTGAACGCTGGCACGGCTCCAGCAGGCCGTGAGGAGTATCGTAGCCGCCCGGCCAAAATCCTCGACGCGATAGCGGCCCCTGCCCGCAACCTTCGAAACAACCGTAAGCCCGTCACGCAACGCCGGTGAACTTACCCAGAAAACTGGTCTCCAGAAAGTCATTGTCCTAACCGCCGGCTCTGAACGGCATGACAGTGTTGAAGGTCGGCCGCAGCCGAGACTAACCTGGGATCTGCACCGGCAGTGCGGAATAACCGTGCACAAAATTCGATTGAACTCGCTCCGGTTCGCCGACCACATTTACCTCCAAACATCGATTCAGCATCTCCTCCCACAGGATTTTCAGCTGCAGCTCGGCAAGGCGCCTACCCACGCAGCGATGAATCCCAAATCCGAAAGAGAGATGTTGCCGTACATTTTCCCGATCGATGATGAAGCTGTTGGCTCTCGCAATGACCTCGTCATCTCGGTTGCCAGAGATGTACCACATCACAACTTTGTCGCCTCGCCTGATTCGCTTGTGGCCTATCATGAAATCGTCCACAGCGGTCCGGCGCATGTGTGCAATGGGGGTTTGGTATCGTATAATCTCGGATACCGCGCCGGACACCAGCGAAGCATCATCCCGGAGTTTTCGCATTTCGGATGGATTTTGACTCATGAACAAGACGCCCCCGGTAATTGAGTTGCGCGTAGTATCGTTACCTCCAACAATCAGCAGAATGAGGTTGCCCAGGAACTCGCGGGGCTCCATGTTTCGGGTCGCCGGTGAATGCGCCATCATCGAGATCAGGTCACCGCGCGGCTCACAATTGACCCGTTCGCTCCAAAGCCGCGTAAAATAGTCCAGGCACTCCGACAGCACCACCTTTCGCTTTTCCCAGCTGTCGATCTGGTCGCCCATTTGTGGAGTCAAGGCAGCTACGTCCGACCAGTAGGTCAGCAACCACCGATCCTGAAATGGAAAATCGAACAGCGTGGCCAGCATTTGGGTCGTCAACTCGATCGAGACCCTGTCGACCCAGTTGAAGGTATCGTTGCGCGGCAAACCGTCCAAAATTTTCTGAACCCGCGAGCGGATCAAGCCTTCAAGATTTGCCAAGTTCTCCGATGCCGCTATCGGACTGATAGTCTTACGTTGCTGAGCATGGAGAGGAGGATTCATTTTGATAAAACTGGGGGTCCAATACTCCTCCGGCGGGTCGACTATTGTGACGCTTCGTTCTGATGAGAATGTTGTGTGATTTGAGTCCACGGCTATGATGTCGCGGTATTTTGTTATCGACCAATATGGTCCGTATGGGCTGTTTTCGCAATAATGAACGGGATCTTCCCTCCGCAGCCGCTCGAAATAAGGCCAAACGGTATCATCCTCGAAGCGCTTGGGTTCGCTTACATCAAGGCGGCTCAGCGGGATATCAGTGCTCTCGCAGGCGCTTTCTGTCGATAACGCTGTCATGATTGTCTCGCTGACATTGGCTTGCACTTTTGCTGGATCAGCTGAGTGCGCTGTCTAGAGTTCGGGGGAAGCGCGCTCGAAACACGACGAGCTTGGGCGGTGCACTAACGATGTGTCACGCATGATCATGGCTGGACTTCGCGCGAGGTCCGAAATCTGAAATCATGTTACGGACTTCGGTTTGGTCCCCGTCAACGAAGAATAATGGAAAGGCGAGCGAAGCTCCCCTATCAGGATTGGGAGGCGCGCGAACGCGCCCTTTGTGGTACTCAACATCAAGCCGCAAGCACTCGCAGCTGTGGCACCCAGCCGGTTATCGTCATTTTCTCGGGCAGGCAGCCCCTTTGCCACTCGACCACTTACATTGCCGAGGCGACGGACGTCCGAACTGGCAACAAAGTATCTTCCATGCGCTGGAATAGAAGAGAATTGGCACAGCTGAAACAGCTCTGGTCCGAGGGACAGAGTGCCGCGCAGATCGCGGGTCATCTCGAGTGCAGTCGCAACGCCGTTTGCGGCAGGCCGACTCGGTTGGGTCTCACTCGAGGTCACAAGCCACCAACAGCACAAAACCCAAGATTAGATCGGTGCCCAAGCGGAGGGGCGACGTTGATGGCTGCCCGCCGCGATCGCGTCCGAAAGAAGCTGCTGCAATAGGCGCTAAAAACGCGGCCTCAGGAAATGAGCAAGCGGCAGCTTTACGCAATCCTAGCTGAGGCGGTCAGGAATACCGTCTAGAGCTATCGGCGCCGCGATCTCCCGGGTCTAGGCCGCCGTAGTCGGTTCATTCGGGCTATTTGGTTTCGCGATTTGTGCCTATCCGACGAACAGTGGCGTCCAGTAGAACGTTCGCGGCAGGAGGGCTCGATCGTACATCAAGTCATCCAATCTCAAGAGGCCGGATGCGCTGAATTGGAGAGAAGAGAGCGTTCTGCTTATTGAGTTTTCCGGGTATGCGTTTTGGGGAAGCGCCCGCCGTCCTGGTTTGCGCGGTGTTCGGAACTTTCGGCACACCGCGCCCAACGAACTACACGAGACCGGGTGAAGCCGCTTGATCCTCAACCACTTTCGATATCTACGACAGGCGTGTGGAGAGCTGGACTGGGACTGAACACTCGGCAAATCATCGAGGTACGACGTTTCCGGGGGTGAGCCCGGTGGCCCTCCGACTGTGATCGGACCTTCTGGGTTTAGACGAAGGCGCGAGTTTCCTCGCCGGCTTCGATTGGGGAATACGCCACGCAGAATCAACTACCAACCTTGTCAGTTGACGGAGAATACGGGACCGTATCAATGTTGGTCATTGAACCTCGCACGAGTCAAATCGTGGAGCAGTTCGAGGTCTAGCAGCTTAAACGGCCCTGGTGGGTGTCTCGTTGCCGAAGATCAAAGATTATCAAGGCGGACGAATTGGGGACCCCGCCGTGGCTGTGTTGATTCGAGTATCTCGCTTGCAGAACTTGTTCTCTGTGTCCGAGGGGAGCGGATCGTCATCCGACAGCGCGTTTCTTCCGCAGATCGGCCGTCACGCAAGCTCCCAATTGCCTAGCGACAGTCCCGATCGCCCTTGGCAAGCAAAGGGATGCAGGACAATTCGCTTGCGACGTAAAACTTCGTAAACATGGGATAACAATCCTTGCAGACCTCGATCTTAAGCACGTATTACGATGCTCGCCTTCCTTGGTACACCATCTATCCAACTGTAGCCCAGTTCTCCAAAGCAGTCGGCGGCGACGCCTGTGAGAGATGGCTGCAGCAGCTGCCGCTTGACCAATCGGTGTCGCTCTATTTCCACATTCCGTTCTGTCGATCGATTTGCTGGTATTGTGGCTTCGCTCGAAGCATCACTCGCCGGCATTCTCCTATCCTCGACTTTTTGGGGGTTCTTCGTAAGGAGATCGATTTGGTCGCGGCGCAGGTTGCGCAACCGCTGCCTGTGAGCGACGTCCACTTCGGCGGTGGAACGCCGACCCTCATCGAACCAACGGAATTCCGCCGGTTGATGGGGCTTCTGCGCCGACGCTTTGAGATTTCGAACACGGCCGCAATTGCTGTTGAGATCGACCCGCGCACGTTCACGCTCGCCACATGCGAAGGATTGGCGGCTGCCGGCGTGAACCGCGCGAGCCTCGGCGTCCAGAGCTTCGATCCAATTGTCCAAAAAGCCATCAACCGGGTCCAGAGTGAGGCACAAACAGAGCGCGTTGTCCAGGCGCTGCGGCAGCATGGAATCATGCGCGTCAACTTCGACCTCATCTACGGGCTGCCAAATCAGACGGTGCAGTCCTGCGTTCAGACCGCGACAACGGCGCTGGCAATGCGACCAGACCGGCTTGCGGTGTTCGGCTACGCGCACGTTCCTTCCTTCAAGAAGAATCAGCGCCTGATCGACGAGGCAGCGCTGCCAGACAGCCATGCCCGTGCAGAACAAGCAGCCGCGATGGCCAATACACTGACTGCAGCGGGCTACCGCCAGATCGGACTCGACCATTTCGCCTTGCCGCACGATGAGCTCGCGCTGGCGCAGAAAGCCGGTCGCCTGCGGCGGAATTCACTCGGTTACTCCGCCGACACCTGCAATAAAGTGATCGGCTTCGGACCGTCGGCGATCGGCCGGCTTGGCGAGGGTTACGTCCAGAACGAAGTTACAGCGGGTTCCTACAGCGGCCAAATCAACGCCGGCCGTCTGGCGACGTCAAAGGGCTACTGTCTCAGCCTTGAAGACCGCGTCCGGGCCGCGATCATTGAGCGGCTAATGTGCGATTTCGAGGTGGACGTGCCGGCAATTTGCGCTGCTCATGGATTTGACCCGATCGGCTTGCTCGGTTCAGGCGAACGCTTGGCAATGCTCGCTGAGGATGGGATCGTCGAAATGGAAAAGGGATTCCTCCGCGTGAGGCCGGAGCATCGTTTTCTCACCCGGGCTGTGGCAGCCGCATTCGATTGTTACTTTCGCGCCCCCTCTGTTCAGACCAGCCAACGCAATGATTGGATGAAATGAATCACGTTTTGCTGCACGCGCCAGGAAGCCTGAGGAATGCGTTCGCTCATCTGGCACACTCACAACCAGCTCCAAATCGATCAACGACGCCGTGCGAAGCTGTGCGGCGGAGAGTCGCCCTGACCCGCGCCGCGAAGACAAGCTGGACGCACTGCTGCCGGGAATTGGACGCCCCGACAACAACGCTCCTCGCTCAAGCAGCGTGACCCTACATCTCGACAAGTTTCATCCCATCACCGCCATTAGCCGTGTAGCCAAGGATCTCGATGGGGACGACGACTGATTGCGCGACGCCGCCAACCAACTGGAGATCGAGAACTGATCATCTTATGTCGTCGAGATGATGACATCTCGACGTTTAGGGACTTCTGGATCGAAAACCCTGATCGAGCTCGTCCGGATGGACAAGGACATCTGACCCTTGGCTCCGGCGGTGGCAGCCGAAATCATGCGTGATACGGCGCAAAGGATATTCGAGCGCCACAACTACAACCAGATCCGGCGGGATCACGGTCTTCGAAAAGATCGTTCCCTGTAAGAGCTTCGCGCGACGTGGATCGAAGCAAACGCCTAGAATTCACCCGCCGACGCTGCGATACCGATCGGCCGGGAACGCCGGGGCTGTGGAGTCGAGCGACACATTAGCTACGATTCACGCAGCGACAGCCGACCTCCCGCTCAGTCAACTACCAAACCTAGCAATTGATGGAGACGACGGAGACATGCCAGTCAGTGGCGGTGAAATTCGCTCGGGCCACATAAGAAGTCGCCGCGCGATTTCATCGATCAATGGAGCTGATGAATGTCTTGCCTCGTCGTCCCCAGGTATCAAACTGTCTCCAATCGTGCCCTCCATCTTGCTCGAAGAGCCACTCGAGGGTTTGTGGCGGCGAGCTTACGGGCCGCCAAGGATGTCAGCCCCTTCTGCCTGCCCGTGCTTCATCCCATCGACCGAGCAGCGAGCGGCGTTTCTTGGATCGGGCGTGTTGTTCTGCGAGCCCCGCTATTGCCGCTGCTCTCTGTTGAAAACTATTCTCCTTCGTTTTGGCAGCGGGTTTGTCGCAAGGTGCCTGGGCTCCGTGTATCGGCCACCAATCTCTTGCTAGCGAACGCGCACGCCGAGCAGCCCGTTAGTGTCTCGACACCCTCCAGCAGAAGCTCGCCTTGATTAGCGATCGAGCGACTGGGTTGTTTTGCGCTGTGTACCCACACGTAGGCCAAGCGGCGCCGCTGTGGTGATAGCGCGCAAGGTGGGTCTCGCTGACATAGAGAGGCCGCCTGGTGTCAAGCGTCTCCCACCACATTGAGGGACAAGATTTGACATCCGCTCTAAGGCCGTCAGGTGGAAGTGCACTTTATTCAAATCGATGAGCGCGAAACTCACCATGCATCGTTGCGTTATAACGCCGCTATCCACGCAAGCATACCTGGCTGGCGTCGTTGCTTTCATGTCTGGACCAACTGCGAAGCCACGAGGTCGTATTGTCCTTTGTCTCATAGCTAGTCTCGCCAGCAGTTCGGCGGCGCCGAGTCGCGAGATCTCTGGCCCAAGAAGCCCCAGCCCCGATGAGCTCGATGAGGCAACAAGCAGAACAATTTCGGATCCGGCCATCACATTCCGAAGCGGGCGGCCCAAGGGAGCAGCGCGCCTTTCTAGGAGCTCCTTGCCAAAAACAGCTTCGACCACAATTAAGCGCGACGTTGCCATGGAGACGGCCAAGAGCAGAATTGAAAAGCCGATCGACCCATTCGCAAAATTCGAGAAGCTTCGCGAAAGAGGTGGCGCTTTCACTGCTCCTGGTCCTGCGGACACGATAGATCAGGATACAGCTTCTCTCAGATCCCAATTTTCGGATCTCGGGATTGGATTTGCTGGCTGGACGCTAAACACGTTTGTCGACAATGAACTCGGCAATGCCGCCAGAAGCACCATCGCCAATCAGCAATATGTCGGCCAGAATCCGACATTTAGTACGGTCAACTCTATGATCGTTACTTATGACCTCGCTCGGCTTGGAATTCCCGATGGTCAGATCGTGGTCGGAGCCGAGCATCAACACTGGACATGGCAGAGCGCTGGGCCAGATCGGCTGGGCCTCAATGCAGTTTCTTACTATCAAACGTTATTCGACAGAAGGATCGAACTCAAAGTGGGCTACCTCAGGAACCAACATGAGTTTGCGGGCGCTGGAGACAAAGTGTTCGGACCCTCATCGAAAATGCTGTTCCAAGCTGGCATGAGCAACAATTGGGCGCCAACGCCGGCTCTTAATCTGAAGTACAATTTTGATGATCGCCTATATAACAAGCTCTCAATCCAGCGCTCGGTCAGTCCAGCAGGACAATATGCGCATGTAAGCGAGAATCCCACTGGCTTGAACTGGAGCACGCGCGACACAGGCATTCTTTTGCTTGATGAGCTTTCCTACAGGAACAAGCCTACTCCGGGTGTAATGGAGACTTGGCTGCGGGCTGGCGCGGGCTTCAACAACAGCCGCTACACGGACCTGCAGCATCCGACAGAAGCGACGACCAAGGCCAACAGCGTCTACTATGTAGGTGCGGACAGGCAATTCTGGCAGTCTGCCGTCCACGGGTCGGCATCTCGCGGAGTCTATGCCGGGCTCTCTGCAATGTATGCTCCGCCTGACCTAAATAGAGCTAGTCAATACTACGAGATTCGCCTTTATGCGAAGGGCCTATTGGACAGCCGGCCCACAGATCAGATGAGTCTTGTTGTCAGCAATACCATCTGGAGCCATGTCGCGGTGGACGCTGCACTGGCAAAAGAACAGCTGGCGCACCGTGACAGTACTGCTATTTCAGGACTGTACACGGCGCATCTGGCGCCGGGGATATATACAACCGTAGGACTGACCTACATCAATCACCCGACAAGCATTACCTACACACCGCAAACCGGACACGCCCTGAATATGTTAGTATCTACGTCGGTATTCTTCTAAGGGCTCAGGACTGGGCGTGAATTCACCGGCATGTAGTCGAAATCACAATCGTTCCCTTTCAACGGCTTGGGCCGGTCATCGCGGCGTTTTGCTATCTCTGTGCTCCTGGCGCGAGGCCGGGTACCGCGTGAATTTAGGCATGTCTAAGGTAGCCTGCTGTTGGGAATGGTAGCTTGGAGCCTTTGCTGATTCGGTCTACGAGCGATAGACGGCGCCGTATCGCGCAAAAGTCGTATCCTCTTGCGGAGCGACATTGTTTCACGTTAGCTGCTCCTGCAGCTCGTCAGACTCGCGTCCGAGCTCTTACTCTGCCATGACAACGCCGAAATCGTGCCCTCGGAGATTCCCGCGACGAGACTTGGTAAGTGGAACCGCGACACAGATGCCAAAATTCAGCCAGCTCCGGCAATCGCGCTCTGTCTGTCCGACGGTCGTGCCGTCGTCCGAAAGGCGATGCGCAAGGTCGGCGGAAACGCACCCCCTTCCGTGGGAAAGTCAACCGGACGCGGCCGGATGACTCGCGCCACTCGGCGCTGAATCATTTTCGGCCGGACGAGATGAGCTTGAGCATCTTACTTCAGCAAGTAGGTCGCCTCCCGGGTCTGCGCGCGCGTTAGCTCCTCCCATCCAATTGCGCGTGGCGTTCTGCTCGGCTTAACTTCTCTTCGCAAACATCTATTCGCGCGAACATGCGACAAGGCCAGTGCAATTATGTGAATTTGCCGCGCACTGCTAGGCAACTTTCGTGGACGGGTGCTTCGTCATCTTGAGGCGCGTCACACTGCATCGACCATCGACACTGACGGGCGCGTCACCATCGAGTGTGGCACGATGAACGACGCGATGCTGGTCACCGTAATCGTTAAGGGCATAATGCTGTGTTGCGCGATTGTCCCAAATCGCGACATCGCCTTCTTTCCAGGTCCAGCGCACGGTATTTTCGGGCGCCGTGATATAGGACTGGAATAGTTGAAACAGCTTCTGGCTGTCGCGTTTTGGGATATCAATAAACCTTTGCACCAGATCGCCGAGCACCAGCGCGCGCTCGCCGGTCTCGGGATGTACACGGACCACCGGATGCTCCGTCTCATAGATTGTTTTGGTAAAGACCTCATCAAAATGCTTCTGATCGATGTCGCGAACACGGCAGGTCCCGGCGTAGTCGAAGGCGTTGCTGTGAACGGTCCAGAGTTCGTCGGCAAGCCGTTGGAGCGGCCGCGGCAGATCGAGGTAGGCCGCCACAGCATTCGACCAAATCGTATCGCCGCCGGACGATGGGATCACAATAGCTCGCAGCACCGCAGCTTTGGGATAAGCCGCTAGAAAGGTTCCATCGGTGTGCCATACATCGGCTCGGCTACCTCCACGCGCGGAATCAAGCTCGAGGATCGAGGTCGTTCCATTGATCGTACCGAGTGTGGGATGCGGCACCAGCTTTCCCAAACAAGCGGCAAAGCGCTCCTGCTCCGCGTCATCAAGATGCCGCTGATCGCGGAAGAAGATCACTTTATGTTCGAGCAGCAGGCTATTGATTGCAGCGACGGTTTGGCTCGGCAAATCACCCGAAAGTTTGATATCTCTGATTTCAACACCGATGCGCGCGGCGCGCTTGACGATGTCGGTCGCTGGAATGACACGCTCGGTCGAAGCCGTTTCTTTCATTGCAATTTTTTCCAAGTTTTGCGGATTGTTCAAGCAGACGAGGGTGCATCTCACTCGCTTTCGATGACGAACCTCGCGCTGCGGGTACTCTTGAGCAAGCACCATGCCAGTCGGACACGAGCTGTGAACGTCAGGTTGATGATCCGAACAGCTTGCGAGGAGCTCGATGGCACCTCCAATCCTCTTGCAATCCGAACCCGCAAATACACCAGAGGTGAAAACTCTGAGGCTAGCGCCCCGGTTCGGGCGAAAGGCACGCAACACCGAGAGGAATTGTACCGCTCGGTACCCGAACAGAAACGCGCCATACGGCCTTCGTGCAACTTTGAGCAGCGAGCCGTGCGTGCCGTTCTCGTCCAGTATGGCACCTGCCCAACTGTTTGCAGCAATCGGCCAAATACGGGCCGCGTCTGCGAACGAGCCATCACCGGCTCTGAAGGTGTCCGGGACCTGCCCTCGCCGCGATCACTACCGGCTTCATCCGCTGGAAATGGAAGAGGAATAGATGACCTTGGAAGAGACCCAAACGATTGAACTACGGTTTCATCCAGGCGAAAGCCATTGACCCGCGGCACTGGGATCGCGATGTTCTCGATGCACCGACGTCCGAGGGCGGTGAGGCAGATGCTCGGCATTGTCCCGGTGGCTTTGCCTAAGACGGCAAAGATATGTCCACTACCGGTCGTTATAGGTGTTTCAATGTTGTCGAAGTAATTACCCTCGACGAGTGCTTGCACAGATGATCCAGCAACCACTGCATGGAAAACTCCGCAGCTGTGTTGCGCATTCGTGTTGTGGGAAGTAATTGTTAACGAAATGGATAATGGCCTGCGCACCGTCAATGTGCGGCGCCCGCCCCGAGATCTCATGAAAATAGTTATTTGCGATAGTGATCGTCTCCGGGACACCAAGAAACAGGAGGTTCCAATAGTGTTTCCCGTTAGAATAGGAGGAATAGACATCGCTGCCATCGAAGTCGTTCCAGGAAAGCGTAATATTCGTCGTGGGGAAAAAGCCGCCGACAATCATCTGACGCCCGATATTGTGAAATCGGTTGTGATCGATCCACACCAGGTCGGCTCGTGCAATTGCAATAGCATCACCGGCAAATATCACGCCTTCATTGATATCACTGATGGTCAGGTTGCGAATAACGACGTTGCTGACCCCACCCCTTCACTTTGATTGTAGCGGCCGAGCCAATGCCGATCACCGTTTTGTTTGAGCCAATTTCCAGCGGGCGCTTGCCGGCCCTGTCGAATGCGACCGACGTCTTCTCCTTGCCATCGCAATGCGCGTCGTTTCCATCGATAAGAAGAAGGGACTCACGCTTGTAAGGTGCCGAACAGGCACGGCCGTATTGGGACCCCTGCCCTTCGCCTCGCCCCTCCGTACCGGTAAAGTCTATGGTTCCGATTACCTGGATCTCGCGCGAACTATCGTCATTGCACTGGCCGAAGCTGTACCACCGACATAACTCATAATTCAGAGCCTGGTTGATCTGACTTGAACTATCTCGCCTCCCAGCCGCCCGTCGCTGCAGAGCCAAAGCCCATGATGGCCTCCGATCGCACATCGTTCGGTCCGAGGAGGGACGAGACGCCGAGGACGGCAGCAAGTCCGCAGAGCACGCGCAACGAACGCTTGATGTGCTCCATCGTGTGTTTCATAGGCATATGATGCTCTCTCTTACCTCCGCAATTCCGCACGACAACCTGAATTTTCGAGCCGAAATGCTGAACTAGACGGGGCCATCAACATGCGGCGTTAACGCCATTAGATCGTCGTCAATAAGGCAGGCTGGTAACATCGGAAGCATGCTAAACAACGGTCGAGGTGTGCAGCCGCAGGCACCGTGCCAGATGGAATCGACCTGGGTAGCCATTGAGCGGCTCACGACTGATGAAAACAGCGGTCGATGCTTCGAGAACGCGGTCAGAATGAAAGCAACATCTTATCCCACGTTTCACCGTAACGCGCACGGCTCGAAGGCAACGGCGGGACCAGCTTGCAACCGCGCTCTTTGATTTGCGCCTTCGACGCTTGATGGGCTAGCTGCCCTAAGGCCCTGGAATGCAACTATCAAACCTGGCTGTTCCTGTGATCCCGAATGAGGCGTACCGCAGTTCAAATCATGAGACGCCCGGCTTCCGTCGGGCTGTCTGGGAGCTTCACTGATGTACACGCCGTCCTGCTTCCAAGTTCTCGATATCGCCGGCCTTCAACAAACAATGCGCGAGGCACGGACAGCGACACTGGTCACCGCCACTCACGAGGGGCTTGTTGGAACGTTGCTGCCCGTAGTACTCGACGAGAGCGCAGGCTCGATGGGCACGATTTACGCGCACGTGTCGCGTGCTAATCCGCAGTGGAAGCTGACACCAACCGGAGAGGCGATGGCAATTTTCGCGGGGGCGGAGGCCTATATCAGCCCTTCATGGTACGTGACCAAGCACGAGAGAGGCGAGGCCGTACCAACGTGGAACTATGTCGCTGTGCATGCCTACGGACAAGTTGAGTTCTTCGAGGATTCCGATCGGCTCCGCGAGGTAGTCACGCGGCTGACCGATGTACATGAGCGCTCAAGCAAAGACCGCTGGGCGGTCTCGGACGCACCTGCCGATTTCATCAAAGCGGAGCTCGAGGGGATTATCCGCCTGCGATTGCAAATTACACGGCTAGATGGCTCACGGAAGATGAGCCAGAACCGCAATGCCGCGGATCGCGCCGGCGTCATCGAGGGCTTATCCAAGAGCAACCGTGAGGAAGACCGTCGTGCGGCTCACCTCATTCCGAAAGGATGACGAACCCGAGCGAGGTATGGTAAACGAACCGGTGTCACGTGGACTTCCTCCACTTCCTCGACTGCTGTCCTTCTGCACAACCACGCGCGGGCGGCGGGTTTCTGCTCGCGGCAGGTGCTTTACACAGCACAGGAACGCGCGGCGTCCGCGAGCGGCACCGCGAACGCCCAAGCCGCTAGGCCAACTCCAGCTTTTATGGCGTGCAAGTCTCAAGAGATTTGCAAGGAGCCCTCCAAGCGTCTGGAATCTGACATTGCGGTCAGATTGCAGACTCTCTGACACTTCACGACAATCTGCGGTCGCGCACACTCCCGACGGGCAGCAAGAAACGCGAATGTCTCACATTTGCAAGGTCGCGCAGCTCACTTCTGTCACAATGATCGGGGCTCCCGGACCACCTGCTCGACCTCGAATTCGGCCTAAGACGTCCAAGAGACCTGTTTCGCCTGCTCGACGCCCTCCGGCGCAACGGGTATGCTGAACTGAAAGAAGGCCCCGTGAGGATCATTGGCGCCCGCCCAGATCCGGCCCCCATGCGCCTCAATAATGGAATGGCAAATGGCCAGCCCCATGCCCATGCCTTCTGACTTGGTGGTGTAGAACGCCTCGAACATACGGTCTGCGCTGTTTGGATGGAGTCCTGGACCTGTATCCCGAAAGCTGACCAATACATTATTCGAGCCATCTGTGCGCGTCGTGATCAGTAATTCGCGTTCGCCTTCGTTGATCTCGCTCATAGCCTCGATGGCATTCGTGATCAGATTGAGAATCACCTGCCGTACCTGAACGCGATCTGCCCGAACGAGCGGCAAAGCCTCAGGCCTTCGGGTTTGCACCCACACGTCATTTTGTGCAAGTTCCGCGCGGACTAGGGCCAACACCTCTAAGATCAATTCGTCAATTGCAAGAAGCTCGGTTTGCATGGGCGCTTTGTTCATAAGAGCGCGGATCCGACGGATCACGTTTCCTGCGCGCATACTGTCACGAACAATCAAACCGAAGGTCTGCCGAACCTCTTCCAGATTTGGCGGTTGAGCACCGAGCCAATTTAGCCCCGCGCCCGCATTACTGCTGATCGCGGCAATCGGCTGGTTCACCTCATGCGCGATCGAGGCGGCCAGATGTCCCATTGTCGTGATCCGATTGGCATGTGCAAGGCCCATCAGAGTCTCGCGATAGCGCCGTTCGCTTTCGCGGGCCTCCGCTTCCGCTCTCTTTCGTTCTGTCAGGTCCAGGACGAAGCCAACACCTTGGTCCTCTCGCGCATCGAACACGGCGAGGCCAATCAGCACTGGCACGCGACTGCCATCCTTCCGAACATACTCTTTCTCGAACTGCTGAACAGCTCCGGTCCTTTTTGCTTCTGTGTGAGCATCCATTGTGCGCTCGTGCCATTCCGGAGGCGTCAGATCGAGACCGTTCACTCGGCCTGCGAGGAGATCTTCTTGCTCGTATCCAACCATCGTGAGGAAGGCTTGATTTGCTTCGATGATCTCGCCCCCTTCGCGAATGATAAAGATTCCGATGATGTTAGCGTCGAGCAAGCGCCGGATTTTCGCCTCCCGTTGCTGAACTTCGCTGTACAACCGGCTGTTTTCGAGCGCTGTTGCAGCTTGAGAGGCAAGCATTTTCTGCATTGATGTTCGGGCAGCCGAGAATATGCGCGGGGCGAGATTATTCTCCAGATAAAGTACGCCGATCAGCTTGCCCTGCGTGATGAGTGGCAGGCATAGAATAGAACGCGCTTTGCGCTCACGGATATAAGGATCTTCGGCAAATGAAGGCTGGACGACAGCGTCTTCGAGAACCACGTTTTCGCGGACACGTAGCACGAAATGCAGCACGGATTCGGGAAGAGCCATCGGAGTTACGGGCTGTTCATCCACCTTTATAACGAGCGCATCTGCTACCGTTTTGCCTTCCGCTTCGATCCGTGGCTCGTCGCCATGCAGCAGAATCAACACACCTCTTTCGGCGCCGGCCTGCTCAATGGTAGTCCGCATAAGCTTGTCAATTAGCTTCTGAAGCACAATCTCGCCGGAAATCGCCTGCGACACTTTGATCACCGTCGCCAGATCAAGTTGCTCAACCGGAGCTCCGATCGTCATGCCATTCACGGCAAGCGGGGGCTCCTGATGCATGAGATGCGGATGCAGCTCCTCGAGTTGACGCACCTTACCATCCGCTCCCCAACGAAGGTAGCCGCGCCGCGCGTCCTGCAGGTAAACCCGGGAGATCCTGGCAAAACCGCGTGCAGCATAAAAGCGCGCTGCAAGTTCACAAGCGATCCCCTCGTGGTGGGGGAAACCGTTACGTCCTGCGGTTTGGATTGAGTGTTCGTACAGTCGCATTGCGTCTGCATCCCGGCATTCTAACCTCGCAATTTCAGCGCCGACCAAGGCAGCCCGATTCTCGAAGTTGTCGGGGCAATTCGTCGCCCATGTCTGCAGTTGCCTGTAATGAGCATCAATGACATCTCGGTGTGGCTGTTGTTCGCCTTCGCCCAGCCTGTCGCAATAACACGAGTGAGACAGCGCACCATAAAAGTGAAACTCCGCGGTCAAGGGCTCTGTTGGTATGGTCCATAGTTTGGGCTCGGCCTTCGCGCGAGCCTCAACAGCCGCAGCATAATCGCCGGATAGGAAGCGCGCCTGAAGTTTGCGGATCCAGTAAACGGTTTCGCTAGGTGACTCCGGACTTCCTGCCAACGATCGTTCAACGTCTAGCTCGTCAAATTGTTGGTCGTCGAAGCAACCGAGCGAGCGCGTGAGGCCGCGCATGGTTCTGACGATTGCGAGCTGAGCGGCTACCGCCTCAGCAGCAAATTGTACCTTTCTGTTCCGGATCGTAGCAGCGCTTTTCTCTAACTCGTTCTGTACCTCTTTCAGGTGATCTCCGGCCATCATCATACTTCCGGTTAGATGGACCGAACTGTACGCCTCATAGATGACATCACCGCTACTGACCGCGGCTTCGAGGGCTCGCCGGATCAAAACTCGGCCGTCTCTAAGCGGCTTCGTCCACGGGATCACGGTGGCTCCGACGGCCAAATAGACGTGAGCCCGAAAACGAGAGAACTCGCCGCGATCAGCCAGATCGCAAGCAAGACGACCAAATTTATCGGCCGCTTGGTAGTCACCGAAGCGTCCGGCCGAGATTCGGCCTAACCATGCGTAATGGGCGCAGGAAGCATCAGTGTTGCCGTATTCGAGGCTGATGCTGACCGCTCGGCAGATCACTAAAGCGGATAAATTGGCGTCTGTGAAACCTGCAGCCGGAAGAATCCGCGTCAACACGGCGAGCGTGGCAAGCTTGGCCTGGTCTGTCATTCGAGGCAAACCAGCAAGATCCTCGATTGCGTCGGGCAGCTGTGACCACATCCGCTGATATTCGGCCAGCATTTCATGGTCCGTCGGACGCTGCGACCACTCGATCCCGACGTCGCGAAGATATTCGAGACCTATGAGCACTGCCCGGCCGTGCTGACCCAGCGTCAAGTAAATATCGACCCGCAAACATGCGACCGTTGCTCGTTGTGGCCCGTTCAAAGCTCGCTTCGACAGTGCGGACAAGAGACGCTCTGCAATCTCCAGCTGGCCTACCAAGAATTCGCATTCGGCCCGGCTGGTCTCGAGTGCGAACGCGAGCTCGCGGCGCCTTTGCCAAAAATTGGGCGCGAGCAGCGCAGCACCGACGGTGAAATATGCTAGAGCCGAGGCGTAGGCCGCCGAGGCCTTGGCACGCTGCCCTGCGATCAAGTTCAACTCGGCGAGCTGCT
This sequence comes from Bradyrhizobium sp. Kon58, assembly GCF_055807455.1. Classification (NCBI taxonomy): domain Bacteria; kingdom Pseudomonadati; phylum Pseudomonadota; class Alphaproteobacteria; order Hyphomicrobiales; family Nitrobacteraceae; genus Bradyrhizobium; species Bradyrhizobium sp. Kon58. Next base: position 44,013 of record NZ_JBVVOT010000033.1, read on the forward strand.
CTCGCTCCTGACCGGAAGCGATGAGCGCGACGCCTCGATTGAGCTGACTGACAATGTCGAAGATGGCCTCTTCGCGTTTGTGCGCAGGGATGTGTGCCGCGAGCATCCGACCGATCCGCAGATGGGAAGGAGCGCGCGAGGATTCCGGCATCAGCAAGTAGGCCGCCTCTTGAACGCGATCGTGGACAAAGCGGTAGGCTGTCCCATGCCGCACGATCAGTTCCTGCCGGATTGCCGGCCACACGGTCGCGTGCACTTGCTCCTCTGGAATTTCGAGCACAATCGCAAGCTCCGCCGTCCCGGCGATGTTGCCGAAACAGGCCAGCTGTTGCAGCGCTTCCTGCGTTTCCTTGGGCAGCCGGATGAGCTTGCCGAGCATCAGATCGACGACGTTCTCGGTGTACGCTTTTGCGTGAATTCGCTGCAGATCCCAACGCCAGCGCGCCGACACGTGATCGAACGTCAACAGCTGCTCTCCGGCTAGTTCAGACAAGAATTGAACGGCGAAGAACGGATTGCCCATCGTCTTCTGATGCACCAACTTCGCAAGCGGGGCAGCGCGTTTTGGTCCGCAGCGAAGGGTATGCGCGACCAACTGCCCGACGTCGTCTGCGCTGAGCGGCGATAGCGTGATCTCCTGTAGATTTAGGCCGGCTCTCCCGATGGACTCGAGCTTGCGTTTGAGCGGATGATCTGCATCAACTTCGTTGCTGCGGTAAGCTCCAATAAGCAGCAGGTGCAGATCCGGCTGGGTCAGCAGATCCTCGATCAGGTCGAGTGTTGCGGCGTCATACCACTGCAAATCATCGAGGAAGAGCACCAATGGATGGGTTCGCCGGGCGAACACGCCAATAAAGCGACGAAACACGAGCTGGAAACGGATTTGCGCTTGGCGGGCTGGAAGCTCAGCAACCGCGGGCTGCTCGCCGATAACAAGGCTCAAATCGGGGATCAATTCGACCATCAGCCGTCCATTCCCACCGAGCGCCTCCCGGAACGCCTGCCGCCAAGTCGCGAGTTCGCCCTCACTTTTGCTGAGAAGAGGACGCACAAGGCTCTGAAAGGTCTGCACTAGTGTCGCATATGGCACATCGCGCTTCACTTGGTCGAATTTGCCTGATGCCAAGAGCCCGCGATAGGGCACGAGTACTTTGTGTAGCTCCTGGACGAGCGAAGACTTACCGATGCCGGAATAACCGGCAACCAGCACCAACCTCGGCGCGCCGCTCTTCACCGCTCGATCGAAAGAGCCAAGCAAGGTCTCGATCTCGCGGGCTCTCCCATAGAGCTTCTCGGGGACGATCAACCGATCAGGTGTGTCGTCTGCGCCAAGTTCAAAAGGCTCGATGCGACCATGGTTGGCCCATGCTGCCAGACAGTGTTGCAGATCGTGTTCAAGGCCAGCGGCAGTCTGGTAGCGTTCCTCGGCGGTTTTCGCGAGGAGTTTCATCGCAATTTGAGAGATTGGCTCCGGGACATTTTGCGATTTCTCGAGGGGCGGTGTTGCTTTTCTTGCAATATGACAATGAATCCACTCCAACGGGTCTGAGCCCGTGAACGGCAGCGCGCCGGTCAGCATCTGGTAGAATATCACCCCAAGTGAATAGAGATCACTGCGAGAGTCGACCGAGCGATTCATTCGTCCGGTTTGCTCGGGCGCCATGTAGGGCAGCGAGCCGGCGATGAACTCGGCAGGCTCAAGCGGCACCCGCTCGCGGGAAAGCCGGGACGCCAGCCCGAATCCGGTGAGTCGCACTTGTTCGTCAGGACAATTGACCAGAATGTGACCGGGTTTCAGGTCCTTGTGGATTAAGCCGCGGCGGTGGAGCTTGCCCACGGACCTCGTGACACCAATAGCAAGGCGCAGGAAGCGCTGAGGCTCCATGCCGACTCCAACTAAGTTTAGCAGCGGCTCGCCGCATGGATCCTCCAGGACCAGCATGGTACGACCAGCTTCCCGGATGAGTTCCAGAGGCCGCACCGCCCATGCCTCATCTAGCTCCTCTCTCAGCTCATACTCGTGGGCGAGGCACTCGATCGTGGCGGGGTGTTCCCCGGTGGGCCGCACGAGAAGCACGACAGCCTTGCTGCCGTTGATTTGCCGCCACGCACGGCAGAACACACGACCTCCGTCCCTCCACAGGGGCTGGATGTCGTTGTCGAGATTTGAGCCGAACACATTTCGGCTGGGAGGGGCGCGCGGCATTTGCCTGACCAGACTAAGAAGACGCGCGCCAAATCTGACACATAAGAGGCGCCATTGTGAAGGAACTTCACAAAATTCGCTGCAGGGTCCGGATCATGGCCGCCAAAGAGAGCCCGCAGCAAGCACAATATAACGGTCGCAAGCTGTATGTTAGAGCCCGATCGTGTCGATCGAGCGCAGCCCTGCGCGCAGCTCGAGCCCGGGCGGCGGCTCCGGACTACGCAGCGCGCCGGCGCGGAAGGAGTCCTTCGCGATAGAGCGACTCAATCCGAAGGCTTCCCACGCCAAGAACAGCGGCTCGATTGACGTGTGGCCGAAAATGCCGCCACTAACAATGAAGTTGTTTGGCACGTCTACTTTGAAGAGGAACAACTCGCCCGGCTGGAGCGCCCGAAACTGCGTGGTGCCGCTGGGTTGCCACGAAAAGGTTAAAGATAGCTGGAATACGGGGCCGCCCTCTCATTCGTATTTCAAGGCGGCGGCACGGACAAAGCCTGGCAGCAATCCTCTTGAGGCAAATGTAGGGGACGGTTGTCGCCGGTCCAGCGGCGATCGAACCTCTCAACCACGAGCACACGGTTGCCTTCAAACTCCTCGATCGCGATGGCGGCGCTCGGAAGTCCGAGAGCTGCTGTCAGCTGGCAGAAGAACTCATTCTCGACGCTGTAGGAAAGATTGAGGCCGTTCGGTAGTCGGTCAATCCGCGGTTTGAGAATGTGCGTCGTGGCTGTAGTCGCCAGCGGCTTGTACCAACGCCCTTTCCAGAACAAGAGCGCGGTCTTTTCCTGGGCGCCGGCGATCGAGATCCGAAAGTCCTCGTCCTCACCAAGCTCAAGGAGAGCCGATGCAAAGGTCGCCGAGAAGCCGGGCGATTCTCGTCGTCAACGGGTCTGCCGTCAACAGCCGCGGCAGCGCCCGGGTTCGATGCCGTCCGGCAGGAATTGCAATGGGCCGACGCAGTCCCGTCCGACACCAGTGAGTAGGTCGTAAGCGTCGATGCCCTGAGCGTGGACTCGCTCCGCCATACGATGGCGGATGGGCATGCTGTCGGGCAGGAGATTGTCGGAAACGGCGACGACAGCGGCACCGATATAGCGGTCCCTCACGCAGAGCAGAATAGCGACACGGGCAGCGCATGCTCCCAGGCAAGCCAGGACGGATCGTACTGAAAGTCGATTGCGCCGACGAATGGTGTTCTGCAATGCGCGTTCACCGGCTTCGGATGAGGAGAGCACAAGGTTCGCTTTGTGGGCAATCTCGGATCGGCACATACTTTGATCCGTCATCTCCCCGACGAAGATGGGTGCGCTGCCTAAAACCCAGCGACGCTCCTTACAAGCTGGGTTCCAGCGAGCCCTTCTTCGATAGCCCTTTCGAACGGAGACGGCTGCGATCCTGAACGACGTGTTCCTTGCCCTGACCAAGGCCGGCCACCAGCCTTGAATTGGCGAACAACCCCGCAATGTCAGCATGACAGTGGGCCGTTAAGACGATCTCGTTCACGCTCGACCACCCGGGGCCAGGACGCAGGCCAACGGACGACTCCAAACACCGCATGAAGCTTCCGAAGCCCTCCGACTGGAGATCCCAGCCACTGGAGAACAGCGGAACGCCTTCTCGTCCCAGTCGCGCTGCGACAGATCTAACTTGCCAACTACGAACTCCACCTAGTCGGCTCGAGAGATGCTAACTCGATCAATCTACAAGACATGTACAACGTGACCCTACGTACGATTCAAGCCTTTCCCGTCTGTGTGAAGTAGCAGGGAGTCACCATCTACTTTGGCTGCTAAACGAGTCTCAGTTTTGCCACGCGGGTCACATCATCTGGGACACCATCACCACGGATGTACTGGCGATGTGGGGCGAACCCGGCACACTTCTTCTCAAAGGAGTGCGCCGGGCCGCCTTAATGAGTTGCGTCGGAAGATTGATGAGCTAGTGGGCGGTTGGCGGCTGCTCCAAGCGGACCGCTCGAGCCAGTTTCAGCCCTATACTGCGGCATTGAGGAGCTAAGCTTCGAATCAGCGTGCTCGATACGCACCTATGGTGCCCGCCAATCCCGCGAATGCGCCCTCTCCATTTGAATTACACACATCATCCTCGGATACGAGCAGCGAAGCAATCGGCAGGACGCACGAACGTGGGCGCCCCCGCAGCTCGAGATGATTACATTTTCTACAAAGCACGACCGAAAGGACTTGAATCGCACCATGCGTCAGGTTGTACGAAACCGATGCAAGGTGCTTTCCCAAGCTCGCTAAAGACGCAACTCACAGGCGCTCTGACGACGCAAAAAAAGAATTTATGTGCTGATGCCGCTGCTACTCGTTCTGATGTCCATTTTCTTTACTGCGGGTGCGATAGTCTACGCCTCATGCCGATCTCAACAACGCCGGCGGGATCGGCGCATGCACAGGCACATTGGCCCCAATTCGCTCAGCTCGCGCCCCCGCGTGCAGCTACCCAGGCGGCGGGCATTTTGATCCGGCCGCTTAACGAGAGTCCGCCGACGCCTCATGCGCCTGAACGGGGATGCCAAGCGGCATCCGCCGCCAGCTAGAGCGAGCGCCTCAACTTGGCTGCTGATTGATTTGATCAATGCCGCCGGGCCGTTCCAACGGGACGGCGGACAGACGGAAGCCAGTTCTCGACCACTCGGGCCCTTTTTGCTAGACTTTCGTGATAATGTCTTACGCACGCAAACGGCTGGCCGTTCGCATACCTGGAAGATCTCAGAGATTTGCACTGCGCGAAAGCTCCTGAGAAGGCCGCCACGAGCAACCTTTGGTCGTGGCTCCACGGAACTTCTACCACGATTGCAAAAGTGAGGCTTTTATCGTGACCAAGCGCTCTGAACCGCGGAAGCAAGCCGCAACTGTCGAAGGGCCGGAGAGACCGAGCGTGTTGGTCGTCGACGACGACCTCTCAATGCGCGAATCGCTCGTCAACCTGTTTCGTTCGATCGGTCTAGACGTTGTTGCTTTCGGATCGGCCCAAGAACTGCTCCAGAGCGAGCTTCCTGATGTTCCCAGCTGCCTTGTGCTTGATATCAGACTGCCGGGCTTGAGCGGGCTGGAGCTCCAGATTGAATTAGCCAAACTGAAGGTTCACATTCCCATTATTTTCATCACCGCTCATGGCGATATTCCGATGACCGTCAAAGCGATGAAGAATGGAGCAATCGATTTTCTCGGCAAGCCGTTTCGCGATCAGGAACTGCTCGATGGAGTGGTCGCAGCGATCGAACAGGATCGCAAGAGACGAGCTATAGACAAGGTTGTCACGAAGCTGCAGTCCTTGTTCGAGGCTCTAAGTCCACGAGAGCAGGATGTCTTGAGACTGGTCGCCACGGGCCTCTTGAACAAACAGGTAGCCGCGGAACTCGGGCTTGCCGAGATTACAGTCAAAATCTACCGGGGGCACGTGATGAAGAAGATGGGTGCTCGATCACTAGCCGATTTGATTAGAATGGCGGAGAGGCTGGGAATTGGGACCGACCGTTTCAGAGTACAAACCTAAGTATGATTTTACAATTTCTTCGTACACGCGCACCCTTCGGCTGGCCGCCATGCTTCGGCCAGTGCCTTCGCCCAACCAGGACGGGTGGTCTTGTCTAACACTATTTCCGTTGTCGACGATGATCCTTCAATTCGTGTCGCGCTGAACAACCTCTTGAAATCACAGGGCCACATCGTTCATAAGTTTGCTTCGGCCGAGGAATTCCTGGAGTCGTCTCAATTGAACAGCACGTCCTGTGTAATTGCAGACGTGCAGATGCCCACGATGAGCGGCTTTGAACTTTTAGAACAGATGCGGGCCCAAGGCCACGCTGCGCCATTCATTTTGATTACTGCCTTCGCGGATGATCGCACGCGAGCCCGCGCTTTGAGCGCCGGCGTGACCGGCTTTTTCGCTAAACCGTTTCCCGCTCTGGAGTTGATGGCCTGCGTCGATGAAGTACTCCGCGAGCACCGTCCCGGAACAAACGCCTGAAAGCGGGGCAAGCAATCTGGACCAAGCCGCGCCCGCGCGGCGCTCACGATGTCGATCAACGCGCGATTGCTCGTGCTTACCCCGCGCCAGTGGCGACCATCACCTTTTGATGTAGCCGCACTCCTGTCGCTGTTGTCGCACTTTCGACGTCTGGTTGAAGCACTTGCTAGTCCGGGCCCCTGACAACATGCCTCCCGTATGATCGCGTAATCCGACGAGGCCGAAGCGCTCGTCGCGTTAACGCAGGAGCGCGCGATCTTGAGTGCGACAACCATTGCTGAGTTCGGCGCGAAAGTGCCACGGATCCGGCCGCCGAGTTTGGGGGAAGAGGAGGCGGCGATCGCGGCCAACATCACGGAGTTTGTCAAGACGTTCGCTGCGGAATTCCGAGAAGCCGCAAAGACGTATGTTGGCAGATCGAATGTTGGCGGATCGAACGGTTTGCACCGCCAGATCCGCTAAATTCGGTTCGATCCCAGCAACTCTTCGGACTGAAGCACCGGAAGCCTACGCATCCGTTGGAATGGCAACACAAGTGCCGCTGGCAGATTCGATCTCAAGCCATGCCTTTGCTGCCGAATCCATCCATGCCGACGACTGCCCGGCGATTGTGTCGACCAAGCGCAAGGCCAAAACCGGTCGGGCGGCGGGCGCGTCCTTCTAGTCCCTGAGACCGTGGCCTGAGCATGTCGCTTCCGGCTCGCGGTATCCTGACGCAAGGTACCGCACGCATGCGCAACGTCTTCCCGCGCGGCTAGGTAAACCTGTTCGCGAAAGATGACTTAACACGGGGGCCGTCGCTGGATGGGGACGAAGCTACTAGAGATGGTAGCTTTGTTCCGCCTGGTTCTCAGGTAACCCGTTGGAGCTGATTTTTAGATGCGCTACGCGCAACCCAAACGATGCCGAGAGGCGCGGAACCCGCGGTCACGGCCTGCCAGTCCTGCACGATGTTGGCCCGCGTTGTTTCATCGGGCAGATTGTCTGGTCGACGCGACGACCGCATGGTTGGAGTACACAGGGGAGCCGAATGAAGACAATTGAAACGCTAGAGTCCAATGTGCGTGCGTACTCACGTTCCTTTCCTGCTGTCTTCAATGGGGCGCGCGGTTCAATTATGTTCACAGAGGGCGGCCGAAAGGTCATAGACTTTCTGTCTGGCGCTGGAACGCTAAACTATGGCCACAACAATCAGCAGATCAAAGCAGCAATCAGCGACTATCTGGAGTCGGACGGGGTCGTCCACGGCTTGGACATGGCCACTCCAGCAAAAGTCGAATTCATGGAGACCTTTAGCTCTGTTATTCTTCGGGAACGGAATCTTTCCTACCGCTTTCAATTCACCGGGCCTACAGGAGCTAACGCCGTTGAAGCAGCTCTAAAGCTCTCGCGTAAAATCACAGGGCGTCACAACGTCATTTCTTTCACGAACGGATATCACGGCCAAAGCTTGGGAGCCACAGCCGCGAGCGGTAACCGCTTTTACCGTAAAGCCAGCGGGATTCCCTTATCCGGCACAACTTTCATGCCCTATGATGGGTATCTTGGCTCCTCGTACAGTCCGGCGGATTACGTTCGAAAGGTGTTAATGGACGAGAGCAGTGGTACTGATCTTCCAGCCGCCATTCTCGTCGAAACCGTGCAAGGAGAGGGAGGCATTAACGTCGCCGGCAAGGAATGGCTGCAGTCAATGCAGGCTTTGGCAAAAGAAGTCGGAGCTATTTTCATAGTTGACGATATCCAAATGGGCTGTGGTCGCACAGGTGAGTTCTTCAGCTTCGAGTTCGCTGCGTTGTCGCCAGACATTGTCGTGATGTCGAAATCGCTGAGTGGTTACGGCTTGCCATTGTCGATGCTCTTGATCAAGGAAGCGATCGACGCATGGGAACCAGGCGAGCATACGGGAACATTTCGCGGAAACAACCTTGCACTCGTTTCTGGCAAGGCGGCATTGGATGTGTATTGGCGCAACCAGACGTTCTCGCAACAGATCCAACGCTTGGGTGCATTTATGCGGCGTCGACTCGATGCTATCGCGCATCAGCACGGAAACGAGTTTGCCGTTCGTGGACGCGGCATGGTATGCGGCTTCGATTGCAAAACGAGCGAGATCGCAGAGGCGACGTCACGGAGAGCATTTGTGAAGGGATTGATTATCGAGCGATGCGGACCGACGGATCAGGTTGTCAAGTTCCTGCCTGCACTTACGATCGCCGAAGAAACGTTGGAACAGGGGCTCGATATATTCGAGGAGTCATTGACTGAAACCTTGAAGTTGACCCGACCAAGCTAACCTGCCGGCACACGAGAGACACTGGTCCTAGCGACAGCATCGCCGCCAACGACACTGGCGTCGGCCCTTGCTTCGCGCCGAAACGGTCAGGGGTTGTGAGGCAATAATGTGGAGCTAACGCCTGAACGCCAGCGCTGTTTGTGATCCGCTGAGTCGCTGGTGCGCGAAGAACGCCTTGCTCCCTGCTTGGTCCGCAACACGTGAGTGTGGAGCCCCCTAGGTCCGCCGAAGGCGACCTCGTTGGCGGAGCGGAGTCGAATGGTGTAGTAGGCCTTCAAAGTGCTGCGCGACGAGTTATTGAATGACGATCGCATCTAAGCCAGTCCACAAGTGAGGAGAGTCCGCCCGCCGCTGCGATCTACCGCCTCATCCCCACGCCAAGCTCAGCTGATGTTGATCGAGAAGCCTGCCTCGGCGACGTCGCGCACGCGCATCTGACCGTGCTCTTTCACGCACTCCTGCGTTAGATCTGGGCTCCTTGGAGCATTAGGTCATGTTGCTCGAACGCAGTTGGTCATCCGCCCAAGTACGATCAACCAGGCCTCCCCCGGATGCACATAAGCGACGAGCTTCAGCTAGAGATGGTACTCCACACGCGCAGCCCGTTTCACGCCTGGCCTTCATGAGCACGGGTCCATCACACGGGTGCGGACTTTGTCAGGACCGTAGACATTCCGCAGCTGCGATCCAGCCGAGCCGTTTACACCATAAATGCGGCAGCAATCACTGCGGCGGCGGCTTTACGACAAAAGTCGTCACGGCAAGCGCGGTTCAGGCGTGAGTTGCACGAAGCCGAACGAGCAGCTCAATTCAAAAGCGTTGGTCCTCGGCTTTTGCTCCACAACTCGGAGCACCGATATCCGTGTGCCCCCCAGCCCGATGCCATAGCCCCAAGTTGGCGTGATCGAGTTCAGCTATCAGACGCCCCGTTAGCTTGATCACCCCGGCGTCGACGGGACCAAATGTCGACTATGCTGCGCGAACCGAAGAAGCCCGACGCATCTGCCGGGTCCGAGATGCGTCGGGCTGAGCGGGAGACTGAGTGCGACAGTCTTCCTCCCAGAGCCGCGTCTGCAACTAGCATGCCGTGCCCGCACTGCTAGCCCAGCGTCTCAAACCAAATATCGGCTCTCTACCGCACAGTTTGCTGAGGCGTACAGAGATGCTCGGCCCACGGCTAGTTCCTCAAGGCCTAACCAGTTGAGCTTGTTGCCCTTCCAAAAACTCCCACCATCACCTTTCGTCTCAACCAAAAATGAGGCAGAAGAAGCGGACAACGGGCCGCCGGCTCATCAACAACAGATATCTAGATGTTTGATAGATTGCAACGCGTGACTGGAATAATGGCCCCGAGCTCGCGCACGACCGGGGCAAGCGATCGAGATCTGAGTTTAGATTTCGCGAAAGGTGCGCTCATTGTCTTGGTAATCGTTGGGCACCTGATCCAGTATGTCATCTATCGAGACGGCGGCTTTTGGTATTCGCCGTACTACAAAGCAATCTATATGTTTCACATGCCACTCTTTATGGCGATAAGCGGCTATCTTTCTTCTCGATCGTTGCTGCAGAAGTCGTTCACTCAGGCCGCCATCGCCCGTGCGACGCAGCTCTTACTGCCCATGCTGTTTTGGTGGGGGCTCATGGAGACAGCTAAGTCAGCGGCATTGTGGCGCGCGACCAGCCTAACTACCGGACTTTTGGAATTTGTAGACGATCTTGCCGGCACATACTGGTTCATCTGGGCCACGTTTGTTTCTTACCTTCTCATCAAGATACTCACCAGGCTGAGCCACCGATCGTTGGTCATATCTGGCTCAGCGATACTGATTGCACTCGTTCCTCTGACGTTCTCCATATCACCCTTGATCAGGTTCACTTACCCGTTCTTCTGCTTGGGATTCTTGTTTGCTCAATCGAACGAACGATGGACGACTACATCGCGATCTCACAAGCCGCTCTTGATTTTATTTCTCTCGGTCTTGACTTGCGTATGTTTTGTAGCCTGGGGCAAGGACACTTATGTCTACAATAATCTTGGACTAATTCACGATTTTCGGTCGGCCAAAGACGTGCTTCTGATGTTTGTTGGCGCTGCAGCTGCCTCAGCAATCGCCATCGGACTCTTGCTGCAATGCTGGCGCTTTAGCCACTCAACCCGAATCGCCCGCTTTATAGCTATGGAGTTGGGCCAGACCACGCTGCTGCTCTACCTTGTCCAGGGTACCGTGTTCCGTCTAATGGATTTCATACAGCTCGGAGAACGTTGGGATCTCACGACCCAGTTGATCATGGCGGGTCTGCTCGGGGCGGCAATTGTTGCGATCGCGCTAGTGGTCCGCTCGACTGTTCGCGGCGTTCCATATCTGTCTCAGCTCGTCCTTGGAATGCCACCGCGGTCAGGTCTCCCGCGAGCCAAACCCGCAATGAACTAGCTGTATGCATTTGATCGTCCGAGTACGGCAGGATGTTGCGATGGCATCGCCTTGTGCTGCCGCCGGAATAGCGTTCGAAGCCCGATCGGGCGGCGTCGGCGTCCACCGGCCGAGCCGGTCGGCATAGAGTAACGTAAGATGCGAGTAACCATCGTCCATTTCGGCACCTTATGGCAAGGCACTCTCAACTCGTTCCGGAAGCCGACGACAACTCAGACTCCCTAGTCTTGCGGAGCCGCGCGCGTCTTCAGGCCAGCGCATCGGCAGCGTCATAGACGCCCGCATATATTTCGTGCAGGTCTCCTGGTGTTACACAATATGGCGGCATCACATAGATCGTATTACTGCAGCAAGAGATTGCGCACTTTAAAGAAGGCGTGAAGCTTCGGGCCGACGCCTGCCAATGGCCGGTATCCTTCGTCTTCAGATCGAGTGCACTGTGACGGCGCCGCTACGGCGAACGTTTGCAAAGCGCCGATCGCCGCGGAATGGTTCAATTGCCTGCTCTTGCATGGTTGCGAGCGCAGCAATGCGTCTGACCTGTCTTTCCACAGTTCCAGGTTAGCCTTGGCGGCGGCACAGGCCAGCGGATTTGCCGTGGACGAACTCGAGTGAAGGATTGTGCGTACGGTCTTTCGAGTAATGAGCATCGAAAATCCCTGGCCAGCACAGTGTCACAGCGAGCGGCAGCGCCCCTCCCGTGAGGCCCTTGAATAGCACGCTCGATCTGGCACAACATTGGCCTGCTCACAGGCGAGATTGTTCCGGTGCGGCTCCAGCCCGTCATGACCTCATCGGCAATGAACAGGACGTCCGACGCCTCGCAGATCCGCTTCATCTCACTTAGCACCCAAGTTGGGTACCTCAGCATTCCGCCTGCCTCAACACCAGGCTCGACAATAAGGGCTGCGCGATTTTCGTGCCGACATGCTGATTCAAGCGCATCAAGCGTTGCCTGCTCACGACCGCTCGCAGGGAATGGCATTGAGGTCAGGTCGAACAGGAGCGGTCCGTACGCCGCGTTGAAGACACCGCGGGCACCAATCGACATCGCGCCGAACGTGTCGCCGCGATAGGAGTGCTTGACAACGATGCGTGTTCCCTGTTTGCCTCTATTGTGCCAATAGCCGAGTGCCATGTTCAAGGGCGACTTCAAGCGGCTGAGCCACTGTCCGAGTAGAACACATGGTCCAAGCCTTGGGTTATGAGTTTCAAAAGGAGCCGAGCGACCTCCTCGGCCGGATCATGCGCGTAGCCGGCGAAAATGACTCGCTTCAATTTGCCGGCCTATTCGTGAATCGCGCTCACGATCTGCGGATGGCAATGGCCGTGAGTGACGACCCCACCAGGATGCGACTGCATCTATGATTCGATGATCATCCGCAGTGTGGAGATAAGCACCGTCGCTACGCACAACCTTGGTCATCTCTTGTGAAGCGCATGCTGCGCGAATGGATGCCAGATGGGCCACCTGTTGTTTGGCTTCATGGCTGGAAGTCGCTGGAAATGAACGAGTCTTTGAAGACGACCGTAGGCTGTCTGCCGTCAGAGGAGAAATCCAGGGCAGCCGGCCTAACCAACGCACCCGCGCGATGTCACAAATTGCGCTTTCAGTTTCAGCATTTCTTTCCCCCGATAATGCGATCCCAAGAATGTCGATCTGGCGCTTTCGCAAGGCCTCAATCCGCAGCAGGGAGTGATTGATGGTCCCGAGTAGCGTGCGGGCGCGGAGCACGACGGGAAGCCGCCACCGCTCGAAGATGTCGATGTAGAGTGGGCTACGGTTCAGCGGCACCATCAGCCCGCCGGCGCCTTCGATGACGAGCGGTCGCTCCCCGGCCTGCGGCCCGATGAGCGAATCCGGGGTCGATGCGAATTCCGTCTATCTCGGCCGAATGATGCGGGGAAGCGGGTATTTTAAGGCGGTAACGCTCCGGAACGATCCGATCGGCCGGAAGACCCCTCAGCCGTGCAACCAGCTGGCTATCGGTCTCCCCTTCAAAACGATTCTCGCCAACGATATAGGGCAGGATCTGCGAATTCGAAGGACTTCTCTCGCTTCGCACAGCCATCTCCCGATGCAAGAACGCGACCAGCTTCGTCAACCATTCTTCGCTCCGGCTCCTCCTGCAGGATCAAGAGAGACTCCCGCACGGCCACCGCCATCAACAGCGACCGAGCGGTCGCGAAGATGAGCGGGCGACAGCGATTGATCGTGCGCAGCACGCCTGTGGCAGTGACAAGCGCGCCGGAAGCTCCCAGCGCCTTACCGCAGGTATGAACAACGAGGAGATTCTCGCGTCCTTCATAGGCCGCCGTGAGCCCTCGCCCTTGCTCGCCGTAAACGCCCGTTGCATGAGCTTCGTCGACAACCATGAACGCGTCGTGCAGGTGCGCGATCCCGAGCAGGTCTCCAAGCGGTGCGACTTCGCCATCCATGCTGTAGAGGCTCTCGACTACGATCCAGACCCGCCCGGCTCCTGCGGCCGGGCGCCAGTCGCAAATTGCCGCTTTCGATAGCCTGCGGATTGTTATGGGCACTGATTCGAAACGTTGCTCGGCCCGTTCGCGCTCCTTCATGAATACTGGAGTGAACCGGCGAATTCGAGCAGGTCGTCTTGTTGCGACAGCCTTGTCAGCACAGCAACATACCCGCAATGACGGAATTCATTCATCACTCGCTGAGCAACGATGGACGCCGCAAAACTCCCAACTGGCCGGACAGGGTCTTCCCGCGTTGGCTTGTGGGTTCAAACTTGCAGGATGGGATTTTCTCGATCAGCCGGCACAATGCGCGGCCTGAAGATGCTCGCATCCTCCTCGTCAAGTGACGCGTATGCAACAATACTTATCTTATCTGCGGGCATCGCCAGTCGCGCCGCCGCACCGTTTACGTCTACGGTGCCGGACCCTTGTGGCGCTTCTGTCACAAACGTTGCAAAGAGTGTTCCCGTCTCGAGGTTGTACAGTTCGACGCGAACGTTAATCGGATACCGGCCGCGTCCAGCAGCGCACGATCAATCGAGATCGAGCCTTCATAGTGCAGGTCGGATTCAGTGACCCAGGTGCAATGAATCGTTTCCTTCAATCAGGACAATCTGCATTTCTTTACCTACGCTGAGGCTTGCGCGCGCCACGCCCATTGTTCTGGATGACTTAAGCGGTCAGACATAATACCGAGCCGGGCTAGCACACTTGCATCCCGGTCAACTTGCGGATTTTTGGTCGTCAGCAACACATCGCCGACAAAGATGGAATTCGCACCAGCCAAGAAGCATAGGGCCTGGAGTTCATCAGTCATGTACTCACGCCCGGCGGCCAACCGTATGACGCTGTTGGGCATCATGATCCGCGCGGTCGCCACCAGGCGCACCAGTGCAATCGGATCGGGACGCTCCGCCGTGAACCTCACCGGCACGCCATTCACCTTGTTCCAGAGCTTGATCCGGATGCTTTCCGGATGGTTCGGAAGATTGGCGAGCAGTAGCAGCATGCCGAGACGGTCCTCGGCGTCGTCACCGATGCCAAAAATTCCGCCGCAGCAGATTTTGATGCCCGCCTGGCGCGCGGGCGTAAGAGTGTCGATTGGCTCTTGCAAGGTCCGGGTCGTGATGATGCTGCGGTAGAACTCAGGCGAGGTGTCCACGTTGTGATTGTAGAAATCGAGGCCGGCGTCGGCGAGCCGTGCGGCGTGCTTTGGCGTGAGCATGCCGAGCATTACGCACGTCTCCATGCCAAAATCTTTAACGGCGGCAATCATATCGCAGACCTGATCGAGGTCGCGGTCCTTTGGATTGCGCCAGGCCGCGGCCACGCAGAAGCGGGTCGCCCCGGCGGCCTTGGCCCGTTGCGCGGCGGAGACCACGTCAGACCGATCCATCAAGCGAGCCGCCTTCAGTCCACTGGATACAAGCAACACCCACATGCGCAGCTCCGGAAACGCACTCTTGCCCGGTAATGAAGGAGAAATATCGCCGAGTTGCGCGGGCCATCGCGCGCATATCAGGCTAATAGCCGGCCCGCCTTCCAGTATTTGATCGCAGCATCGAGGCACGCGCAACAACGCTGCCCGACGCGCCTCACCCAGGTCACTAGCCGATGCGTACGTAGTTGCGCCCCGTAGGTCTTTTACCGATGCGAGGATTTGGCCGCCCGCAATGTGTACCGGATCGACCGATCCGCTCTAATTCGTCACCTGGCCGATTCCTCGCTGGCGTTGTTATGCGCGTCATATTGCGCACAATAGACGAGCCGATTCTGCGGCGTGCCTTGCCGCTTTGAGAAGCGCAGCGGCCTTTGGTGCGCAGAGTGGTGCCCGCGGGCCCTTGGCGGGCCTGTGGCCGCCTAGGCTCCAGCGCCACTGCGCTCTCGATTACGTGCCGCCGCTCGACTTGGCATCGATGCGGCCGGGTCCGTTAAGACATGGCACTCATCTGCGCAAACAGAATTGCCGCTTCAGACGGCCCCAGCCCGACGATGCCCACGAAGGCTGACGGAGGCATCGGAATGACCTGACGGGTCGGCCTCCAGAGATGCAGGCAATAGCGACTGTTGTTCACATACTGTGACTGAGGAGGATGCAGCTGCATCACGCATTCCTCCTGATGCCAAAACAGATCTTTGGCGAGACACATCTCCTCCCAATTTGGAGATCGCCGAGGCGTCGACACAGAGACATGCTCCCATCCCGGACGAACGAAGCCGATGATCTTGAGCTGGCAGCCACAAGGCCCCTGCACGAAGAAGAGACCGGAAGGACCAGATCCGGGTGCGGTGGCGAACCGGCCATCGCGCACGCGTCCCGCTTCGAGCCTTTCTACAATTTGCTTCCTCACACCTCCTCCCTCTTTTGACCGATAGGGTCGAATCCGGCACCACTCGTGTTGTCCGACTCATACATTGACCGGCCGCCGCGCCGGCATGGGCGATCCCAACTACTGCGGACCATCTGCACCAAACTTAGTTGGAAGACGAACATCGGCTTTGTCCGGATCGTCCAGCGGAGAGTTTCTCCTGCAGTTTATCTTTCGACATCTGAATCTTTCCTTGGATTTTCGCGTCATTCGTGCCTTCGTTGCGAACTTGCCTCATGCAGACAATCGGCACAGACATCTACGATGGTTGTCGCGGCAAGCCGGGCCTGCAGGAGCTGCTGCCGCCCCTTCGCCTAAACAAGTCCGCAAGGTATGGCGTTGGTGCTTGATGCCAGAACCGACTGAAATGCCTTAGATCAACAATGGCGGCGGAGGCCATTTGGCGCGGCATGATCCGGCGAACCGGCTAGTTTGGCACCAAACAGACGTCATCGGCTTCAGCACATGATGCAAAGCGACGCCAATGTATCGCCAGCTCGTCAACGAGAGGCTTTGCTCTTGCGACGATCTGACGGTGGGCTTTCATCTCAGTCCTTTTCATGTCGAGCGGTTAGCCGGTTACCGCCTGAGACACCGCCAATGCGTCATCTATGTGGCCGGTCACAATGGATCCACGGCCAGGGAACGCGTGACGAAGTTTCGCAGTTCAGCCCTAGAGGGCCTCGAGCTCCAACACGGCGAGACTTCGGTGGCCGCAGTCACAGTTCGCTCCGGTAGCGATCAGAACTGCCCGTCAAGCTCGCTTCTTTGCCGCCCCTCCGCGAGGCGAGCCAGCTTGTCATATTCCTCAGCGACCTTGAGGAGCCTGCATCTAGATGTGTCGTCCTCGATCGACTCCGCTTTTAGTCGGGTCGCTTCCGCACGGCCTCGCCAATGTTTGGCGTCTGAGAATAGATTTTTCTGCTTCATGCAAAAGAGGATGCAATGTTTAGATCAAGAAAATGCGACACGGGCCCTACGTAAGATCCCGTAGGCTGGCTTTCACTAAAGCACCTCATTTGCCGTTAGCGCTGTCACTCGCTTGTTAATGTCCGACATGCGACAAGCCGCTGGGCGAAACGTAAGCGCGGCGAGTAAGCTTCACTGCAATCCCTCGGTTGAGAAGGCCGATTGGAAGGGCCACGCGGCATGATGGACGAGATTTGGCTTCACCGGCCGTTCACGCAGAATTCTGCGCGAAATGCGCGGCTCTCGACATAAATGGCTTGAATCGGACGCAGCGTCAGATTGTAGGGTCTTCTTGCGGGCGAGCGTCCACGATCGCCTGCCGATGGCTTGGGAGCGACGGCTTGCAGACGGAACGCACTTGGCCTGTGCAGCAGACATTACGGGGTGAGGGCGCCAGCGCTACCTGTCCGAACTCGAGTCAGCTTGCGTGAGCAATGTCGCGATCCGATTTCAGTTCGAGATCCTGGCCAGGGAAGGGTCGACAGATGACGCGCCCTGGACAAGCAGTCTCACTCGACCGGCTCCGCTTCGAGCAGCACGTTCGCGCGGAGCACTCAGAGCCACCAAATCGAACGATGGCCACACTCGATGAGCTTCTCGCAACAATCAGGCACGCTTGCCGTTGTCAGGACGTGCGCGCATTCTCAGGTTCACTATTCGACGATTCCAAGCAACTCACGAGATCAAATCGCGCACGCTTCCTGCGAAAGGCCGCGACTGCGTTCAGGATCGCATTTGTTCCACGATTTGAGGAAGACATCCGCCTCAAGCTAGCATCGAAATACGCCACAGTATGTGATGCGCTCAGCCGGCAGTCTGGCGGTCAGGCAGGTACCGATCTTTCCAAAGCTCTGGCGGCTCAGCTCTCCCGCCTTAGTGATGCACTGATGGAACAAGTCGACTTCACATCACTTTCGCTCTTTGCGTGTTCATTTGGCCGCCATCCTGCGTCTTCCGACTGCCGCGATGGCATGATCAGAATTGCTGAAGTTTGCCGCGACAAGAGCGAGCCGCTCCAGGACCTAACCGGCCAGCACCTATCATTGCTGATAAGCGGCTTTAGCAAGTGGCCGGATCAACCGGCGGTTCGTGAAGCCGCTCTCAGGATCGCGACTGAGATTTCTTGCCGTACGCGTTCGGATGATCGCCTCGCAGCGCTCACCCCGCGGCATCTATCATTGCTCGTGAACGGCGCCGGAAAATGGCTAGGAGAGGAACGCTTTCACACGGCAGTTGTGATCGTCGCAGATGAGCTTGTGCGCCGAAGCGATCGACTCTCCGATTTTACCCAGGAACAGCTGGCCAATCTGATCAGCGTCTTTAGCAAGCGGCCGGAAGATTCGAGTTGTCGCAAGGCAGCGATCGCGATCAGCAACGAACTTCTCCGCCGCTCCGATCAGCTCTCCGATGTCAGTCAGCAGCGCCTGGCTAAGCTCGTAAACGGATTCAGCAGGTGGCCGGGCGAGCTCGCGCCTCGGCAAGCCACCGCCAAGATTGCAGGAGAACTCGTTCGTCGCGGGCTTTCCGTCGATCACCATGAGTTGGCGAGTCTGGTAAACGGCTTCAGCAAATGGACGGCGGAGGTTGCCTGTCTCGCGGCGAGCGTCGCGATCGCGGATCAAGTCATCCGTCACGCTCGCGGTGCCGAGCGCCTCTCTTATTTTCGTTACCAGGAACTCGGGGTGCTGGTAAACGGTTTCAGCAAATGGCGGCAGGACCCGAGCTGCCGCCAAGCCACAATTGAAATTGCCGGTGAAGTGCTCGCCCGCTGTGACCGCGCCGACGGCGTCTCCTGCATTACTGAACAGGCACTGGCGAACCTCGTAAATGGGTTCAGCAAGTGGCCACAACAGCTGTCTCTTCGCGCCGCGACGGCTGCGCTCGCCCGGGAGGTCGTTTACCGCGCCCGACGGGCCGGTCAGCTCTGTGATTTTACGCAGCAAGGACTGGCTATTCTGTTGAACGGCTTCAGCAAATGGCCAACGGAAGTTCCGCTGCGCGAAGCTAAGACTGCGATCGCGCACGAGGTCCTTTCTCGGGCCTGCCGTTCCGACCGGCTTTCTCATTTTACGCGTCGAGCACTGGCGATCCTCGCCAACGGCTTCAGCAAATGGCGACAAGAGGAGATCTCTCGCCATGCGACGGTAGCCATCGCGCAGGAGATTCTTCGCCGCACTTTCCAGGTTTGTGATTTTAGCGAGCAGGAGCTTGCTCAGCTCATGCGTGCGTTCAGTCACTGGCCGAAAGAGGTCACCTGTCGCGAAGTCGCCGTCGTAATCTCACAGGAGGTCCTGCGCCGCCTCACCGGGACTGCGCGTTTCACCGAGCAAGAGCTCGCATACTTGGCGAATGGGTTAGCCAAGTGGCCCGAAGTGGCGATCTGTCTTCGAGCCGCTGCGGCTATCGGCAATTGGACAGCGCTAGGTGACCGACGACGAACACCATGTCATGCGGCGTTTTGAAGCAAACGGAACACGGCTGCACACCGCTCGTAAGGCACGAAGGGCAACGCTGCTCCAAAGGACGATAACTCAATGCAGGATGACGCGAGCAAGCGGCGCGACCAACGGCACCACACTTTTAGGCGCGAGGTGATCGAGATAGGCGACGAGATGGGCTCGCAAGCTCGTTCAGCGGAGCGGATTTCTGGTCGTACTTTCAGCCATCAAAGGCAATGATCCACGCGTAGTGAGTAGCGAGGTTTTGACGGGCGGCACTATGTCGAATGGTGCATTGAACGGCCGCGGCAGATCTCTGCAGGTGCTCGGCGCTCTGCGTTCAACGGATTTTCCAGAAGAGCACGGAGGCGCGTCATCGCCGCCGCTCTCGGCAGAGATGCATCAAGTGTTCGCTCACGCCGCAGCCCTTTCGGGCGGATTGCTCCGGAGCCCGCGTACATCGTGTTTTTCAGGACGGCAACAGCGCCTCCAGAGTGCAGTGGCTTCTGCAGCTTTGGATGCCAAGCAGTCGTTCAACAGACGACCACGTAGCGCGAGCTCAAACCACAAGGAACTCTCTAATTATGCTCTGCCAGAAATGTCACGGAGATAACTGGTGCGAGATCGCAATGCACGACCCCTGGGCCGGCCGACCAGTGATCACCTGCAACATTTGCGGCGAGTATGCCGAGTACGACAGCCTCCAGCGCAAAACGGCTCACGCGATCATGGCAGCTACCTTGGCCTGTAGCGTGAGCATAGAGGACCAGCGCGATCCCCGGGTGGTTGCTGATAGGATCTTGGATGCACTGGAGAATGCCGGCTTAACAGTCGCTCGCGCCTCAAGATGAATGGGGAGGAGCGCCGATCGGCGCGTACGAGGCCCTGCTTGGCGATCCGAGAGCATGGGCTGCGCCGCTCGTTCCAACAGCCGTTTGATTGCCGTCAGACTTTCCGCCTTTTCCGTGGCCGCTCTGGAGTTGCACGCGCCCATAGCAACTGTTGGAGACCAGCCACGATTGTAGCAAACGCACCAATCCGGACTTAAACCGCGATGCCCTGAACGGGACCAGGGCTGAGCACCGCTTGGGCGCCGTCTTCCAACGCATGACGGCCCCCACATGGATCGAACCCGCAATCATCGCTGACCTGACGCGGCCTGCACCTGACGGCGCCTTTCGAGGTCCATCGTCCAAGTTGTCTGGAACGGCAAAGTCACTGCTCAGTGCCTTGACGGGAATTGCACTCATTGACCGGAATAACCGCTGCCGATGGACCTCGTTTCCCATTCTGCCTAGCGACGCCAGCCTCTAGAAATCCCGGGAAGCAGCCCCATCCAGACAGCGTAGCGGGAGAGCTCGGCCGGATAGACGAGGCGCCAATTCGCACAGATGCCACAGAGCATCCTCGCCATGGACGCTTGATTCGGCCGGCGAGCGCGCTCCTATTCCATGGACCTCACAAGAACTTCATTGACACGCGTGATCGCTCATTGCCACGACCAGCAGCCTCACTGCCGCGGCGTGGCTATGCCGGCACACTTGAGCAGACCCTGGCTGCGCAATTCCGCGGAGGACGAATAGCGAAGGCCAGCCGCTTTGGCGCAGCGCCTCCCGCCCTCCTCCCGTCGCGGCTGGCTCCTGGCGTGACATATTCCCGCGATAACCCCCGCAGGGGATTGAATCGTACGTAGCGTCAGATTGTAGAGTGCCCCTGCTAGTTGGCTCCAATCTTCAGTCGCCCTAGAATTCCTGTGGACAAAAGCGGAGCAAGCCGATCGCGTGTCATGAGAGGTGTTCTGCCAAAGCGGCTGAGGATCGCGCTGAGTGCGAAGGACGCTGTTCCTCTTCTGTCTACGCAAATCGCCAAGTCGCATGAGGTCACGATTGCCCAGATGTAAGAAGGACCAATCCAGCATTGGAGACTTCGAAATACGGTTGCGAGCGCCAAGTGCCAACGAGCCGCCGCGAGACTGATGCGCTATCCTGGAGCGGTGATGTGAGAAGACCCGATGGATCCAACACGGTGTTGCTCGTCGACCATTGTGAGGGCCAATGTCGGGCAATTGTTGGCTTCAAGAATGGCGATCCTGGAAGAGCGTATATGTGCGGGGAACCAATTCTGACGGGACTGCGCCAAAAGCCGTCATCATGGTGCGCTTATCACCATGTCCGAATGCACGTCATGCCATGGTCGGACGGACGCGCCCGCCCTTAAACGAAAAGCAGACTAGATGACAACGAGTAGTCCGGGACGAGCGCGCGGCATGGTAAGCGGCTGATTGCGGCAGCAAGAGAGCTGCCGCTAGCTCCGCGAGCTGGGCCTGCTCGAGATGCAGGCCTAACGATTGCCCCAGGGCCGAACGCCGATGCAGGCAACGAGCCCCTCAACACCCGACGAACGAGCATTGGAAGCCTCATGTGATCGCCTTGGAACGGAAATGATGTGGAAGTTTAGACACGCGAGCGATCGAAGATTGATCTCGGCGGCGTTCAAACCCGATAAGGCAGCGATCCATTTCGATGGCGCGCCTCTAAGCTCACGCCCCTTTTGGCGCATTCGAGCAGGCGGCGCGTGCTTAAACAGCCCGAGTCGGCTCCCTCCACGATCAGCTCATCCCGCGTGTTTCTGCCGTGGGACTGCAATATGCGCGCCTTCACCTATGCTTATCCGACCACCAACACGATCGTCCCGAGATTGATCGATGATACGGACTGCGCGACAGAGAACAACTTTCAAGGCTTTGTTTGCCGGGCTTGCTCGCAGTTGCACTGGATGAACAGCAAGACTCGAAATTTCTAGGCAAGGACAAGAAATGAGGGACACTCCTTGGCTCGACGCGCGAGCTGAGCATGGAGAGACTGCAGAACGCTTCTCGGCCGAACGGCCTGCTTACCTTTTGACTGCGCCGCAATTCATTGAGCGCACTCAAGCAATAGAGAAGCGCCTGACGAAGGCCGAACGAAATCTGCCGGACTACAAACTTTCGTATAGTCCTTCAAAACTCTTTCGAGGTGGGAGGTTTACCTCCGTACAGTTGAGCAATCGACGCAATACCTGTAGAGGTCCACACTTCGGCAGTTCGAGAGCGTGACGCTTCCGCATTTCGAAGAGCCAGCCGCGATTGACGTCGTCGATCGGGGACGACATTAGCCTGCGCAGAGGAATCATTTGTTAAGCCAAGAGAGCAAACGGCGGGTCGCTCTAATCACCGGCGTGACCGGCCAGGACGGCGCCTATCTTTCCGAACATCTGCTGTCGCTCGGCTATGTCGTGCACGGCATCAAGCGGCGCTCGTCCTCGTTCAACACCGCGCGCGTTGATCATCTCTACCAGGATCCGCATGTCGGCGACGTGCCGTTCCTGATGCACTACGGCGATATGACGGATTCGAGCAATCTGATCCGCCTGGTGCAGCAGGTCCGGCCGACCGAGATCTACAATCTCGCCGCCCAGAGCCACGTCGCCGTCAGCTTCGAGAGCCCGGAATACACGGCCAATGCCGACGGCATCGGCGTACTCCGCCTGCTGGAAGCGATCCGCATCCTCGGCATAGAGAAGGAGACGCGGTTCTACCAGGCGTCGACTTCGGAGCTCTACGGCCTCGTCCAGGAGATCCCGCAGAAGGAGACCACGCCGTTCTATCCGCGCTCGCCTTACGGCGTCGCAAAGCTCTACGGCTACTGGATCACGGTGAATTACCGCGAAGCCTATGGCATGTTCGCGAGCAACGGTATCCTGTTCAATCACGAGAGCCCGATCCGCGGCGAGACGTTTGTGACCCGCAAGATCACGCGCGCTGTTGCCCGTATCGAGGTCGGGCTGGAGGAGACGCTCTATCTCGGCAATCTCGAAGCCAAGCGCGACTGGGGCCATGCGCGCGACTACGTCGAGGGCATGCACAAGATCCTGCAAGCCGACAAGCCCGACGATTTCGTGCTCGCCACCGGCGAGATGCACTCGGTGCGCGAGATGGTCGAGCTATCGTTCGCCCAGCTCGGTCGCCGCATCGCATGGCGCGGGACAGGCGTCGAGGAGACCGGCGTGGACGAGATGAGCGGCAAGACGGTGGTGAAGATCGATCCGACCTATTTCCGGCCCACCGAGGTCGATCTCCTCGTCGGCGACGCCAGCAAGGCGCACGAGGTGCTCGGCTGGAGGCCGAAGCGGAGCTTTGCAGAGCTCGTCGCGGAGATGATGGCGAGCGATCTGGCGCTAGCAAAACGGGACGCGACGAGTGGCAAACGCTCCGTTTGAGCTGACAGGCAAGAGTGTCTACGTAGCCGGCCATCGCGGCATGGTCGGCAGCGCGCTTGCGCGCCGGCTGGCGCGGGAGGACGTCAAGCTCGTCACCGTGGACCGGCGCGAGGTTGATCTGTGCAACCAGGCGGCGGTGTTCGACTGGTTCGCAAGAACGCGGCCGCAGGTGATCTTCCTCGCCGCGGCAAAGGTCGGCGGCATCGCCGCCAACAACACACTGCGTGCAGAATTCATCTACGAGAACATTGCGATCGCGGCTAACGTGATCCAGGCCGCGCACCAGAACGGCGCCGAGAAGCTAATGTTTCTGGGCTCGTCCTGCATCTATCCGAAACTGGCGCCGCAGCCGTTGCGAGAAGATGCGGTCCTGACGGGCCCGCTGGAACCAACCAACGAGCCCTATGCAATTGCAAAAATCGCCGGGATCAAGATGGTGGAGGCCTATCGCAGCCAGTATGGCAGCGACTTCATCAGCGTAATGCCGACCAATCTCTACGGCCCCGGCGACAATTATCATCCCGAACTGAGCCATGTCGTCGCGGCGCTGATCCGGCGCTTCCACGAGGCGAAGGTCGCGGGTGCCAAGAGCGTTGCCGTGTGGGGCACCGGCACGCCACGGCGCGAATTCCTCTATGTCGACGACATGGCAGACGCCTGCGTGTACCTGATGAAGACCTATTCGGGAGCAGAGCTGATCAACATCGGCACGGGCGAGGACGTCACCATCGCCGAGTTCGCGCGCGTCGTCGCAGAGATCGTCGGCTACAGCGGCGAGATCGCCTTCGACACCTCGCGCCCCGACGGTACGCCGCGCAAGCTGCTCGACGTCAGCCGCCTCGCAAAGCTCGGCTGGCGCGCGAGGACATGGCTTACAGATGGAATGCGGCAGACCTATCAGGACTTCTTAGCGGTATCGGCCAAATCGGACAAAGGAGAGAATCATGCAGCTGTTAATTGCTGACGGCGCTCATTGTCCGATTCCCAGAAAGTTGCTTCGGATCGTCTGGCGACTTCGATTGGGTTTCCGGTGTTGCTTTGAGCTCGCGCACGCCGAGTGACGCGTGCGCGATGGAAGGCCGGCACGACTACACCGGTTGATAAATAGCGAGCGAATTGGTCAGGCGCGTCTTGCGAGACGCTCTGTTTTGAAGTTGAGGTAAACTGGTTACCATGTGCGGAATTGTAGGCATCTTGGGGCGCGGTCCGGTCGCGGATCGCCTCATCGATTCACTTAAACGACTGGAATATCGCGGCTACGACTCAGCTGGCATCGGAACGCTCAAAGGAAATCACATCGAGCTTCGACGCGCCGAGGGAAAGCTGAAAAACCTTGAGACACGTGTTCGCTGCCATCCGCTTTCAGGCCATGTCGGGATTGGGCACACGCGCTGGGCTACTCATGGCAAGCCAACCGAACACAACGCTCATCCGCATGCAACGGACAATGTTGCGGTCGTCCATAACGGCATAATCGAGAATTTCCGGGAGCTGCGCGCGGAGCTGAAACAGCATGGCGCCTGTTTCGCCTCTGAAACAGACACGGAGGTGGTGGCACATCTCATCGAATCTTATCTGAAGAATGGCTGCTCGCCGCAGGAGGCAGTAAAAGCGTCGCTGCCGCGGCTAGTGGGCGCGTTTGCGCTTGCAATCCTGTTCAAGGGCCAACACGACCTCATGATCGGTGCGCGCAAGGGCTCACCACTGGCGATCGGGCATGGCGAAGGCGAAATGTATCTCGGATCGGATGCTATCGCGCTCGCGCCCCTTACCGACTTGATCACCTACCTTGAGGATGGCGATTGGGCTGTGCTCAACCGCAACTTCAGCGTGGTCTACGACGCACAAGGCACAGTCGTCCGCCGGGATCTGGTGAACTCTGGCGCGTCGTCGGCTCTCGTCGAGAAAGCGAACTACCGCCACTTCATGGCGAAGGAAATCCACGAACAGCCGGAGGTGATCGGGCATACGCTTGCGCATTACGTCGATATTGCCAGCGAGAGCGTGGCACTGCCGCAGGAGCTTCCGTTCGACTTCAATGAGATCGGACATATCTCGGTCACGGCTTGCGGTACGGCCGGCTACGCCGGCCACATCGCCAAATACTGGTTCGAGCGGCTGGCTCGTATTCCGGTCGAGCTCGATGTCGCCTCCGAATTTCGGTATCGTGAGGCACCGATGCGCCAAGGAGATCTTGCGATCTTCATCTCGCAGTCCGGCGAGACCGCCGATACGCTGGCCGCGCTCCGCTACGCCAAATCGCAAGGTCTGCATACCCTCTCGATCGTGAACGTACTGAGTTCGACCATTGCGCGCGAAAGCGGGACAGTGTTGCCGACATTCGCGGGGCCCGAAATCGGCGTTGCCTCGACCAAGGCGTTCACATGCCAGCTCGTCGTCCTGGCGGCGCTTGCGGTCGCCGCGGGCAATGCGCGCGGTGAATTGTCGGAGGGCGACAGCATCGATCTGGTACGCGAGCTGATCGAAATTCCTCGGCTCGTTTCAGCGGCGCTGGCCAACGAGCCGCAGATCGAGAAGCTCGCACGCGACATCACCAAATCGCGTGACGTGCTATATCTTGGTCGCGGCACCTCGTTTCCACTGGCCATGGAAGGGGCACTGAAGCTGAAGGAGATATCCTATATTCACGCCGAGGGCTATGCGGCCGGGGAGCTCAAGCACGGCCCGATCGCCTTGGTCGACGAGAGTGTTCCCGTAATCGTCATCGCTCCTTCCGACCGGGTGTTCGAAAAGACCATCTCGAACATGCAGGAGGTCGCTGCACGCGGTGGCAAGATTATCTTGATAACCGACGCTAGGGGAGCCGCAGACGTGTCCATGGATTCACTCGCGACCATTGTGCTGCCGGAGATGGGTGCGACATTCAACTCGATTGTCTATGCGATTCCGGTGCAGCTCCTGGCCTACCACACGGCCCTCCTCATAGGCACGGACGTCGACCAACCCCGAAATCTCGCGAAATCGGTAACCGTCGAATAAGGCAAAGTGATGCGACCTCAGTTGTCGTGGTCAGATTCCGAATGCGCGAGCCGCGGTCAGATCGTATCACGATGTGCCGCCCAGCTCCAGGCCCCGATGCCACCGCGAGGCTTGTGCCTGTTCTTGGCCCTGTTTACGGAGACGCCGGGTTTGGACCACATAGGAACCGGAGCGCCCCTCGAAGTACGAGGCGCGCCTCGCTCGAAGGACAACGTGGCTGTTTCCAAGCATGGCCGTCGGCGCCGCGCTTGATCGCCAGCGCGCTCACAAAATCCTTTCCGGCGAACCACCGGTTAACTTTGAGCATATCGACATCGCTGGAGATCGGGTGAGATAATAGCGCGGTTCGGCCCCAATCGCAGGCTCGCGAGCTGTTCTAGCACGACATCTCACGGAGCTCCTCGCTGCGGCTCGTATGCCACCGATCTCGTCCTTCCCCTTTCACTGCATATCGGTACGCTTGATGAGAACTTCGGCCACCCCACAGACAACAGCCTTGTCGCCAACCTTGGCGCCGAGAATTGCCCCAGGGTTCAGTAGCTTGAGAGCCACTCCTGCTGCACGAGCGGAATGACGAGCGAAAATTGTGAGGGTTGCGGCAATTGCCGAAAATATGCCGGAAACGTCAGGCGCTTACGGCTTGGTCGATAGTGCCCTGATGGCCGATTCGCGGCCATGAAACTGCACGCGGCTGCGGTGAGATTTTCTCCGGAAGCGGCCATTTCAAAATCGAGAGGAAACTCGCCATGTCACCAGCGCCCATTGCGCACGCCTCAAATGCCAAATCGCGCATTGGCGCCATCTTACGTGCCACGAGCGGCAACTTCCTCGAGCAGTTCGATTTCTTCTTGTTCGGGTTCTACGCCAGTGCGATCGGAAACGCGTTCTTTCCATCAGGAAGCGAAACCGCTTCACTGCTTAACACCTTCGGTGTGTTCTGGCTGGGTGCCTTGATGCGACCTGTTGGTGCGATCGTGCTTGGAGCCTATATTGACCAGATTGGCCGTCGGCAAGGCCTGATCATCACGCTTTCGATCATGGCCATTGGCACCATCATCATCGCCTTTTGTCCGGGCTACGCGACGATCGGCATTGCCGCACCTGCGATCGTGCTGTTCGGACGGCTGTTGCAGGGCTTTTCTGCCGGCGTTGAGGTTGGTGGTGTTTCCGTTTACCTCTCCGAGATTGCCACTCCGGGCAACCGCGGCTTTTACACATCTTTCCAGTCCTCGAGCCAGCAGGTTGCGATCTTTGTCGCGGCTCTTATAGGATATTTTTTGAGCGAAGCACTTCCGGCCGAAATGGTTGCCGCTTGGGGCTGGCGGATCCCGTTCTTCCTTGGCTGCTTGATCGTACCGCTTATCTTCTTCCTGCGCCGGACGCTGGAGGAAACTCCGGAGTTTCTGGTCATGAAGAACCACCCAACGGCCCGCGAGGTCTTTGCCTCCACACTTGCGAACTGGCGCATCGTCATTCTCGGCATGATGATCGCGATGCTGACGACCACGACATTCTATTTCGTGACGGTGTACACGCCTACGTTCGGCAGGCACGTATTGCAGTTGTCCACGCAGAACACGCTCTTGGTGACGCTTTTGGTCGCGGTGACGAACTTCATGTGGAACCCAATTGGCGGCGCGATTTCCGACAGAATCGGCCGGAAACCGGTCCTGCTGACCATTGCCGGCCTAGCCTTGGTGACTGCATATCCAGCGTTGTCTTGGCTTGTAACGGACCCAAGCTTTGGCAAGATGCTGATCGTGGAGATGATGTTCTCGTTTTACTTTGGCACCTATAGCGGCGCCATGTTGGGCGCTCTGGTCGAAATCGTGCCGAAGCACATTCGCACAACTTGCTTTTCTTTGGCGTTCGCACTCGCCGCGGCTCTCTTTGGCACCTTTACGCCGCTTGCATCGACTTGGCTGATCGACCGGACAGATGACAAGGCGTCGCCCGGTTTCTGGTTGATGTTTGCGGCTTTGCTCGGCATTATCGCCGCGCTCACGATTTATCCAGGAAACACCAAGAGAGTTGCGAAAGCCGTTGCGACCCGAGCTGCCTAACTTGGCGGTAAGCGCGCAATTTACCACGCGTTAGCACGCGCGCCCGCGGGACGTTGGGGGCCGAAGGCTGAACTGAAGTTGGTGCGCGACTATCCCTGCGGTGATTTTCACGATGCTGCGCGGCCGTTCTGCCGATCACGGTTCTTCCTATGTGATCTGGGGCAGTATAGGGAGGAGCTGGCGGAGATGTTGACCGGGAAAGGCTTAGCTTATCAGCCAACCTCGATTCCGTCCGGTGGTCGGACGGTGCGCTGCCCGCACTTGCAGTTGCGTGAAACACGGCGGATTTCGCGCGAGGACTGGGATCCCTCGCGCGAGCTCCACGCTCTGATATTCTGTGCGGCCGCCACAAAACTCGAAGGCGCACATCCTCGGGCTGCGTGAATTCCCCAGCGGACTGGTCGTCTCGCAGGTAGCGACAAACGTTAGCGTAGCGGGCCGTCTTGTATCCTGGTCCGATACCGACCTCTCGGCGCTCGGGTAGGCAGGTTGAAGGCTCACCTTCTTGTCGCATCTGGCGGGGAGTGGTCGAGAAGTTTGGTCGTGCCTGTACAACGAGCGATGGGCCAATGCGTAACCAGACCCAGGCTGTTGCTCGCTGCGCTCGATCAGCCGTGACTTCACGCACCGCGAGCTTGCGCAGATGAGGCGAGCTGTGCGAGCTCCGTTTCGAGCATAGGGTTGCGCTTGAACATAGCGTCGATCAATGCTTGGGCCGGCTGCTCGGCCGCCTCCACCCACGTCGCCTTCTCCGCTCGCGCGGAGGGCGCGAACACACGCTTGACCACGGTCGGCGATCCCCTCAGACCGCAATTGGCCATGTCATCCACGCCAGCACTTTGGGCGCTCCATTTTACGATTGTGGTGCGGGCGGCACGCAACGCATCTATCATTGCGCCGCGGCGAATTTGATTTGTTGCCTCTAACATGCTGACGAGACACGGCAGCTTGGAACCCAACACCTGGACGCCCCCTTCGCAGCGCCGTTCGGCCTCGATGGTCCGTAGCTTGAGGTCCAACGCTTTGATCGTGGAAACATAAGTGAGCTGCTGGACCCCGAGCCGCCTTGCAATGCCAGGTCCCACCTGCGCCGTATCGCCGTCGATCGTCTGCTTGCCGGTGAATATGACGTCCGGTGGGCCATATTCCTTGCCGATGTTGCGAATCGCGCTCGCCAACGCGTAACTCGTCGCCAGCGTATCCGAGCCCGCGAAGCTACGGTCGGTGAGCAGGACAGCGCGATCGGCACCAAATGTCAGTGCCTTTCGGAGAGATTCTTCGGCGGACGGCGGTCCCATTGTCAGGACGGTGACTTCGCCGCCGAATTGATCTCTTAGCTCGAGCGCAGCTTCCAATGCGAAGAGATCATAGGGGTTGATGATTGTCGGCACGCCCTGGCGCATGATCGTGTTCGTAACAGGGTGCACGCGGATTTGCGCGGAGTCGGGGACTTGTTTGATGCAGACGATGCTGTGCATGTACTTCTCCTAAGATGCCGAGCCGACTCCCGACGCAGCAAATGTCATACCATCCAAGGCATTTCGCCAACGAGGAATGAATGCAGGCTGACGACGAGCCGGTTGTCGCAACTGCGATGGTTTACGCACCGGCGTGATCTCAAGCTGATCGGAGTCAGGGGCGGCAACGGAGCCGCAGCGATCACGCGCCGCTTCGACGCCAAAGCCATTTTCAGGTCGCGTACGTTGCAAACAGACGATGACAAGACTGGCCGAAGCGAAGACGCCCTACGCGTCGCCGGCGAGTAAATCCCAACCCAAGGCACAACGCTAGCATCCCCGTCATGCATCCGAGCTGGCGACCGCCTCTTTTCCACGCTCTCCTATGCCAGTCGGCCGAGCGAGAGAGAGAGAGAGAGAGAGAGAGAGAGAGAGAGAGAGAGAGAGAGGAGCGAGCTCGACGCTTGGCTCAGAAGCGTTTGATCTCGATGCCGTGTCTTCGCAAGGCGTAGCCAATCTGGCGCGGGGTCAGTCCAAGCAGGCGCGCCGCCTTCGCCTGTACCCACCCGGATCTTTCCATGGCTGCGATGACGCGCTCGCGATCGGTGACTTTCGCGGCACCCACCACGGGGCGCCCGGGTGGCCCCAGCGGTGTCAGCTCGCTGCTCACCGGCTGAACGGGTGTGACGGCTTGTGTTGGCGGCATGCTCAGCCTCGCGGGCAGTGAGATTGTCGGGCTCGGCTGTCGGGCCATTTCCGCCGGTCCACACTTCCATAGCAACGCCGACAGGCATTGCCCGTGGCAGCACGCAAAGTCATCTCTTACGATCGACGATCCTCGCGCTAGCGTCGCGGTCCGCTGCACGCAGTTTTCGAGCTCACGGACATTGCCGGGAAATCCGCAATTCATGAGGACCTCAATCGCACTTGAATCGAATACCAGAGTGCGGCCGTTCTCATTGTTAAAGTTCTTCAAAAAACGAGCGGCGAGAAGCGGAATATCAGTGCGTCTTTCCCGCAGCGGCGGCAATAGCAGAGGAACAACGCTGATGCGGTAATAGAGATCGGCACGGAACTCGTTCCTTGCCACCGCCTCTTCAAGATTTTTGTTCGTGGCCGCAATCACGCGGACGTCGACTTTGATCGTCTGATTGCCGCCCACCCGCTCGAATTCCTGCTCCTGAAGCACGCGCAGAAGCTTCGCCTGGAACGAGCCCGAGATCTCTCCAATCTCATCCAGAAACAGTGTTCCCTTGTCGGCGATCTCGAAGCGCCCCTTGCGCGCGTTGAATGCGCCCGTAAACGCCCCCTTCTCGTGTCCGAACAATTCGGATTCCAGCACGGTCTCGGTGAGGGCTGCGCAATTCAGCTTGATAAAGGGGCGTTTGGCGCGCGCTGAACGCTCGTGAATAGCCTTCGCGACCAGCTCTTTGCCGGTACCCGATTCGCCACGCAACAAAACCGTGCTATTTGATTTTGAGATCACCTCGATCTTGTCAAGTAGCGCGCGCAGCGCCGGGCTGTCGCCGATCATTCCCTCGACTTGGACCTTCTTACGGTCCCGCCCATGAGGCTTGAGCTCGGAGAGTTGCGTCTGCAGCCGGAACTCCTCGTCCATAAGGCGCCCGCGATCGCGCACAAACGAGCAATGCAGTTTCGTCGTCTGGCCTAGCAGGCTGGCGACCATCGTCAGAAGGCGGAGGTCGTCCTCGAGCTGCGCACGCGTCCCATTGTCCGCGATGCGGTCAATGCTCAGCGTACCCACAACTTTGCCGTCAACGTCTATGGGAACGCCGATGAACGCAACACGCGTATGACCGCCGGCATTTAGCATATCGACCTCCGAAGAACTGAAGGCCGAATGCAGCGCTAGATTCTCCACGATGAGCGGCTGCCCCGACGCGACGATTTGATCGATTGCTCCTTGCGGCAAGCGCACCCGGCAGCGCGCGTCGCGGTCTTCGCTCCTGCCGTCCTCTACGATGATCTCCGGCCCGCCGTCATGCTCGAACAGACATACGATGCCGCGCCGCATCTGCACGAGCGATCCCAGGCGCTCGATGACGCTCGTCAGCTTAGCCTCGAGCCGACATAGGCCAGTGAGCGTGTGCGCTATTTGAACAATCGTGCTTAGCGATTTCTCTTGGGACCGCACAATACAAGCGGAAGCGTCCGCGTCGGAGGTTGAGTTTGGGTTTTCGCGCAGGGAAATGCTGTCTAGCATGACGACTTCTCCGTTC
Organism: Bradyrhizobium sp. Kon58; assembly: GCF_055807455.1. Lineage (NCBI taxonomy): Bacteria > Pseudomonadati > Pseudomonadota > Alphaproteobacteria > Hyphomicrobiales > Nitrobacteraceae > Bradyrhizobium > Bradyrhizobium sp. Kon58. The sequence goes on from NZ_JBVVOT010000033.1 coordinate 76,217, forward strand.
CTTTCTCGATCCTCCCCATCGGACTTGTTGGATTCGTGTTGCATGCCCGATCTGACATCCAGTTCTCAGGGCGGGACGAGAGATTACCCCTCTTCATGGCACGTCGGCAGCACTTAGAGTAACTCGCTTTGCCGCTTTGTTTTCCAACTCGCTGCGCGGATTCACCCCGGCCAACATGACTTCCATCGATGACGCTCAGAACAGCCGGGGCTCTTTAGGGGCTGATTGAATTATAAGTGTTGCCCGCCATTGATCGGCACTTCGGCGCCGGTGACATAACTTGCCGCATCTGAACATAGGAAGAAAATGACCTTGGCTACCTCTTCGGGTGTACCCACTCGGCGGAGTGGGATCTTTGGCACAAGATGCGCTTCCGTGTCAGGCGACAAAATGTCCGTCTTGATTTCGCCGGGCGCGATCGCATTGACGCGAATGCCATGCGCGGCGTAATCGTGGGCCATTTCGCGCGTGAGACAAGCGAGCGCATTTTCGAAGTCGCATATGCCGAGCCAGCAAATGCATGCACCCGCGAGCCGGCGATCGACGTCACGTTGACGATCGAGCCTGACGCCCTTTTCAATTCGTCGAACAGGCCTTGAGCGAGTAGGATCGGTGCCACCAGATTGAGGTGGAACACGCTCATCCAGGTGTCGACTGAGGTCGCCAGCGATGTCAGCCTGGTACCGTTTGCCGCTTTTGGTGAGTTGCCGGCATTGTTTACCAGTCCGTGCAACGGTGCGCCAGCAAGGCGCTCCTTGATCTCGGCAATCACGCGCGGCAGCATCCGATGATCGCCCAGGTCGACTTCGATATAGCTGTCGCCCTCTGAGTCTGATGGGCGACGCGCCGCGTCCAATGGTTGGCGCGCGCAAGAAATGATGCGCCAACCGGCTTTCGAAAACAATTTTCCGGTGGCGCGACCGATACCGCGCGATGCCCCGGTCAGTACCAGCGTCTTTCGCTCACGCAGCGGACGGCCCGCTCGATCGGCGTGAATTGGACCGCTAGGGTCCGTTTCCGACGATTGAGGTACGACCGCTTTGTCATCTGGTAGATCTAGATTCACACGCGGCTCCCTTCCGCTCCCATCGGCTGTGCACCTGGTGCAGGATCCGGGCCAAAGCGACGCAGGGCATAAGGGGCGCACTTTTGCGACAAATGGCAGGTTCTGAACATCTGGCCTGTTTGCTGTTCGACAACAGCAACGCCGCGTCAAGCCCCCGGGGCGCGTTGACTGGGTCGCACTCCAGGGGTGGTCTGTGGCTCATTCGAATTGGCGGAGATAGTTTAGCTGCCTTGTGCGGAGATCAGGATCGATGGCCAGTTCGTTCAATTTCCTCGGTTGGACGCGCCGCCGCAGATGCGGCTCTGGTTCGACATCGATGGGCTGGGGCTCGTGCCGTTGATCAGCTGCGGTCGAAAGTATTTCGCAACCAGCGCATGAACAAGGCCGTCGTCCAGAAGACGAGCTGACCGCGAAGGGATTAACGCAGAAAGGGCGATACGTCTACCTGACGCGCGTCCTTGCTGCTGGGACATTCTGACGTGACCGTCTGCTACGTCAGATTCCTCGGCGGCCCGGCCACCATTACCGTGCTCTTCACCGCGTGGCCACCGATGGCGGTTTCGGCCCGGCGATGCCGGGACCCTAACCTTTTCTCCGGCCAGTCGACTTACACGTCGCGGTCCGACGTATCCCGGGACAAGGCCGCCAAGCTCGCCGGCATTGGCCTACGCTTCGCCGGGCATTCGCTGTACCACTGCATCCCGGCAGTGCGTCGGTCAGCCCTCAGCTGCGGACGTTGCGAAACCCGATGCTGTGGAAGCCAGCAGTATCAGGCCGACGATCTAGGCGACGATTGCTCAGGTTCAGATTCGCGGCACCTCATGAAGCCGCGAAATGCTCGTATGGATTATCGACCAGGGTCAACTGCTCGGGATTGCTCAGATCGAATTCAATAATGCGTGGCACGAGCAGACGGGCATAGCGCGTAAAGGCGCTGGTGGGGGGAAAGCGGATCACGGTGGCGCATCGCGCAAGAAGATACATGTCGATGAGCGCGGAAGCTCCACCTTCAATTCCCATTTCCGCACTATGCAACGGCCCTGCCAGATCGGCCTGGAACCGTTTTGGTACGGCGAAGATATCGGGAAACAGACCCGATATGTGATCGAGCACCCGTGCGCTATCCGTGCACAGGAAGATCTTAACAGGCTTTGGATATGGCAAAGCCATGGCTTTACGGATTGCCATGCAGACCTGACGAAGAGCGAGCTCCGAATCGGCCCAGTACGGCGCATGCCCCATGATATCTTCGCCATTGCCGTGCCGAACATGAACGCCGATGACACTATGGCCGCTAAAGTGTTGCTCATACAAGTCCTCAATCCGCGCTCGAATCTCAGACCTGAGTTTGATGTTTCGGAAGATCAGTCGTTCGGCTTCCTCACCACAACGCCACATCAGGCAAGCGTCACAGACAATGGTGTTGGCCTCGTTATCGTCTCCTGCTTGGAACAGCTCAGTCAGTTCGTCACGTTCTCGGAAGATCTGCTCGTCCGGACGATTGATACAGTCGATCGATGGCCTATTCCACCACGGCGGGAAGAACGGGCCGGGAAACGAGAGCTGGTTGACCCTGTCATCGCAAATCACCGGCACGCCAGCGATCTCCTCAGCCGGCTCGAAGAACACCGGAAAGGCATTGCTGAACGGTTGGTCGACATAACAGGAACCGCGCCAGTCAATAACGAGCGTTCGCCCGGTCCGCTGCGCGTACGACCAAGCTGATGCCAAGGACCAGAGGCAATCACCAAAGCCGGTGCGCCTCCGAGAAACAACAAAGCGTTCCTTCGTCACGTTATGAAACCCTTCTCGTTGCGCGAGTGTGGCGCACCAACTCATCTGCGATGCCGATCCACGCCGGGCGCTGGTCACCTGGACGCAAGTCACCCAACCCGCAAACTCATCCTGCACGGCACTGCGATTGGCAGGTCATGCTAGAGGTGTCACATTGCGCACCTTTTACGACGGCCCAGTCTGTGACGGATGCAGCCGAATACGACGCTGATCCCACAGCCCGCGCAGCTCGTTCAGGAGAGCTTCGCGCCTGGTCCTGTCAGAGGTGACCCTGGCGAGAAGATCGGCCAGAACAGCTTCCTTCTCGATTTGCATCAGCATGTCGAATAGGTCATGCGAGACGCGTACGCTGTCATGGCTGGAGTGACCCATGCGGATCTCGCAGATTGTCTCCTGGCGGTCTCGGCCCGCATGAGCGCGAACCCGGTAAAGAGATACATGGGGCGGCAGTGATACAGCAAGCGCGGTCCAATTTTCGAGCGTTGTTGCCCGCTTTTTGATGAGGAATGACCCGACCACAAGGCCATCCAGCTCGGTCGACAAGAACGCCGTAATCGCATCGGCAACGGAATCTACGATCGGTTCGGCATTGTTGTTGAACGACGTATTAAGCAGAATCGGGACGCCCGTCCGAGCTTTGAACGCATTGATAAGTTCCCAATAGGCGGCATTGCTCGTGCGGGACACCGTTTGCAGCCGAGCCGTACCATCGATATGCGTGATCGCGCCCAGCAACGCACGCATGGATTCGCGCACGCGAACGACGAAATTCATGAAGGGATATTCTGCGCGACCATCCGGCAACTCAAAGAACGCGCCCGCATCCTCCTCGAGAACCGATGGCGCAAACGGTCGATAACTCTCGCGCTTCTTGACCATCGCATTGATCCGGTCCTTGTTTGCCGCGGGCCTCGGGTCCGCAAGAATGCTGCGGTTGCCGAGCGCACGAGGGCCGAACTCGGACCGCCCCTGTACCCACCCGATCACAGCACCATCAGCGATCCACTCGGCTGCTCTGGCTGCGACGTCAGCGGTCCGTTCAATCTCGAGGTGTCCGGCCCATCCCTTCAGTTGCTGTTCAATGCTGTCGTCGCTGCCGACATCGGGCCCCCAATAAACCGCCTGTAGTCGTTCGCGGGGCGGAGCCTGCCCGGCCTCGTTCGACACCATCAGCGCCGCACCCAATGCGCATCCGGCATCATGCGAGGCCGGCTGCACAAAAATTTCTTCGAACAGGCCTGAGTACAGCAGTTTTCCGTTTAGCGTGCAGTTGTGGGCCACCCCGCCAGCCAGGCACAACCGTTTCATTCCGGTCTGCTCACGATAATGCCGAAGAATGTGAAACACGATCCGCTCCAGCGCCTCCTGCAATGAAGCGCTCACATCTCGGTGCTGTTGCGTGAACGGCATTCCCTTTCGCCGGACCTCGATATTGCGCAGCAATGCCGGGCCAATGCGGTCGATGTGAACGCGGTAGGCACCGTTGGGGGAGAGCTCATAAAATTGGGAGAAAAGCTCGCGATAGCGAGCGGGATCTCCATAAGGAGCCAATCCCATGACCTTATATTCGTCGAACAGGCCGTAGCCGAGGTATCGGATCGTTTCCAGATAGAACAGTCCGAGAGAGTTGGTCTCTGGAAACGTCATGAGCTCGGTCATTTCGGTGCCCGACCCCACCGCCAACAGACCCGAGAGGAAGTCGCCACAGCCGTCGATCGCGAGAACCAGGCTTTCTTCAAAACCGGACATTGCCAAAGCGCTTACGGCATGGGCCTGATGATGGCCTACGAATGACACCCGCGAAGGGTCAACTTGGGTACCGAACTCTGCCGCGAGAAGGTGCCGCAACAGGAGATTCGCATCCAGCGGAATTGAGATCTCAGGTTGTGAGATGAACAACCGTTCGAGCATCGAATTGCAGTAGGCTTCAGTCGCGTAGAACGCAATACGATCGACGTCGCGAAGCTCCACACCCGCGGCTGCTAGACAGTATTCAATCGCACTGCTCGGGAGCTTGTTCGAATGTTTGATGCGGTTGAGGCGCTCCTCTTCAACGGCGGCGATCACGCGACCGTCCTTGACGAGCACCGCGGCGCCGTCGTGCAGAAACGTGTTCGGTAGTTGCAGCGGGTTTTCATAGACCCTGTCAAGCCCGCCACTCAATCCTAGACACAGCATCTTGTTCTCCGTTCATTTTGAGAGGCCTGTTGGCCTATTTCATATCGCTTGCTTGGCGAGTAGGCTGCACGTCGCCGCGGGGCCGCAGGCATCGCCAACGAAACGAGGCTCGTATAAGCGTCGGCCGCGAACCGAAAGTTCGTTACGTCCGTGTCTGATCTCGCACGCGCGACGCTTCGCTTTAGGTCTTGTTCCTCTCACCGCATCAGGCGTTGCCGAAGCAGCGCAGCTGAGACGATGAAGGGAATGGCTGCGTAGATGCACAGTGTGCCCACATGCAAACCGACGCTGTCGACCGGCCGACCGAGCATTGCTGGACGAATGAGATCGACCGAATGTGTCAGGGGCAACAAGGCCGCGATGCGTTGAAATGAACCTGGCAGCTGGCTGATTGGGAAGATCGCCCCGCTCAAATACATCATGGGCGTGAGGATAAGGGATTGGTAGAAGATGAAGTAGTCGTGGCTCGGTGCAAGAGCGGAAACGACCATTGCGAGGCTCGCGAAAGCAACGCCAGTTAGGGCGATGGCTGGTAACGCATAGGGAATGGACGACCACTCTGCATACCCCAGCGCGACGGCAACAATCGTGATCGCGGTCCCGGCGAGCAAGGCCTTGCTTGCTGCCCATGCCACTTCACCTAGAACAATGTCGCCGAGCGTGAGAGGCGTACAGAGCACCGCCTCCCACGTGCAACCTGTCTGCATGCGAGCGTAAGCCCCATAGATGGTTTCAAAGGTTGAGGAGACCATTGCGCTTGTGGCGACCATGCCAGCCGCCAGAAACGCAATGTATGAAGTTCCCTCAACGCCACCTACGATCATTCCGAGGCCAAAGCCAAGACCGAACAGAGAGCTCATCGGCTCGGCCAGATTCCCAAGAATCGAGGCCAGAGCGACTTTCCGCCAGACCAGAAAGTTGCGGCGCCATACCGCGATCCAGTTCCATGGATTAGCAGGGAGCGCGGGCGCAAAACGTTGCCACATCGTTCAGTCCTTCATCTCTCGCCCGGTTAGCCGCAAGAAGACATCCTCCAGATTTGGAGGTCGCTGCAGAAGACGGAGATCCGGACGGTTGGCAAGCCGGCGACGCACCTGCTCGGGATCCGCGGCATAGCAAAACAGCGTCTCCCCGCTCACCTCAGCGTGCTGCACTTGGGTTCTGACCAGCGGCAGCAACTCATGCGGGTTACCACCGTAAATCTCGATCACCTGACACCCGATCTGCTGCTCGATCAGAGCATGAGGCTGCCCTTCGGCGATCTTGCCGCCGTGCTCAAGCACGCACAGGCGGTCGCACAATCGCTCCGCCTCTTCCATGAAATGGGTGGTGAGAAGAATCGTTTTGCCGCGCGCTAATAGCCAGCGCAAGCGTTCCCAGATGAGGTGCCGGCCGTGCGGATCGAGGCCAGTCGTCGGCTCGTCAAGCACCAAGAGCTGCGGGTCGTTAATGAGGGCACGTGCCAGCGTCAGTCGCCGCTTCATGCCGCCGGACAGTTCGGCGACGCGCGCGTCCGCCTTGTTCTCCAAGCGAGCGAATTCGAGCAGTGACGGCGTCACCGCTTTGACCTCGGTCGCGCTCATGCCGAAGTAGCGACCGAATACGAGCAAGTTTTCGCGCACGGTGAGCTGAAGATCGAGGTTATCGAACTGTGGGACAACCCCGATGCCCCGACGCGCCAACGGCGCACGTGCCGGCACCGGCTCGCCAAGCACGTAGATCTTACCTGCGTCGGGCGATGCAACACCGAGGATCAAACGCGCAAGCGTGCTTTTACCCGCGCCGTTTGGTCCCAGCAGACCGAAGCACTCTCCTGGCGAGACCGTAAACGAAAGAGCGTCCACGACCGTCCGGTCCTTGTAGGACTTACTCACCTCGAAAAGGTCGATTGCCGGGCTTGACATTTGCTTACGCGATCGCGACGGACGTTGTTCGCACCGCGTCCTTGGTCGCGTGCTTTTTCGTCCAAAGCAGGCCGTCACACCACACGTGATCGACGCGTCCCCACTGGCACGCGGCGGCAGCATCCGGGAAAAAGCCGCGTCCATGCAGATTGGCGCTGGTATTGCAAAGCAGCGGAATGGCTGTGAGCTTCTCGTACGCGATGAGAAGCTCGACTACTTTATGCTGAGATGTTCTGGAAACCGTCTGTAGGCGAGCAGATCCATCGAGATGCACGACGGCGGGAATTTTGTCCCGCCATTCCAGTCGCGTCTGGTGATCGAACAGCATGTACGGATCGGCTATTCCGGGGCTAAAAATCTCCGCCGCACGATCCTCCAGGCATATCGGCGCTACCGGCCTGAAATGCTCACGAAGCTTGACGTCGTTGAGATGATCTTTCATTCCCTCCCAGCTCGCAGCCGCGAGAATGCTTCTGCCACCCAACGCACGTGGTCCGAGCTCGGCACGCCCGGCAAGGAAGATCACGGGCTTGTCACTCGCGAGGATTGCCGCAAGTTCGCCCATAGTGCAGGGCGCGCCGTCCCATCCGGGCGGGACTTCGCTGGGACGAACGGCCGGTCCACTGTAGACCGTCCATTCCAGAGCTCTAAAGCCTTGCTGTGCCGCCAGTGCAGAGCAAGCAGCACCGATCGCTGAGCCGCTGTCGTTCGGAAAGGGCGGCACCCACACGTGGTCGAACAGACCGGTCGCACGAAATGCACTATTCCACTTGATATTCAGGCCACAGCCGCCGGCTATGCAGAGGTTACGCACCCCCGCAAGATCCGAATGTCGCTGCACAACATCAGCAATTGTGCGAACCAGCAGGCGCTCTAGAAAGACGTGAAATGACGCAAGGATGTCTTCGGCCTGCTTGGCCTTCAATCGCAGTGCGCACGCATCGAAGAAGTCGTGCAGAGCTTCAAGTGGTGATAGTGAGCTATTGATCTGTGCAAGCTCATGACAAGCGCCCTCAGCATCCGTGGCAAAGTGCGCCTGGTAAAGCTCCTGAAACGTCGCAATAATCTCCTCGTCGGGAGCTCCCATTGCGATATAGGCCATCAGCTTGCCGGCGATGCCGAGATCCCAGCTGGTCCGGTCTGCCCGCCTGTAAGGTCCGAAGTGATGTCCTGCGGTCGCATAGGCGTGGCCTATCATCGGAAACAGGCACTCGATGAACCGGATGCCGTGCGGCTCGACATAGTAGATGCGCGGAAACATGCAGCCGTCCCACACCAAGCAGAAAGCAGATTGTGCGGATTTGGCAAACGAGCTGGTGCAGTATGCGGATGCTACGTGCCCGGTGACATGCGGATAACTTTGATAGGGATATAGTTTCCCATCAAGCATAAGGCCGATGCGATCGCGGGACGCGAGGGGGCTATCGCCTTGGCGTTCGATATACGGTGCGCCCTTGAGCTTGACGGTCGTCGTCCCACTAAGGACTTCAAACTGGGATTCGAACTCTCCATCCCAGCCATCAATGACGAACTGATCGACATCGCTCGGATCAAGCCCGTGCTCCGCCAGGGCGCTAACAACGGAATCCAGGTTGTCGATGGTTTGATAACGAGGATTATTGTTCAGCTTCTCCTGCTCGACGCAGAACACCACTCGCCCATCTTCAATCAGAGCGACGGCCCCGTCATGCGTCAACTTGATACCGCAGATACGCATAGTGGCTCCTCTCAGCCTCGGCCGTTGGGTGGGATCGAAGATGGCTCCGGATTCCGAAAGCGGACCAAAAGGCAGTCTTCGTCAGCCGACTGCCCCTGGCACTGCACGCGTTCGACCTCAATGAGCGCTTCAGTCAAAATCGTGATGACCGTCTCGGCGCCAGCGACATGCCCCCACCGCTTGCAGGTCGCATCACGTGCAGATCCGAAGACCAGATGCCCACCCGGAGCAAGCATCTTGACCATGTTGTCGACTGCAGTACGCATTTGTGTCATGTCTTCGAGATAATAGAGAACTTCGGCGACCACGATCAGATCGAACCGCTCTGCGGCCGAGAACTGCAGAATGTCAGTCGCCGCCCAGCTGATATGCGACCACCTCTTGGTCCGCTGGACCGCTCGACCGATCGCTCGCGGCATAACATCGATGACCGTGAGCCGTTTGCAGTGAGGAGCAAGCTTCTCTGTAAACGCACCGGCCGCGCACCCGATTTCGAGGCCATTTGAGACGGCGCTGTTCGACAGCGACAGCCGCAGCAATTGGGTGTGACGCTCACGTTCGAACGGATTATCGTCGAGCCGCCACGGATCCTCATTAGACAGCTCCCGTTCCAACGATTGATATGTCTGATGCGCGTTCACGACCTAATCTCCTACAAGCTGCTCACTCAGTCTCGGCCGCAATGCCATCCGGCGCGATCAGCTGCGATGGAGCGCGCGAAAGACCTGCCCTGCGAATTGCGCCAGGCATTTCCAATCCGGGGTTAAGGCTTGGTCCAGTTGTCGCGTCTTCGGTCGAGGCCTTCGATTCGTCAACGTCTGGTGATTTCGCTATTTTGCGCGAGAGCCAATCGCTGTTGCTCAAGGTACAGAGCGCATAGGCTTTCATCGGGAGCAGGAGGAAGATGTTGA
>NZ_JBVVOT010000034.1:0-77929 GCF_055807455.1 Bradyrhizobium sp. Kon58
AGACCCGCGACGTTGTTGACGTCGGCATTGGGCAGGCGCTTCTTCATGAAGTCGATATAGGCCGTCATCGCCGGATCATCCTTCGGCACCTCGACGAACGGCTTGAGCGAGCCGAGCGAGAGCACGCCCTTGCCGGCATCGAGGCCAGCCGGCACCATCACGGTCGCCTTGTTGGCGCAGCCAGAGGCAAGGAAGCGCGTCGCCTGCCAGCCGACCTCATGCGCTTTCCGGATCGCCTGCGCGCAGGCCCGCGGCGTGACCGAATAGATCATGAACACGTCTGCCTTGGTGTTGGCGAGCGTCAGCACCTGGGAATCGACGGTGGGGTCGGCTACCTCGAAGCTCGACGCCATCGCGATCGCCTTGTCGGCGTCGGCACCAAGCGCCTCCTTGACGCCGCGCAGATATTCCTTGCCGGCGTCGTCGTTCTGATAGAGCACCGCGAAGCGCGCGTTCGGGTTCTTGGCGCGGGCATAGGCGACGTCGATCGCGGCCTCGCTGGTGTAGTTCGGCGCCCACGGCAGCGCCATCGACCACGGCATGTTGGCGGGGTCGTTCCACTTCGAGGCCGAGCTGATCAGAAACAGCTGCGGCACCTTGTTGCTGTTCAGATATTTTGCGATCGCCGAGCTCGGCGCGGTGCCCATGGTCGCGAAGATGAAGGCGACGCCATCGCCCTCGACCAGCCGGCGCGCCGCTTCCACGGTCTTCGGCGGCGAGAAGGCGTCGTCGAGCGACAAGAGATTGAGCTTGCGGCCGTTGACGCCGCCCTTCTCGTTGACCTCGTCGAAATAGGCCGAGATCACCCTGCCGGTGATGCCAAGCGGCGATGCGGGGCCGCTATAGGGCATAGTATTGCCGATCTTGATCTCGGTGTCGCTAACGCCGGGCCCATAGGATTTTTGCGCGGAGACGGGCGTGGACAGGCAAGCAGCCAGCGCTGCAGCCAGGACCAAAGCGGTTTTCATGGTTTCTCCCCGGTGATGCTCGCCGCGACTCGGAAGGCGCGGGGTGCTGCTTTTTGCCAGCATGTCAGATCAACGGAGTTCCGCAAGGCGATCTTGCGTCGATTTGCTGACGGCGCTTGCGGCCCGGGACCGGAATAGACCACCCCCTGGCCGGCAAGACAACGGTCGCGCCTGCCGCTTCGCTACAAGGCGTCATGTCAGAAAAGAGGTAGTGCTGTCCTGATCCGCAGGATGCCCTTCCCTTTGCGGAGCGATGCTCCATTGGCGAATAGTGACCAACAATCAGGCCGCTTGCAAGCAAGGAGATTGCGCCATGTCTGAGATCTTCGCCGGCATCCGCATGCCTGACAGTGCCATTGCGCGCCCCGCTACGCAGCTCGTGCGCGACAACAAGGAGGCCCTGCTCTACAACCACAGTTGCCCTGTCTTCGTTTGGGGCGCGCTTACCACCGAGCGCCACGTTGTGAAGTACGAGCCGGCGCTCCTTTACCTTTGGCGCGATGTTCCACGACTTGGCACATAGAGAAGTACCAGCCCCGACCTGCGCTTCGACGTCGACGGCATCAATGCCGCGCGCGATTTCATGAAAAGCAACGGCCTGCCGGAGCGTGAAATCGAGGGCGTCTGGACCGCCATGGCGCTCCACACCACCCGGGGTATTCCGGAGCATATGCGGGCCATGATCGCGCTGGTGACCGCTGGCGTTGAAATGGACGTGCTTGGCATCGCCTATCCCGACATTTCTGCGTTCATCATCCCGGGAGGAAAACATCAGCATCAAGAAGCCGCTCACGACGTTCGGCAACGTGAATGGTGACGTCCTCCGAGGACATGACCTATGTCCGCCAGAACTTTTGTCAACGGTGCCGTGCTCGAGGTCGACGGCGGGCTCACCGCCGCTTTCGTGACCCACCGTCACGGAGCCGACTTCGCGCGCGCCGGCGGCAATCCAGAAAACATGAAACCATGACAGAGCCTTCTGCCCAGCCGCCGCTTGCGCTCGTCACCGGGGCACTCGCGGCATCGGCAAGGGAATGGCGAGCCGGCTGGCTCGCGACGGATTCCAGGTGCTCGTCATCGACTTCGATCGCGCGGCGGCCGAGGCCTGTGCCAGCCAAATCTCGACGGCTACCGTGATGTCACGCGCGGCCGCCGTCGCTCTGCGTCAGCACGGGTTCGGGACGCCGGATTGGCAGGACCATCTAACCTTCCGGTCCTCTCCTCCACATCCACATTCATTGCTGGCGTTTGCACTTTTGTTCTCGGATGGTCACCTCTGGTCGACCATCCCATCCGTTCAGACCGATGCTTCAAATGACATGATTGCAGGGCCGCGATCCCCAGAAGGCCGCGATCTCCCCGCTGCAAAGAGAGCTCCAGACGACGGGCCGAAGAAGCGCCGTCCCGGCCGCCACGTTGTTGCGCCAAGGCGCGGATCCGGTTCTCGTCGTGCTCGTTGGGACAATGCTGCAAACCTCTAGTGTCCACTGTGGGCATCGAGGCGATCAGCCTTCTTGAGCAGCAGGCTCGCCACCATCGCAACTATCAGCGCCGCGCCCAGTGCGTAGAAGGTATCGCTGAAGGCAAGGATATACGCCTGCTTCTGCACAATATGACCGACCGCGACATATGCGCGGTGCGCTGCATCAACGCGATCAATGACGCCGTGGTTCATGAAATACTGCGTGAGCTCCTCGATCCGGGTGCGGATCGCCTGTTCCAGCACTGACACCGATTGCGACAATATATTGGAGTGATACTGCTCGCGTTTGGTCAGCAGTGTCTGCAGTCCGGCAATGCCAATTGCGCCGCCGAGCTGGCGCATCATATTGAACAACGCGGACGCGGACCCCGCATTGGCGGCCTCAATGCCCGCAGTTGCGACCGCCGAGAGCGGGGCGAACATCAGGGCCTGACCAACGGCACGGACGACGTTCGGCCAAAACAGCTGATCGGCGGCATAGTCGTTGCTCATGTAAATGTTCATGAAGTTGGAAACGGCGAATAACCCAAATCCAATGGCAATCATGATGCGCGGATCGATGCGGTTCATCAACCGTGGCACCAGCGGAATCAGCACAAGCTGCGGCAGCCCGGTCCAGGCCAGTACCGCGCCGATTTGCTCGGAATTGTAGCCCTGGACGCGCGAAAGATAGACGGGAAGAATGTAGACCGAACCGTACAAGGCAACGCCGAGCAGGAAGTTGGCGAGAACGCCGAAGCCGAAATTGCGACGAAACAGCAGGCGCAGGTTCAGCAGCGGTTTCTTGCTGGTCAGTTCGATGAGAACGAACAGCGGCAGCGTGATCCCCGCAATGACGGCGAAGCGCACGATGAAGGGCGAACCGAACCAGTCATCCTTGTTACCTTCTTCCAGCACGGTCTGCAGCGCGGCAAGTCCGATCGCCATGGTGACGATGCCCAGCCAGTCGCCGTCGCGCAGCAGCGACAGCTTCATCGGCGATGCTTCCAGCGAGAAATAGAGCATGCCGATCATGATCGCGCCCGGCACGATGTTGACGTAGAAAATGTATTGCCAGCCCCAGTTCTCGGTGAGATAGCCGCCGATCGTCGGCCCGATGGCCGGCGCGAACGTCGCGGAGATCGCAAACAGCGCCTGGCCGATCGGCTGCTTCGCCTTCGGCAACAATGTGATGATCAGCGTGAACGCCAATGGGATCAGCACGCCCCCGGTGAACCCCTGCACGGCACGTAACGCGATCATCTGCGGCAGGTTTTGGGCAAGTGCGCACGCCGCCGAGAACACCAGGAAGAGGATGGCGTTGGTCAGGAGGTAGATGCGGATAGAGAACACCTGGGCAAGCCAGCCGCTCAAGGGGATCACCACGATTTCGGCGATCAAATAGGAGGTCGAGATCCAGCCGCCATCATCGATCCCCGCGCCGATACCGCCCTGAATATTGGCAAGCGAAGCATTAACGATCTGGATGTTGAGCACTGCCATGAAGGCGCCAAGCGTGGCTCCGATCACTGCGAGCCAGGTCTTTGCTGAGACGGCAGGAGCGGCTGCAGGTACGACGGTTGCCTCACCCTCGCTGGCAGAACTTATGTCGACGGTAGTTTGCAGTGTGGTCATCATTGTCTGCTCGCGTCCGAGGGCGCATTCGTTCAGGTCTGGACTAGGGGCCGCCCGACGCGAGCCGCTTCTCGGCCTCGCGCTTGGCGACCGCGGCCGATTTGGTGTTGACAGTCGGCACAGCCGACATGCCCGGGCGCAGTAGGCCTTTCAGGCTCGGATCGTCGAGCACGATCTTGACTGGCACGCGCTGTACAATCTTCGTGAAGTTACCAGTCGCGTTGTCGGGCGGCAGCAGCGTAAATTCCAGGCCGCTCGCCGGCGCCAAGCTGTTGACATGGCCCTTCAGCCTCGTCGACTGGAAGCTATCGACGTACAGATCCACCGGTTGATCGTTGCGCATATGAGTGAGCTGGGTCTCCTTGAAATTGGCGACGACATAGACCGCATCCAGTGGCACAACCGCCATCAGCTGGGTTCCGGCCTGCACATATTGTCCCACCCGGAGGGAGCGCGCGCCGACCGTGCCGTCCACGGGCGCGGTCACCTGCGTATAAGACAAATTCAGGACCGCCTGCTGCTCGAGGGCGCGGGCATGGTCGAGCTGCGCAACCGCCCTCGCACGCTCAGTTGACAGTACTTCGACCTTTTTGTTGGCGGCGATCAGACCTGACCTCCCCTGCTGTAGTTGAGCGGACTGCGCACGCAAGGCGGCATCGGTCTGTTGCGCGCGCTGCACGGTGCCTGAACCCGACTTCATCAACCCGTCGTAACGGGTGCGTTCTTCCTGCGCGAACTTCAGATTGGCTTCGGACGCATCGACCTCGGCCGCCTGCTGCTGGATCAGCGGCTCCTGCAATTCGATCTGCGCGTCGAGGTTCTTCACCGCGGCTGCGGAGGCCGCAACGTCAGCCTTGGCCTGGTTCAGCGCGGTCTTGAAGTCGCGGTCGTCGATTCGGGCCAGAGGCTGGCCGGCCGCAACCTGCTCGTTGTCGGCAACAAGTACCTCGGAAATGTATCCGGAGATTTTCGGTGCGATGATTGTCGAGTCTGCTTTGACATAGGCGTCGTCGGTCGTTTCCAGATAACGGCCGGTGGTGAGGTAGTAGTGACCGAAATAAGCGGTTCCGGTGAGGCCGAGCACTACGGCAAGCGCGACCGCTGCCCGCCGGATCCCTTGCCGAGACGGGCGAAGGCTGGCTTTGGCGTTCTGTTCAGCAGCAAAGGAAAGGGTCGACATGGCATCCTCCGAAACCTGAAGGCGGGGCTTCAGCTCAATCTGAATAAAGGACATCTCTAAGGCGATTACATACGTCTTAGCGGACAGAGCGCGCGGGATTCACTCATACATTTAGCCCCGATCAGTCATACGTTGATGTGAGCGAGATCTTCCGATCGTCGGATGGACAGAAAGAAGCGGGCGTTCATTATTTCTGGAGTGCCGCGGTTGTCCTGACGTTGGTGGTTTGATGCGCGTCGCCGCGGCATTACCGAACGGGATGGGAGGGCCGGCGAAGTGAAGCAGAAGTGGCGCAACCGCGCGGGCAAAATGCCGGGAGGATTGTTCGATGAGGAGCATAGGAAGCAGGGACGGCAGCATGAATGAGCCGACTATGTCGGCGCGCCTGGGCGTTGCCTCATGGATCATTTTGATTGTGCTGGTATCGCTTTTGCTTGCCACCTGTGTTGTTGCCTATCTGGGCTGGAGGCTCGCAGATGGCGTCGATGTGCCAATCTCGGGCTATATCGCGATGGCAGTCGGAGTTGTTGTTTCTCTCGCCGTTGGTTTTGGCCTAATGGCACTTGTTTTCTACAGTAGCCGAAAAGGATACGATGAAGGTCCGGTACTAGTTGTTCCGGAGAATGATCCCAAAGAACACGGCTCTCCTTCGAACAAACTGGATTAGCCAGAGTTCTGGATCTCGATCCAGACGCATATCTAGTCTTGACGACGGTTTGAGCTACATGCGCGTGTGGTAATCGAAAGGACGTCACAGCGCGGCCCCATCTCGGGCGGTGCGGGGCTCGGAACGTCCGCCCACGAGCCGCACATTCGAGCGGACAATGAGTTGGCCCTTGGGAGACTGGGTTCAGCCTCGCACTCCCCACAATAGCGGGGGCAACGCAGTTCAGCGCTCTCGTAGATCGCTATCGATGCTCCGGGCTTAGGTCTTAGTGATCCTAAGGGTTTGTGGTGACGAATCGCTCAACAAGATGTGCACGCGAGGGGCCGGGGTCGAATCCGCCGGCGAAATATTGCGTTTCGTTGGCTACCAATCCGTCGCGAAATTCCATGATGCTCACCGCGTAGGATGGTATGCCGTCATAGGTAAGCACGAATTCAGTGACCCAGAGATCGCCGCCCCCGATCATTCGCCGGATTGTAAAACGCTTCTTATTTGGCTGGACGGTTCGGCTCTCCTGAATATTGTGCTGGCCGCGGATCCGCTCTCCCGATTGCGGATAAACAAGCACGGCATCGTCACGGTAGATTTCGTGTTCGACCTTGAAATCGCTGGCGTCCGAAGCCGCCCAATGACGCTCCAGCGCGATACGTACAGTTCGATCATCCATCTCATCCTCCGACCTTCGCTTCGCGCTACAATCCCTGGTACCTCGCACGTAGGGCGCTGTTATCGATCGCGCCAGTCGTCGCCTCATGATGTCCGCTCATACCTTGATATGATCGCACTCCGCTGAGGGTTGTATGGCCGAACACGCCAGTGGCTTGCAGGATCGAACAGCGCCATGGCTCTTAACAGCGAGGTGTACGGATATGCGCGACCGGTACCGCGACGATTCCCCTTCGGCATTCAGTCTCGCTCGCCGCGAGCTGCTGGTGGGTGGGCTGCTAGTCGTCGGGACTGCCGCGCTCCCAGCGGTGCCCGCCCTTGCGACGCCGACCTCGTCGCCCGATCAAGCTGCGGCGCGGTTCATGGAAATTTCGTCACTGCTGGTTCCGCACCGTCTCAACGCCGAGGTCGGGAAGCGCATGGCGGCCGCGATGGGCGCGCTGAATCTGTCGCTGTCACCGCAAATCGACGGGCTCCTTGCGATCGCACGAGAGAGGAACGCGCGAGTCGTTGAGGACTTCTTTGCCGATGTTCCGGACGGCCCGCTGAAAGATGCCGCGCTTTCGATCATTTCCGCTTGGTATCTCGGCGTCGTAACCGACGCTCCGGATGCCGAGGTGTTCGCTTACGAATATGCGCTCATGTATCAGCCGACCAGGGACATCATGACCATTCCGTCCTACGCGATCTCCGGACCGAATGGATGGACGGCTGAGGCGCCCCCACTGAGCAATATGCCTGAATTCTGAACGCGGCGCTCTCGAGAGAGGAATTATCCAGATGGCGAGCGAATACAGTGCAGACATCGTCGTCGTGGGAACCGGGGTTGTCGGTTGTCTGATCGCGCAACAGGCCCAAGACGCCGGCTTGTCCGTGCTGATGCTCGAAGCCGGTCCGCGCGTCGATCGCTGGCGAGTTGTCGAGAATTTCCGGAATCTGCCGCCAAGCCTGAGGCTGTTTCATTGGAATGCGCCGTATCCACCGAAGCCGTGGGCGCCGCATCTCGAAACGCGGACGGCCAAAGAGCACGAGCAATACCTTCAACTGGAAGGACCGAATGCCCGGGCGTATCTCCAGGGTTATGTCCGCTATGCGGGAGGCGCGACCTGGCACTGGGCCGGAATCTGCTGGCGTCTGACGCCCGAGGACATGCGTCTGAAAAGCCTATATGGGGTCGGCCGGGACTGGCCATTCAGCCACGAAAATATCGAGCCCTACTACACGCGCGCGGAATACGCGATCGGCGTGAGCGGTCCATTCGACCCGACGCTGCAATGGCCGCCAAATGGCAGGCGCTCAAAACCCTATCCGATGGGACCAATTCCCTTCGGTCCCGGTGAGCATCGTTTTACCGAGGCCGCCGCGAGAATTGGGATGATCAACCTGCCGGCGCCTCAGGCTCGCAATAGCGGCGTCTCGTATGACGGCCGGCCGGCGTGTTGCGGCAACAACAACTGTTTTCCGGTATGCCCGATCGCCGCCAAGTACGATGCGGCGACGGCTTTGCCAAAGATCGAGGCCAAGGGCGGCAAAATCCTGGCCAATGCGGTCGCTTATCGAATCGAGACAGGCGAGAAGAATTCGGTCGAGGCGGTTCACTATTTCGACCCGGACAAGCGCTCGCACAGGGTTACGGCCAAGATCTTCGTGATTGCCTGCAACGGTATTGAGACGCCAAAGCTGCTTTTGCTGTCAAAGAACGAGCGCAATCCTAACGGTGTCGCGAACAGCTCCGATCAGGTTGGTCGCAACATGATGGATCAGCCGAAGCTCACAGCGGAGTTGGAGCTCAAAGAACCGCTGTGGACAGGCGTCGGTCCGGTTCAGAGCAGTAGCATCCTCAATACCACGCAGGGCGAATTCCGCAGCCGCTACGCCGGAGCGATGTTCCGGATGGAGAATTTCGCCCGCAGCCCCCTCGGTGCGGCGGCCGCGCTGAAAAAAGGTCTGGTTGGCAAGGCTCTGGATAGCGAGATCCGGCGGCTTTCCGCTTGCACTGCAAGGTTGACCGTGGAGCATGAGATACTGCCTTCCGCAAACAACCGTTTGACGCTGTCCAGCAAGAAAGATTGGCTCGGCATCAACAAGCCGAATATTCATTACGACGTCGGCGATTACGTGCGCCTAAGCGCCAAAGAATACACCGTGCCGCGGCTGCAGCAATTGGCTGACGAACTCGGCGCTACCAAGTTCCAACTGTCGCCCGAGTTTCTCAACAGCGACCACATAATGGGCGGCTGCATCATGGGGGCGGAAGCGGCGACAGCGGTGGTGGATGCCGACTGCCGGGCGCACGATCACCCCAACCTGTTCCTGCCTGGCGGCGGCGCGATGCCCAGCGCAACGGCTTCGAACAGCACGCTGACCATGACGGCGCTGGCGCTGAAGGCGGCTGACGCGATCACCAATCAACTCAAGCATGGCTGATCATGGGCAACTCCAGTCGACACCCCGGCGCGCTGCTCATCTGTTTTGCCACGATCGCGGCGACCGGCATTTGTCAGGCGGCTGATTCGCCGGAGCAAGCGGCTGCTGCGATCAGACGCGGGCAATATCTGGCGGTTGCCGCTGACTGCGGCGCCTGCCACACGGTACCACGAGGCAAGCCTTTCGCTGGGGGGCTGGCCATCTCGACGCCGCTCGGAACCATTTACTCGACCAATATCACACCGTCGCTCGATTTCGGGATTGGCCACTACACCGAGGAAGAATTTTCGCGGGCGCTCCGTCGCGGAGTTCGACGCGATGGCGCCAACCTCTATCCTGCGATGCCGTACACGTCCTATACCAAGTTCACGGACGACGATGCGCATGCGCTTTACCTGTACTTCACACTGGCGGTGAAGCCCGTCGAACAGCGCTCGCCGCCGACCCAGTTGCCGCTTCCGATGAACGTCCGCGCGTCGATGATAGGCTGGAACCTACTGTTCCTGGGCACGGCAACCTTCGTGCCGGATCCGCATCAATCGGCGGAATGGAATCGGGGCGCCTATCTCGCGCAGGCCGCCGCGCATTGCAGCACCTGTCACACGCCACGCGGCTTTCTGATGCAGGAGGACGCGAGCCGCGCTTTTTCCGGCGCACAAGTCGGCGCCTGGTACGCGCCGAACATCACGTCGGACCCGATAAGCGGCATTGGAAGCTGGACCAAGGAAGATCTGGTGGTGTATCTGCGCACGGGACATCTATCCGGAAAAGCGCAGGCGGCCGGAAGTATGGCGGAAGCAGTCGAAAACAGCTTTCAGCACCTTGCGGCCACGGACCTCGATGCGATCGCGACCTATGTAAAGAGTATTCCGGCCGTCTCGGACCCTGCGGTCGACACTTCCCGCTTCGCGGCTGGAAAGATGTCCTCTGAGCTTGGACGGTTGCGCGGACGCACCGCCATCAGGTCCGATAGCGAATCCGCTGCCGGCGGCGCAGAGCTGTTTCGAGGCAATTGCACCTCCTGCCATTCGGCTGAAGGCCAAGGCAGCAAGGATGGCTACTATCCGAGCCTGTTCTGGAACTCGGCCACTGGCGCGAAGAACGCGACTAACCTGGTTGCGACGATTCTCTACGGCGTGAATCGGACGACGTCGGGAAGACGGGCCTTCATGCCCGGCTTCGGCGGGCGCACGACTGACGCCAATGCACTCAGCGATCTCAACATTGCGGCGCTAGGCAATTATGTGCTCGCCCAGTATGGGGCAGCCGATAACATCATCACTGAACAACAGGTCGCCGAGGCGCGCTGCGGCGGTCCTTCCTCTCCGCTGCTGGCACTCGCGCGTTTCGGCATGATAGCCGCAGCCACCCTCGCGTTTCTTGGCATTGCTTTTCTGATCTTCCTCAGACGAAGACGTGTCGCCTGATATGTCGCGCGCAACGCGCCGTGTGCGTGGCGCTCGGCGCTTGGTATTGTCATGCAAGCGGCTGACGCTTGCCAATCCGGTTCAGCAGCAGCGGCGTTCATACGTTGATATGACCGGCGTCCGCCGAGGGTTCTATAGCCGCGCACGCCCAGCGGCTTGCAGAATGCGTTGACCCTTCAGCGGAGGAAGAACGACAATGTACGAGCCATCCTCATCGCGTAACGGGCAACGGTTGCTCGACGCTTCACGGAATCTCATCCGCAGATTATGGTCACCGCCTTCCGGGCAACCTCACTCAGTTCGGCACGGCGAGCGCCGGCACGGGCGCGGATCGCGATGGTGTGCATTGTGGCTGATGCGAGGACCGCAAGTGCGGTGGGATCCGCATCGTGCTTCAGCTCACCTCTCTCAAGCGCCGTGCGGAAACGGGCTTCAAAATCGGCGTCGATGGTCCGCAGTCCCGCCGCAACAATGTTCCGGATCGCGGCGTCGTCGACGGCTTCGGTTAGCGCGGTCCCGATCACAAAGCAGCCCCGCGCGCTGCCCTTTCCAGAAAAATAGATCGACAACGCCGCCCCGAACGCAAGCATTAGACTTTCACCTAAGGGACGGTCTTGTGCGAGAGCCTCACGCGTGGCGGCGAGGCTCTCCTCCCAATAACGGGCGAGCGCCTCCAGATACAGCGCGTGCTTGTTGCCGAATGCCGCATAGAGGCTCGGTGGATTCATGCCGGTTGCGGCAGCGATGCTGTCGAGGGAAGTGCCGGAGTAGCCGGTCTTCCAGAAGGTTTCCGTTGCCTGCTTGAGGGCTGCCTGTGTGTCGTAGGCCCGGGGCCGCCCCCGGCGAACTGGTGCCGTTTCGCTCTTTTTACGTGCCATATCGCAAAACACCCCGGTCGATGCCAGTAGGTCTCATATTTATATAAGTCGTTACAAAATTCAATGGCAAGGACCCTTGATTGCTGCTCCGTGGTACAATATTTGTAATGAACGCTACAAATATATTGAGGTGAGGGCTTTCGATGCAGCTAAGTCTTGCGCCAGTTGCCGGCGGGATGGGCGACCGGAAGGAGGTCCGCGAGGTTGCGGACATTCGTGTTGGCTCTACGTCCGCGGGACACGCAGCGGTGGAGACGCAATTCGATCGAGTTATCGATGACGTCGCACCGGTCCCCGTGGCGAAACCGCCCGAAAGAAGCCTCAGGAAGCGGCTGCGCCGGCCGCTAATGCTTATCGTGCCGATCGTGGTGGCCGGTATCGGCGCCGCGGTGTACCTCGCTGCCGAGCCTTACGTCTCGACCGACAACGCGTTCGTTCGCGCAGCGAAAGTGACCGTCAACGCGCGGGTTGCCGGACAGGCGGTTGAAATCGCCGTCGAGGACAATCAGCGAGTCCGGCAGGGCCAGGTCCTGTTCCGGATCGATCCGGAGGCCTACCAGATTGCGATCGATCAAGCCGACGCGCATCTCGGCAGCGCGCGCCTTCAGATCGAAGCGCTGAAGGCTACCTATCGCCAGCAGCAGGCCGAACTACAGTCGGCCAGGGATTCGGCGGCTTTCGACGAGCGCGAGTATGACCGCAAGAAAGCGCTGGTCGCGTCCGATTTCACCCCGCGCGCGGTCTACGAGCGCGCCGAGACCAATCTCAAGGTCGCCCGTCAGCACATTTCGTCGATCGAACAGCAGATCGCCAGCACCGTCGTTGCGTTGAATGGCGATCCGGACATCGATATCGACCGCCATCCGACGGTTCGCGCCGCCAAGGCGCAGCTCGACCGCGCCCGGCTTGATCTGTCCTATGCGACGGTGAGGGCGCCCGACGACGGCATCGTGACCAAGGTCGACGATTTGCAGGTTGGCGGCTTCGTCAATGCGGGGGCGCCCGTGTTCTCGCTGCTGTCGAGCCGGCGCGTCTGGATCGAGGCGAATTTCCGCGAAACCGGCCTCACTCACATGCGTCCAGGCCAGGAGGCGACGATCGACGTCGATGTTTATCCGGATCGCACGTTCAGGGCTCATATCGTCAGCATGAGTCCGGGCACCGGCTCTGATTTCGCGGTGCTGCCGCCCGAGAATGCGACCGGCAACTGGGTCAAGGTCGTGCAGCGTCTGCCGGTGCGCCTCGAGCTTGATGAAGTCGATCCGAACCGGCCGTTGTTCTCCGGCATCAGCGTGACGGCGCGGGTCGACACCGGCCATCGCCGTACCTGGCGCCATCCGCTCCAGCTCGTGCTCGCGACGGAGGCGGGCAGATGAGTGCGTCGCTCGTAGCGAGCACTGCAACCGGGACCATCACAGTGGCGGCCCTGATGGCGACCTACATGGAGGCGGTGAACATCTCGCTGCCGAATGCGGCGCTGCCGCACATCCAGGGCACGCTGTCGATGGGCAACGACGAGGTCGGCTGGGTATTTACGGCCTATATGGCGGCAGGCGCCGCCGTCATGCCAATGGCGCGCTGGCTCGCGGGGCGCTATGGCCGCAAGACGGTCTATCAGGTGGCACTCGCTGTCTTCGTGGTCGGCCTCATCCTCAACACGCTGGCGACGACGTCCCTCCAGTTCGTGTTCGCCCGGATGGTCCAGGGAGCCGCGAGTGGCGCATTCGCGCCTTTGTCTCTGGCTACCCTGCTGGATGTTCTGCCGCAGCCGCGTCATGCCCGGATCACGTTGGTGTGGTCGGTGTGCATCGTGCTCGGCATCAGCAGCGGCGCCAGCATCGGCGGCTGGCTCAGTGAATATCACGGCTGGCACTCGATCTTCTATTTCAGCCTGCCGATGGCAGCATTCATCTCGCTGACAGTGGCACTGTTCCTTCCCGAGAAAAGAGCGGAGCAGAACCCGCGCTTCGATTTCTTCGGCCTGGCGACCTTATCGATTGGCATGATCGGCCTCCAGATGGTGCTTGACCGCGGCGAACGCCTTGAATGGTTTGCCTCGGCGGAAATCTGGACCGAAGCCGCGGTCTCGATGCTGGGATTCTATCTTTTCATCGTGCACGTCATGACGACGGACGTGCATTTTCTCAACAAGGCGCTGTTCAGGGATCGCAACTTCATTCTTTCGACGATCATGTTCTTTGCCGTCGGCTTCGTCCTGCTGCCGACCCTGGCGTTGACCTCGCCGATGCTGGAGGAGTTGCTGGAATATCCGGTTGATACCACCGGGTACATGACTCTCGCACGCGGTGTCACGCTCGTGGGCACGGTGACGCTGATGGGCTTCGCCCCGGCACGAATCGACAACCGGCTATTCATATTCGGCGGCATGGCGGCGGTGATCTATGCCAATTCGCTGATGCTCGGCTATTCACCTGTGATGGATCAGCGACTGGTGGTCGCAGCGACTCTGCTTCAGGGTACCGGTCTCGGCATGTTGCTTCCGTCGCTCGGCAAGGTGGCGTTCAGCGCGCTCGATCCGAAATTCCGCCCCGAAGGCACTGCCCTGTTGAGCCTGTCGCGGGTCTATGGAAGCACGATCGGCATCGCGGTCGTCCAGATATTCTTCTACGATAACACCCAGGCCATGCATTTGGCGCTGGCCAAGAACCTCACGCCTTACCGCGCCGCAGCCCATGTCGCCGGTTCAATCGCCAAGTCAGATCTTGCCGCGCTCAATGGCATGATCACCCAGCAGGCGGCTGTTGTGGCGGTCATCGACCAGTTCAAGATCCTGATGTTCGCCATGCTGATCGTCAGTCCGCTCGTTCTGTTTCTCCACAAGCCGCCAGCCAATTAGCGTCAAATGAAGGAGTATTCCCATGACAACACCTGACACGCTTCAAGACACGCGTATTCGCCTCAACCATGGATCTGTTTTAATGCCCGCTGCGGGGTTTGGCACCCTGATCCCTGACCCGCTCGTGACCAGGCAGGCTACCAAGACGGCATTGGAAACCGGATTTCGCCATTTCGACTGTGCGGAACGCTATCGCAATGAAGAAGCAGTTGGCGAGGCGATGCAGGAAGTGTTCAAGGCGGGGACTGCCCGGCGCGAGGACGTGTTCGTTACCACGAAGCTTTGGAACACCAACCATCGTCCGGAGCGGGTCAAGCCTGCCTTCGATGGCAGCCGCCGGCGGCTAGGAGTCGACCATATCGATTGCTACATTGTCCACACCCCCTTTGCCTTCAAACCGGGCGACGAGCAGGATCCAAGGGACGAGCAGGGGCGGGTGATCTATGATTCCGACGTTACGTTGCTGGAGACATGGGGAGCGCTGGAGCGCCTCGTGGACGAGGGGCACGCCAGGTCGATCGGCCTGTCGGATATTACCTTGGAGAAGTTGCGGGAGATCGTTTCGGCGGCGCGAATCAAGCCGTCGGTCGTGCAGGTGGAGTCCCATCCGTATCTGCCGGAATGGGAGCTGCTCGACTTCTGCCGGGAGCATGGGATTGTGCTCCAGGCGTTTGCTGCGGTCGGACATGCCATGGAACCGAATCTGCTGGCCGATCCGGTGATTACCGCCATCGCGCAGCGCGTGCATAAGACGCCGGCTCAAGTGGCGCTGGCCTGGGCCGTACAGCGCGGCACCGCTTTCCTGACTACCTCGACCAAATCTTGGCGCATCCAGGAGAACTTTGACATCTCGACCCTGCCTGAAGACGCCATGCAGGAGATTCGGAACCGCATCACCACCAATATCCGGTTCAACTCGGTGGTGAAGACCGGCGTCCCCGGATTTATCCCGCGGGCCGCGGCGAGCTGAATTGCGTGGCGCGCAGCCGCGAGGCAAAGATGGCAATTTCCACGTTCCGTTCGGAGGCGAGAGAGGTAGAGCAGACAGAGCGTCTGCTCTTAGCCTTGCTCGCCAAGAGTTTGCGCAAAGCTCTTGCCGTAGGGATAGAAGCGTTCCTTACGGCCCTGCTGCCACGCAGATTTAAGCTCGGGCGCGGTGATGTCCCAGTCCGGCCGGCATTTTTGGCTGACGGCGCGCAGGTCTTGGCGAAGCTCTTCGATCGTAGGCCGCCCGAAGAACCAGTAGCCATTGTAGATCCTATAAATGACAAGGCCGGGCTCCAGCACGATCACGTGTGGGATCATAGGATTGTTGGCGGGATCGGTGTATTCGGCGATGTCGAGATCCTTCTGAACGACGCGCCGCGGATCGGAGAGAAACGGCCAGTGCGCGCCGATGCCGCTGCGGTTTTCGTTGGTCTGGGTGATGTTGTCGGTGCTGATCGTGACCAGCCGGCAATAGCCGACCTCCATCTCTCGATGGAGTTGCAGCAAGCCTTCGGCCTGACGGCGGTCCTTCGGGCAAAAGGCGCCGCGGCTAAGAACGAGCACCATCGGGTCCTGTCCCTGTAGCTCGGAGAGCTTTCGATGTTTTGCGGTATGATCGCTTAGCTCGTAGTCGGGGAAAACAGCTCCGGGCACCATGTCGGGTCGCATCTGAAGTCCTCCATCGTTTGGTAAGCGTGAGCGTGCAGGCCGCACGCCCTTACAAATCGATCACGACGTCGCCCTCAGGCTGCGCGCAGCAGATCAGCACAATGCCGTCCGCCGGGGCGTCGACCGGGTCAGGACGGTAGCCGATATTTCCTGCCACAAGGCCGCTCTCGCAGGTGTGGCAGACCCCGGTTCGACACGCATACCGCACGGGTACGTCGCAGGCCTCGGCCAGCTCGAGCAGATTGGGGAACGATGGCCCCCAGCGGACATTGAGACCGCTGCGGGCAAACGAAACCATTGGTCCCGAGCCGGGAGCGCCTGCCGGCAAATGCGGCGGCCGATGCGGCCCAGCCGCAATACCCGGGGTAATGGACGGACCGGCACCGAATATCTCGGTGTGGATGCGATCTGCCGTGACGCCCAATTTCTTGAGCCCGGCAGTCAGATCGCCCATGAAGCTCGACGGTCCGCAGATATAGAAGTCGGCATTGCGGGGCACGTTGAGTTCACCGAGGATCCGCGCGTTCAGATGCCCAGGCGTGTCGAAATCAACGTTGACCCGATCCTGCGGATCCGGCGAGCTGTAGCAGATATGTGTGTGGTGGTGGGCAAGTGATTTGAGAAGTCCACGCACCTCCTCGGCAAATGGATGTTCGCGGCGGTTACGGGTCCCGTACAGCCACCAGATTTCTCGCCTCGGTGCATCGGTCGCCAGCGCATGAAGCATCGCGAGCACCGGTGTCACGCCGATGCCCGCGCTCAACAACACCACAGGCGTGTCGCCTGGCCGTAATGTGAAATCGCCGCGTGCAGCACTTGCCTGCACGATGTCGCCAACTTGCAGCCAGTCGTCGATATAGGCACTCGCCGCGCCGTGGCGTTCCCGCTTGACGCTCACGCGATAGCTCGTGGCACCTGGCGCTCCCGACAGCGAATAGCTGCGCATCAGCTCGGGCGCCGACGGCGGGTCAAGCCGCAGCACGACAAACTGCCCGGGGAGGGGCGCGGCGACAGGTCCTCCGTCGGTGGGCTCGAGCACCAGGGAGGTCACGCTCCCGCTCTCTTGCACTTTGCGCAAGATGCGAAGCGGGCGAAAACCGCGCCACGCCGGCGGCGGGCCGGACACTGCACCGAGTCCGGCGTTTCCAGTCGTCGCGCTGCCTTCGCGCTGCTGGGTGAGCAACGCCTCGAGGGAGCGACGCCAGCCAACGCTCAACACCGGGATGCGCAGCGCGCGCTCCAGCTGGTTGCGGGGATGGCCGGGCTTGTAAAGCAGCGCATCGATCTCGGACACGCTCATGCGCTCGGGCCCGGAGGCGACCTGTTCGATCTCGTTGCCGGCCTCCACTTCGCCTTCCTCCAGCACACGGAAATAGAACCCAGGTCTGCCGTGCTTGACCACCAGCGCGGCCATTTCCGGCTCGTTCATGCGGATACCCAGCCGGTAACAGGTCACGCGCGGCTGCGTCACCTCGAACAGGGCGCCGCCGATCCGATAGCGGTCTCCGATACAGACCTCGGTATCCGATAGGCCGTCGACGGAAAAATTCTCTCCGAACTGCCCATAAATGAAGTCGCTTCGTCCCAGATGGCTCTGCCAATACCGATAGGAATCCATCTGATAGACGAATACAGCGCGGCGTTCGCCGCCATGGCCATTCAGGTCACCCTGTCCGTCGCCGTCGATGTTGAGCCGACGCACCATGCGCGGGCCTTCAACGGCCGTCTTCCAGATGCCGGTATGGACGGTCTTGCCCTGCCAGGCGATGTCGCGTGGTAGGCCCACATTTACTGAAAGTAAGCGTCCCATCACGTTTCCCAACGATCATCGCCGGCGCAAGCCATGGCTGCGTCCTTTGCCAGCCATCGTACTTCATTTCACCTCGATTGGCCTGGCAAGTACGCCTACGCTGCTGATGTTAAGTGTGTTTTTCCATTCGACCTTCGGAAGAAGACAGTCATATCAATGTATGAGTGGCCAGTTACAGATTCTGTGTTCACGTCACATTGAATTTCGACCGGCATCAGGGAGACAACGTGATGACCCCCTCTCAAATGCGGGTGCTCGACATGAAGCTCGAGATCGTTGTCATCCCCGTTTCGAACGTCGATCGTGCCGAGCAGTTCTACGGTGACCTGGGCTGGAGGCTCGACGCCGATTTCGCTGCTGCTGACGGCTATCGCGTGATTCAGTTCACGCCGCCAGGATCCGGCGCGTCGGTTATCTTCGGTGCGAATGTCACTGCGGCGGCACCCGGTTCCGCGACAGGGCTGTACTTGATCGTCTCCGATATTGAGGCTGCGTGCATAGATCTGCGTGGCCGCGGGGTGAAGGTCACCGGGCCGTTTCATGGCGGCGGCGACGTGCACAACGGAGCCGATGAGCCGCATTTGTTCGGCAATGTTCGCCTCGACGGCCCGGATCCGGAACGCCGCAGCTATTCCTCGCTGGCCTCGTTCAGCGATCCCGATGGCAACGGCTGGTTCCTCCAGGAAATTACCACGCGGCTTCCCGGCCGTGTGGAGGCTGACACGACCTTCGCTTCGGCAGCCGAACTCGCCGCGACGCTGCGACGTGCCGCGGTCGCGCATGGCGAGCATGAGAAACGAAGGGGCGGACATGACGAAAACTGGGCGGACTGGTACGCCGAGTACATCGTCCGCGAGCAGGCGGGCGAGCCATTGCCAAGTTGAACCAGCGGCTGCGTGTGCTGTGATCTGCTGAGGGCTGCAATGAGCAACCAAATCCTGGTGTTTTACGGCTCCTACCGTTCCGACCGGATGGGGATCCGCCTCGCCGAATTCCTGGTCCAATGATTACAGCGCCGGGGCGATGCCGTCGAACTGATCGACGCCAAGGCGGTCAATCTTCCGATGCTCGACACAGCAGGGTGCCGCTCCCGAGCCTCTGGAGGAATTGGCCGGCAAGAGTCGTAACGCCGATGGCTTTGTCTTCGTCACCGGCGAATATAATTGGGGTGTGCAGCCAGGACTGAAAAACCCGATCGATCATTTTCTCGAGGAATGGTTCTGGCGTCCCGCGGCGATCGCGAGCTATTCGGCAGGACGCTTCTCCAGCGCACGGGCCGCGACGGCCTGGCACGGCACACTTTCCGAGATGGGAATGGTGGTGGTTTCAAGCACGATTGCCGTTGGTCCGATTGCACAGACCCTCGCGGCTGATGGTGCTCCGACGGGTCAGGGCGGCGAGGCTCTCGAAAAAGCGTTTCCACGCTTTGTAGACGATCTGACGTGGTGGGTTGAAGCGGCAAAGATGCAGTGTCGGCGCAAGAAGCCGCCGTATTGATGGCCAATAACGCGCGTTCGGCCGCGTTCCTTACTTGCGCGCCAGGCGTTCGAGGAAGTCACGGACAAGCGATGCGATCTGGCCGGTCCCTTCGTCAAGCGCGAAATGTCCCGCATCGAGAATGTGTATTTCGGCCTTCGGCACATCGTCGGCATAGGCCATCGCGCCGGCGACGGTGAAGGACGGGTCGTATTTGCCCCAAACCACGAGAGTCGGCGGCTGCACCTCGCGAAGCCAATTTTGCCAGCGCGGATAGGAGGCGACGTTGGTCCGGTAATCCAGAAACAGCGTGGTCTGAATGTCGGCCTGGCCCGAACGGTTGAGAAAGGCGTACTCGTTGGTCCATGTATCCGGATCGTAATGGTCGGAATGGGGGCTTGATCCGATATGGCGCTGCCGCGTCGCCTCAAAGGATGTGAAGTTAGCCTTGAGGTTGGCGAGCTCGTGGGCCGGATCCGCCCAATATTTTCTGCGTGCCTCCCAAAGAGGGCTCAGGCCTTGCTCGTGAGAGACTGCGTTCTGGATGACGAGGGCGCGGACGCGTTCCGGATGGGCGAGCGCCATTCGAAAGCCAACGGGTCCGCCGTAGTCTTGCATTAACAGAACATAGCTCGTGATGCCGAGCTTCGTTGTGAGTTCATCCATCACGCCCGCGAGATTGTCGAACGTGTATTCGAAGGTCGACGGGGAGGGCGCGCTGCTATGGCCGAAACCGGGGTAGTCGGGGGCAATGAGATGAAATTTGTCGCTCAGGAGGGGAAGTAATGGTTCCCACATCCGCGACGAGGAGGGAAAGCCGTGCAGCAGCAGCACGGTCGGCGCATCGGCCGGCCCGGCTTCCCGGTAGAAGATATCAAGGCCCTGGATCTTGACGGTATGATAGGAAATCGATTGTCGGCGAGATAACATGTGTTGCGCCGGTGCGTTGGTGTTCATGCAGGTAAGTCCTGCTGAGAGGACAAGCAGGGCCGGATTATTCACAGCGTCGTTCCATTGCCGGCTGCCGCATGTCGAACCACACTCGCGAGTTCGGGCGTGAAGCTGGTGTCGCCGTCCTCGATTTGTCCCGTCAATCGCGCCGTGATCTCCTGCAACACCCACGTGTTGCCGTCGGGATCGCTGAACGAGGCGTAGGAGGCGTAGCTCTTTCGTTGCGGATTTGGGCCGGAGAGCAGGCTTTTTCCTTCGGCATGGTGGAATACGCCGCCGGCGTCGTGGAATGGCTCGCTGACCGCGATGCCACGAGAAAGCAGGTCCTCGCAGGTGGCCTGGATGTCGAACACGATTAGGTGCAGCCCCTTCGCCGAGCCGGGCGCAGCCCTGCTCATGTTGTTGCCGAACATGATCGAGCAACCGGAGCCCGGCGGCGTGAACTGGATCACCCGATAATTGTCGCCGGCGGAATAGTCGATGTCGAGCCGCCAACCCAGATCGCCATAGAAACGCTTGGCGCGATCGGCGTCCGCGACGGGGATCACGACGACCTCGAGCTTCATGTCGGTCTTGCGCATGACCGGAGGTTCCCGGAGTGCGGCTTCAAGAATCGCGACGTCCTGCTCAACGGTGCCACCGCTAACGCCGACGCCCGCGACCAACTGGCCTTCGCGGGTAAGCGGCGCGCCGCCGCCCATCGAACAATACCTTCCGCCGGAGAGGCCCATCAGCGGGAAGAGATCCTTCCCGGGCTGCACCAGGGGAGACAGATCGGCCGTTCGCAGTCCCACCAGCGCGGACGTGTAGGCTTTCCGCTCCGATATCTCGATCGAGAACACCGGCGCGCTGCTCATGCGGTGCTGGAGAAGCATGTTGCCGTGAATGTCGATGATAGTAACGGCAACCGGAACTCTCGCGCGGGCCGACTGCGCTTCGACGCGATCGGCGATGTCCTTTGCAAGGGCGAGTAAGTCCATGACGGTGTTCTTTCTGAGAGGGGCGCGCGGAAGGGGAAAACTGCGTGCTACGATCGCATCAGCCTCCGTGGGCGAGTTGCCCCAGATAGGGTTCCTAGGCGATCTTCTGCGTCTCCGGGCTTATGAAATCCCTGCTCGAACAGCGCCTTGATCCTCCCCTGCGCAGCCGGTCGGGGGATCGAGGCCATGCACGTTTCCCAGCCGGCCACGATCTCGACATCCGGCGGCAGGCTGGCGGCATTCGTCAGGCGCTTGGTGTTTGCGATCGCCCATTTGTCAAAGGAGGCGATGCGCCGTGCCAGCGCGTCGACGAAGCCATCGAGCTCCCCGTCCGGCAGCGACCGGTTCACATAGCCATAAACTTCAGCCAGATCGCCGCCGATGTCATTGGAGCTCAGCAGCACCTCCAGGGCCCTTTGTCTGCCCATCTGTCGCGGCAGACGCGCCATCGGCCCGCCGCCCGCGACCAACCCAACGCCCACTTCCCACTGCGACAACAGCGCCTTCTCGCGGCTTGCAAAGCTCATGTCGCAAGCGAGAGCAAGCTCGCTTCCGTTTCCGGTCGCGCGACCGCGGATCAAGGCGATCGACACCACGGGAAGGTGCGTGATGCGGACGAGGACGTCCGGCCACGCCTCCAGTCCCGTCGGCCCTTGCGGCATGCCGGCCAGTTCCTTGAAGTCGGCGTTGAAATCGCTGTGATTGAGGAAAAATCCGTCAACTGCACTTTCGAGCACCAGCACTCTAACGTCCTTGTCGGCTTCGACCGTGGTGATGATTTCCCTAAACTCGCGAACCAACTGCGGCCCCATGACGTTCAACGGAGGATTATCGAACGTCACCCGCCAACAATTGGGCGACGAGCGGGTGAGCCGGATCTGCGCTTGCTCAGTCCTTGCGTGCATCGAACCCTCCATGCAGTGCTTCGTACGCGTTGAATCGTTCGGCGGCAGCCGTGTGCGGCGGGCCCAGATACGGAAAATCGGTAAGCAAATCCCGATGCGGGCCCACACCGTCAGATTTCACTCTTCCGTTGGTCAGGAGGAAAAGGAAGTGATCGAGGACGTCGTCGGTCAACGCCCGACCGTTGCCCGGGTACGAGGCGGGGAGCGCGGGATCGAAATGCAGGATATCGGGCAGCAGCGTTGCTGCCAGGCGCCGCGCATCGACCGGAGCGTAGCCTCCCGTGTGCTCCAGCGAATGTGCAAAAATCGGGATGAAGCGACTGTCGCCGGCAGGCTCCGACGCCTGATAGTCGGCACTGGCGTCGCCGGTCAGGAAAATAGACTGCGACGGCTTGGCACCGCGGTCGGCTTGAACCCAGCCGCCGTTGGCGCGATCAACCGTCCGCGCCCAGACACCGAACGGTTTGCTTCCGAGAGCCGAGCCCGGCAACTCGACGGCGATGCTGCACACGTCCTTGTCGATAAAATTGTCTCTGCCGCTGAAGTGGAGGTCGTTCATGGCGCCGATCGGATCAAAGAAGAACGGATCGCTCCGCCAGCCGGCAAAGAAACGATGGTCTTCGGCTTCCACCACGAGCGCCTCTCGACCCATCGAGACCGGCCACTCCTGAATGAGCCGGCCCTCGTTGCCGGTCTCGGCGGCCTCGGCGCCCTCGACTCGGCGCAACACCGCCGTTTGCCTTCCGTTCGCAAATGCCGAGAAACATACGCGGTACGCAATATCCGCGACCGCATCCCCGTTGGTGTCGATCTTGAATTCATAGATCGCGTCAGCGGCGAAAGGCTCGGGCGTCGTCGGCTCCGGCGAAAGCAGGCTGAAGGAAGGATGGACGTTCATGATGAGGACTGATCTGCTCGCATCCGCAGGCGAGGGGAATGCGTACAGGTCGGTCAAGTCCAGGCGCGCGTCCCCACGAGGGAACCCGACATTCGGTCCGGAATAATGGTGCGACATCGAACGTATCCCTCGTAGCCTCAGACTCTCTGACGGAGCCGCGGGCGAGCCGAGCCGCTCCAGGTCCACTAGTCGCGTGGCGGGCGCCGTGATGAGGCTCCAACCAAAGGCGTCGCTGGCAGGCGACCCGTCACTACGATCGATTGTTACGAAGCGCGCGCCGTGACCCCTGGCCTGGTCCTTTGCTTCACCGCCGCCATCAGCGTATTCGCCGCCGGACCGGACGAATGCGGGTTTTGTCCCGTGATCAGCAAACCGTCGCTGACGACGTGTGGTGCCCAGTTCACCTTCTTCGAAAAAATAGCGCCGAGGTTCAACATCTCGTCTTCGACAAGGAAGGGAACGATCTTGGTGAGGCCGACCCCTTCCTCCTCGCCATTGGTGAAGCCGGTAACTTCCTTGTCCTGCACCAGAAGCTTGCCGTCCGGCGTCTTGACGTGACGCAGTGCCCCGGTGGAATGACATACGACGGCAATTATCTTGCCGGCCGCAAGGAAGGACTCGATCAGTTTGATGGAGTTCTGGTCATCGGCGAGATCCCACATCGGCCCGTGGCCGCCCGGGTAGAAGACGGTGTCGAAGTCTTCTTGCCTCACGCTGTCGAGGCGAACGGTTTTGTCGAGATCGGCTTGCGCGTCTTCGTCCTGTTCGAACCGGAGCGTCAGCTCGGTGCGGCTTTCCGGTTCATTGCTCTTCGGGTCAAGCGGCGGCCGGCCGCCCTTTGGGGATGCGAGCGTTACCTCGACTCCGGCGTCCTTGAAAACGTAGTAGGGGGCAGCGAGTTCTTCGAGCCAGAAGCCAGTTTTTCGCCCCGTGTTACCCAGTTGGTCGTGTGAGGTGATCACCATCAGCACTTTCATCACTGTCTCCTTGGTTTGCGGTCATGAATGAAACGCCACTTGGCACCGAAGGATGCTCAGGCGCATCTCGCCCCTTCGCAGGTCATTTGCCGTCTCGAAAACTCGCGAGAACGAGTGACGTTGTCCTTAGCGGATCGACGGCGCGGAACTCACTCATACACTGAGCGCCAATCACTCATACATTGATATGAGCGGCATCTTCCCAACGTTGAATGGTTCGGAACGGGGCGGGCGGACATCGTTTGTGGAGCGCCGGTCGGATCTAACGCGAGTTGGTGCGATACCAAGGGGCCAAAAGATAGGGTGATGCACATGTCTGAAAAAGCCCGCTTGAATTTCTTCGGCCGGCGGCGATTTCTTGAGGTGGCCACGGGCGCGTTGGCGGCGACGCAATTTATCCCAGTTCAAGTTGCCGATGCGGGGCTGGTGCTCGACGCGCCAATCCAGTTCGCCCAATTCGAGGGGACAGGTTCCTTTACTTCGCTAAAGCAGATCTATGCTGGCGTGCTTGACGTCGGATACGTTGAGGCGGGTCCTGTCGACGGACCGCCGGTGATTCTGCTGCATGGCTGGCCTTATGACATCCACAGCTTCGGTGAGGTAACGCCGCGGCTGGCCGCAGCTGGTTTTCATGTCATTGTTCCCTATGCGCGTGGCTACGGCTCGACGACCTTCCTGTCGAGCGCAACTCCGAGGTCGGGGCAGCCGTCCGCCCTGGCCGTCGACACAATTGCCTTGATGGACGCACTCAATATCAAGAAGGCGACCATCGCCGGCTTCGATTGGGGCGCCCGTACCGCCGATATCGTTGCCGCATTGTGGCCCGATCGCGTCAAGGGCCTGGTGTCCGTGAGCGGCTATCTCATTGGAAGCCAGCAGGCGGGGAAGACGCCGCTGCCTCCGAAGGCGGAGCTTCAGTGGTGGTATCAGTACTATTTTGCGACGGAGCGCGGTCGCGAGGGGTACAATAAATACCGGCGCGAGTTCGCCGAGTTGATCTGGAAGCTGGCATCTCCGAAGTGGCAGTTTGATGATGCGACATTCGCTCGCAGCGCGGCGGCTTTCGACAATTCGGATCACGTCGATATCGTGATCCATAACTATCGATGGCGCCTCGGATTGGCGCAAGGCGATCCAAGCCTGGACGAGCTTGAAGCGAAACTGGCGGCCGCGCCGCAGGTCGGCGTACCGACCATTACGCTCGAGGGTGACGAGAACGGCGCGCCGCATCCGGACCCCGTGGCTTACGCCAAAAAGTTCTCCGGCAAGTATGCACATCGC
This sequence comes from Bradyrhizobium sp. Kon58, assembly GCF_055807455.1. NCBI lineage: Bacteria > Pseudomonadati > Pseudomonadota > Alphaproteobacteria > Hyphomicrobiales > Nitrobacteraceae > Bradyrhizobium > Bradyrhizobium sp. Kon58. The sequence continues at coordinate 25,102 of NZ_JBVVOT010000034.1, forward strand.
CTCGTGAAGGGTGGGGTCGGTCACAATCTGCCTCAGGAGTCCCCGGCCGCCTTTGCGCAAGCTGTCATCGACGTCAGCAGGAGCTGATCACTCGATTCGCATCAGGAGTAAGTGACATGGTACATCTTCCCGATCCCCCGAGCCAGGCGACCGTACATTTCGTGCGTTACCAGGATCGTCGTCAGTTCCTCGGCACCGCCGCAATGGGCATGGTGTCAGCGAGTGCGGCGAGCCTGTTCTCGCCGCATTCGGCTCCGGCAGCGAAAAGTGGCGCTGTTCGCGCGTTCGACATCGACGTCCCCAAAGACGCGCTCGCGAACCTGCGCGAACGGGTGACGATGGCCCGGTGGCCGGACCGCGAAACGGTTACCGATCCGTCCCAAGGCGTGCAATTGAGGACGATTCAGCAAGTCGCGCAGCATTGGCGAACGGATTACGACTGGCGGAAGGTGGAAGCACGGCTCAAGGCCTTGCCGCAGTTCGTGACGGAAATCGACGGGCTTGATATTCATTTCATTCACGTCCGCTCGAAACATGACAATGCGCTGCCGATGATCGTGACTCACGGCTGGCCGGGCTCGATTATCGAGCAGATGAAGATCATCGATCCGTTGACCAATCCCACATCGCACGGCGCGAGCGCGTCGGACGCGTTCCATCTGGTCATCCCCTCGCTGCCCGGCCACGGCTTCTCGGGTAAGCCGACTGCGCCCGGATGGACACCCGTCAGCATCGCTCGTGCGTGGGCGACCTTGATGGAACGGCTTGGCTACACACGTTACGTGGCGCAGGGCGGGGATTGGGGGAATGCCGTCTCGGAGATCATGGCGCTGCAGCAGCCCACGGGATTGTTGGGCATTCACACCAATATGGCGGCTACGGTTCCAGCCGATGTTTCAAAGGCTCTTTCGGCTGGAGGCCCGCCGCCTGCCGGCCTCTCGGCTGACGAAAAGCAGGCCTGGGATCAACTCGATGATTTCTACAAGCATGGCCTGGCCTACGCCCAGGAAATGTCCAATCGGCCGCAGACGCTTTACGGAATCGCGGATTCGCCGATCGGTCTCGCCGCGTGGATGCTGGATCACGATATCCGCAGTTACGGTATGATCTCACGCGTCTTCGATGGAATGCCGGAAGGGCTGACCAGGGACGACATCCTCGACAACATCACGCTCTACTGGTTGACGAACACCGCGATCTCCTCGGCTCGGCTCTACTGGGACACCGCGAAAATTTCGACGGGAGGAGGCTTCTTTGACGTTCGGGGGGTCACGATCCCTGTCGCTGTGAGCGCCTTCCCGGATGAAATCTATGCGGCCCCGAGAAGCTGGGCAGAGCGGGCGTACCCCAACCTCATCCATTACAACAAGCTCGACAAGGGCGGGCACTTCGCGGCCTGGGAACAGCCTGAGCTGTTTTGCGCCGAGATGCGCACGGCCTTCAAGCCGCTACGTCAATCGATCTGAGTCGAACGGACCTCTGCGTAAGCGCGTGTCCTTTCCTCCAAACAGACAACAGGAGTGCATATCATGAACCGACCCGAACGAACTTTTACCACCGGGAAAATTCAACTGGAGCGCCGTCTGCCGTCATACTGGCGGGTTACCTTCGACATGCCGCCGGTGAATATCTTCGGCCCGAAGCATCTTCCGCTACTCAACGACGTCATCACCACGATCGAGGCCGATCCGGAGGTCAAGGTCGTCGTGTTCGACAGTGCCGTCGATGGTTTCTTCATCACGCATTACGACTTTCTCGCGCCCCTTGAAGAGTCAATGAGCATCCCGCCGGGACCAACCGGGCTCCAGGCGCTCCCTGACATGCTTGTCCGTCTCAGCCGTGCGCCGGTCGTATCCATCGCCTCGATCCGGGGCCGCGCCACCGGGGTCGGCAGTGAGCTTGCGTTGGCGAGCGACATGCGCTTCGCGAGCCGCGAGAAGGCGATCCTATCGCAATGGGAGGTCGGTGCCGGCCTTGTGCCCGGCGGCGGCCCGATGGCCCGATTGCCGCGTCTGATGGGCAGAGGCCGCGCACTCGAAGTGTTGCTTGGCGCCGATGATATCCCCGGCGACCTCGCCGAACGGTACGGCTACGTCAATCGGTCGTTGCCGGACGCCGAACTCGACGCGTTCGTCGAAGCGCTCGCGATGCGGATTGCGTCGTTCGATAAAGAGGCGATCGCTGAGACCAAGCGTCTCGTCGACGTCGCAAGCCTGCCGGCGGACCTGGAAATTCGGCCTGAGTGGGACGCGTTCTTGGCCTCCCTCGGCCGTCCCGCGAGCCAGAGCAGGATCAAGGCGCTGATGGCACGCGGCTTCCACCGTGCCGGCGACGTCGAGAATCGACTGGGCTTCCACGTCGGGCAACTCGGCGGCTGAGTGGATCGCCGCGGGGTTCGACGAACCAGCGTCGATGTCGGAGCGGCGGTCGTGTCCGGAACACAAGGAGCGGCATCATGGGTTTTACGATCAACATTAACGGAACTCCGCAGAGCGTCGACGTTGATGGTGACACGCCGCTACTGTGGGTTCTGCGCGACGTGCTCGGCATGACCGGCACGAAGTTCGGCTGCGGCATGGCGCTGTGCGGCGCCTGCACCGTGCATCTCGACGGCTCCGCCGTCCGCTCCTGCATCACGACGATCGACAGCGTTGGTGACTCCAAGATCACAACGATTGAGGCGATAGGTGCGACAGTGGTCGGTGCGAAGATCCAGAAGGCCTGGCTCGACCATGAGGTCGCGCAGTGCGGATACTGCCAGTCCGGCCAGATCATGTCGGCCTCGGCACTGCTCACCGACAAGCGACATCCAACGGATACGGACATCGACGACGCCATGAGCGGCAATATCTGCCGCTGCGGCACCTATGTCCGGATCCGCGAGGCGATCAAGCTCGCCGCGCAATCGCAGACGAAGGAGGGTTGAAGATGGCTTTCGATCGCAGCGCGTCGCGCACGTACGCCGACCTATCTCGTCGCAACTTCCTGATCAACAGCGCCGTTGCCGGCAGCGGCCTGGTGCTTAGCGTGAGCCTGCCATTCGGCCAAGGCAAGGCCGTCGGTAACGATAGCTTCGCACCAAACGCCTTCATCCGTATCGGCACCGACGGGGAGATCGTGCTGACCATGCCCTATGTCGAGATGGGGCAGGGGACCTACACCTCGATCCCGATGCTGATCGCGGAGGAGCTTGAAGTCGGCCTTAAGCAGGTTCGGATAGAACACGCTCCGCCGAACGAAAAGCTCTACGCCAATCCGTTGTTGGGCGTGCAGGCGACCGGCAATTCGAACGCGATTCGTGGCGCGTGGAAGCCGCTCCGCGAAGCGGGCGCGGCTGCACGGATCATGCTGATCGCGACCGCCGCAGGGCGCTGGGGCGTCGATGCCGGTTCCTGCCATGCCGAAACAGGCGAGGTGGTCCACACGCCGAGCGGGCGGCGCCTGAAATATGGCGAGCTCGCCGCAGATGCCGCGCACATCGCGGTGCCGACCAATGTGGTGCTGAAGAAGCCCGAAGAGTTCAAGCTGATCGGCACGCCGGCGAAACGTCTGGACGCCTCGGGCAAGGTCAACGGCTCCGTCCTTTACGGCATTGATGCTCGCCCGCCCGGTGTGAAAATCGCGACGCTGGCCCAATCGCCCGTCTTTGGCGGCCGGTTGAGGAGCCTGGATGACTCCGCCGCCAAGGCGGTCAAAGGGGTGCGCCAGATCGTTCGGCTCGAGGATGCCGTTGCCGTCGTGGCTGATCATATGGGTGCTGCGAAAAAGGGCCTGGAAGCGCTCAAGATCGAATGGGATGAGGGCGCCCATAGCGGGCTGAGTACCCAGGACGTCGCACGCGACCTCGAGCAGGCGATCCTTAGGCCGGGTTCGGTCGCGCAAAGTATTGGTAATGCCGATCAAGCCATTGCGAATGCCGCAACCAGGGTCGAGGCGAGCTATCAGTTGCCTTTCCTGGCCCACGCAACGATGGAGCCGATGAATTGCACGGTTCATTTTCGAGGCAGTGAATGTGAGATCTGGGTCGGCACCCAGGCGATTGCACGGGTCCAGGCGATGGCGGCGAAGGCCGCCGGTCTGCCGGTCGAGAAGGTGATCGTCCACAATCATCTCATCGGCGGCGGCTTCGGTCGGCGCCTCGAAGCCGACGGCGCGGTTCGCGCCGTCGAGATTGCCAAGCAGGTCGATGGTCCCGTGAAGGTGGTGTGGACGCGCGAGGAAGACATCCAGCAGGACATGTACCGGCCCTATTGGGTCGACCGCATCGCGGCCGGTCTCGACAAGGATGGCAAGCCGATCGCCTGGCGCAATCGCTTCGCAGGTTCTTCCGTGATCGCCCGGTGGCTGCCGCCGGCCTTCAAGGATGGCCTCGATCCCGATACGACGGAGGGCGCGATCGATCTGGTCTATGCGCTTCCGAACTTCCATGTCGAATATGTGCGCGCCGAGCCGCCGGGCATCCGGACCGCGTTCTGGCGCAGCGTCGGTCCTTCGCACAACGTCTTCGTCAGCGAGAGCTTCATCGATGAATTGGCGGCAGCCGCGAGGCAGGATGCGGTGACCTATCGTCGTATGTTGCTCGACCACAATCCGCGAGCGAAGGCCGTGCTTGATCTGGCAGCAGAGAAAGCCGGCTGGGGCTCGGTATTGCCCAAGGGGCATGGACGCGGCATTGCCCTGCAACACGTGTTCGGCAGCTACCTCGCCCAGGTGGCTGAGGTCGAGGTTGCAAAGGACGGCTCGGTTCGGGTCCATCGTGTGGTCTGTGCGATGGATTGCGGCACCGTGGTCAATCCCGACACGGTCCAGGCGCAGATCCAGAGCGGCGTGAATTTTGGCGTGACCGCGGCGCTCTATGGCGAGATCACGCTCAAGAACGGCCGTGTCGAACAGACGAATTTCGGCACATACCAGATATTGCGCATCAACGAGGCGCCCGCGATCGAGGTACACGTCGTCAAGAGCGCTGAACCGCCGGGTGGAATGGGCGAGGCCGGCACTTCAGGCATCGTTCCTGCAATCGCGAATGCGATCTTTGCCGCCACGGGAAAGCGGCTGCGCAAAATGCCGATCGATGTCAACGCGCTCAAGCAACCGGTTTGAGGCAAACCAGTCAGAACAAGCAAGGAGGAGCGACGTGATTCGCAAAGCAAAAGCGGTTTGGAGCGGGAGCGGCCGTGCCGGAAGGGGCTACTTATCCAGCGAATCCGGAGTGCTGGCCGAGACGGCCTATTCCTTCAAGACACGTTTCGAGAACGAGAAGGGGACGAACCCGGAGGAGCTTATCGCAGCAGCACATGCCGGGTGCTTCACGATGTCGTTGGCATTCGTGCTGCAGAGCGCTGGCTTCACGCCGACGGAACTCAGCACCGAAGCAGCGGTGACGCTCGAGGCGGACGGTAAGGGGTTCCGCATCAGTCGATCCGCGCTGACATTGCGGGGCAATGTGCCAAATCTCGATGACGCTGCGTTTGCGCGGCTCGCGGGCGAGGCGGAGAAGAGCTGTCCGGTGTCCAAGGTTCTCAACGCGGCGATCACACTGGATACGAAATTGATCCAGTGACTGCAGGCTTTCGGTCGTCACGGAAAGGAGAGCGGCGATGACCCTGAAACATCAGCCTGATCAGGCCAAGTTCAAGGCGATCTTGCCCGAGGATATCGACTGGAAGCCGTTCCCGGCGTTTCCGGCCGGAGCTCGTTTGGCGATCATGGTTGGCCACCCGGCGGATCCCGGTCCTTATGTGGTCAGAGTGAAGTTGCCGACCGACACAAAGCTGATGCCGCACAAGCACCCGGAAGATCGAATCTACACGGTTATGTCCGGTGTTTTCTATATCGGGCTCGGTGAGATCTTCGACACCGAAAACGTGCAAGCCTATCCGCCGGGAAGCGTCGTCGTTCTGCCGGGAGAAACCTGGCATTTCCATTGGGCGAAGTCCGGCGAATACGTCACGCAGGTAGCGGCGATCGGCCCGCTTGGTCTTGAATATCACGACTTGCGCGACGATCCGCGGCATCGCCACGCCTGAGGGCAAGGTCCTGGAATTGATCCTGATCCTGAGGTCATCAGGAACTATCGGCTAAAGGGAGGAAGTCAATGAGTATTCGAGAAGCCCAAGCGCGAAAGACCGCTTTGCTCAAGACACCTACAGATCTGACGCCGGATGCGATCCGAGATATCTCGGGTGCCTTGAACATCCTGCTTGCCGATGTGTTCGGCTTGTATCTGAAGACCAAGAATTTTCATTGGCACGTGTCCGGACCGCACTTTCGCGATCGTCACCTTCTCCTCGACGAGCAGGGTGACCAGATCTTCGCTACGACCGACGCCATCGCCGAACGCGTGCGCAAGGTCGGAGGGACGACATTGCGTTCGATCGGGCATATCGGCCGCTTGCAACGTATCCTGGACAACGACGCAGGTTTCGTTACCCCGATGGACATGCTCGCCGAGCTCCGAGACGACAACAGACAGATCACCGCAGCCATGAGAGAAACACACGGCGTGTGCGACGAGTACGGCGACGCGGCTACCACGAGTCTACTGGAAAATTGGATCGATGAAGCCGAGCGACGCACCTGGTTCCTGTTTGAGGCCACGCGGCACGGGGACGGTTGAAATTGTCATAACCGCCGTCTATGAAATCGTGGAAGAGAGCTGACTTCCCTGTTGTGCCGCCGGCGGCAGGGGCCTGCGAGCCGAGTGGCTCGACTGTAGGATCGCGCATTCTTGCGGGCGCTAATGAATAACTTCGATCCGGCCGAAAGAGCGAGTGCGTTGAGTTGTGCAGGGGGTAGATTTGGCAGGATCCTATCCGCCTAGCTTCTCAATGATTATTCCCCGATGGGCAGCATCATGTAGAAGACTGCGCCGCGCGGTTCGTTCGGCATTGCCCAGAGCCGGCCGCCATGCGCTTCGATAATCGAGCGGCAGATCGGCAATCCCATGCCCAAGCCGCTGGGCTTGGTTGTAAAAAACGGATCGAACATTCGCTCAGGATTGGTTTGAGACAGCCCCGGTCCCGTATCGCTTACCGCGACAAGCACGCCCCCCGATTTGACCTCATCGGTCTTGATCAGCAACTCGCGTCTCCCCTCCGTCACCTCGCTCATCGCTTCAATAGCGTTCATGACCAAGTTGAGGACCACCTGCTGCAGTTGAACCTTGTCCCCCAAAGTGTGCGGCAGCGTCTCTGACAGCTGCATCTCAGCCGAAACGCTGTGCTCTGACATCGCGGCACGGGTCAGTCTCATAATTTCCAGAATCGCCTCATTAATTTCTAGATTACCCTTTTGCGCCGGCGCTTTTTTGGAAAAATCACGAATTCGGCTCACAATGTCAGCGGTTCGCTTGCCGTCGCTGACAATGCGGTCGATCAACGGCTTGGCCTTTTCCAAATTGGGCGGTTGATGGGCGAGCCAGCGCAGAGCGGTTTCAGCATTCGTAAGCAGTGCAGCGACAGGTTGGTTGACCTCGTGGGCGATCGAGGCCGTAAGTTGGCCCATTGTCGCGACGCGGTTCGCGTGCGCCAGCTCTGCCTCGGCGCGCTTTCGTTCGGTTAGGTCGACAACGAAAGCGACGCCCTGGTGTCGGCGTTCGCCGTACGTCGCTCCGGCCACAAGCACCGGCACGCGGCTGCCGTCTTCTCGAAACAAATCTTTCTCGTAGGGTCGGCAGGTACCGGTGGAGGCCAACTCTGCCAAGATCCGTTCGTCGGTCCCGGCCCATTCGGGAGGTGTCAAGCCAGGAAAGCTCAGACGGCCGGAAATGACGTCATCGCGGCTATATCCCACGATACTAAGAAACGCGTCGTTGGCTTCCACGATGCGGCGGTCAACATCGAAAATGCATATCCCGACGATATTGGAATCGACGAGGCGTCGGACCTTCGCCTCCCGCTCTTGAAGATCGCTATAAAGGCGCGTGTTCTCCAGCGAGATCGCTGCTTGCGCCGCCAGCAATTCCAGGACCGCGATCCGAGCCGGTGTGAACGCGTGGGACGTCAGCGCGTTTTCGAGGAGGAGAATCCCGGCTAACTCCTGCTGCTTGATCAGCGGCAGGCAGAGGATCGATTTCGATTGTCCGTCGCGTAGATAGTCGTCGCCGGAGAACAGGTTGGATTTGGAGGCATCATTGAGAATTATGCTTTCCCGCGTGCGGATCACGTAGCGGACCAGGGATTCGGGACACGCAATCCCGGTGATCGGCTCCTGGCGCATTGTGACTTCAACCTGATCGCTGGTCGTTCGCGCCTCGGCCTGGATCAGATATTCATCGCCTGTGGCCAGTATTAAAAGGCCGCGATCCGCGCCGGCATTCTCGAGCGCGATCGTCATTAGCCGCTCGATCAGCTTCGGCAACTCAATCTCGCTGGACACCGCCTGAGACGCCTTGACGATGCTTGCGACATCCAGCTGCTGGCTTGGGGGGGCAATGATCGGGACGGGACGCTGCTCCTCCGGAGCGGCCAAATGTGGATAGAATCTATCGAGCTGTCGCACCTTGCCCTCGGCCCCCCAGCGAAAATAGCAGTCCCTGGCCTTGCGAAGATAGGAGTCCGCGAATGTCCCGAAACCGCGCGCGCTGCAGAAGCGGGCAGCCACCTCATAGGCCAGAGCTTCATTTTGTACGAGCCCATGCTCGCGGGCCGAGCGAATGGCTTGCTCGTACAGGCGCATGGCATCGGCGTCTCGCCCATCGATCCGGGCCACCTCGGCTCCGACGAGTGCCGCCCGGTTGGCAAAATTCTCGGGGCAATGGATTCCCCAGGTGTCGAGCTTCTCCAGGTGATCCGTCAGCCTCCCGCGATGATATTTGCGGTCGTCAGAGGAAGCGGATTCATAAACTGCCGCATGGCAAAGCGCATCGTAGAAGTGGTACTCAACGACCTCCAAAAGAGACAGGGTGCCCCCGACCAGCGGCTGCGCCCTTGAGGCCGCCTGCAATGCGTCCAGATATTCGCCCGCGAGGAAACGTGCTTGCAGCTTGCGGATGTAGTACCAACATTCTGGCAGTGCGAGAGCCGGCTTGCCGGCCAGATCATACTCAAGATCACTTTCACGGAACACAGCGTCGTCAAACGAGCCAAGACGGGTAGTCAGTCCCCGCAGGCTCCGGATGAGACCAAGTTGACCGAGAATCCAGCCTTCGATCGTTCCGAAGCCGACTTTGCGGATAAAGGCGAGCCCATGTTCAGCCTGCTCCTGGGCTTCGATCAAAGGGTCGCCAGCCATCAGATAGTTTGTAGTGAGCTGGCCGCAAGCGTATCCTGCAAAGCTGATTTCACCTGTCCGGCTGGCGAGGTCGAAGCCACGTATCAGTAACTCGCGCCCCTTTCGGACATGTTGGGTCCAGGGCACGCCGAAGCCGAATGTCTCGAATGTCCTGGCTTGAAATCGCTGCAATCCCGGTCGCTCAACCAACTCGCACCCCAACCATCCGAAACGGTAACCAGCGTCGAACTGGCCGAAGTAGGTTGCCAAAGTGCCCAGCTGCGCGTAGGCGATACAAGATGCATCACTGTGACCTCGCTCGAGTCCTATGCTAACAGCCGTGCAAACAGCCAATGCGAACAGGTGCCAGGAGTCAAAGTAATGCCCGGGGATCGCAACTCTGGTCAAAAGATCCACAGCGGCCAGCGAATCGGGATCGCTCATGAGTGGCAGATTGATGAGATCCTCGATCGCACGGGCGCCTAACCGGGTCCAGATTCCATCGTAGGCGCGTCGCGCATCAGCTTCCGTCGGACGTTCCGGCAAGTCGACGCCCAGCTGTCGTAACGAACGCAAACCTACGGCGACCGCCTCATCGCTACGATCGATTCCCTGGTAAAGATCGACTTGCAGGCAGGCCACCGCTACGCGCTCTGCTGTCGTGACGGCACGAATGGAAAGACTGCGCAAGCGCTTTTCGGCTTCGGCGATCGTTCCGGACGCGAACTCGCAATGCGCCCTGGCCAGCTCTAGACCAAAGCTGAGTTCGCGACGATCCTGCCGGCCGTCCCCGGACAGTAACGCGGCGCCGATGGTCAGGTAATTCAATGCAGATGCATAGGCGCAGGAGGCCTGGGCGCGCTTGCCGGCCATGAGATTGAACTCAGCCAGCTGCTCGCGCTCTTCCGGTGCCGTCACCAACGACGACGCCCGGTTGAGTTGGTTGACAATTTCGAAGACGGCCTCGTCCAGCTTGCCTGGAGGCGTATGCGCGACCAACATCCTGCCGATCCTTAGGTGTGCGGCGGCGCGCCGCTCAATCGGGATCAGCGCATAAGCAGCCTCGTGGACGCGATCGTGGGCAAACCGGTAGGAACTCTCGAGAAAATCGACCAAATCCTGCCGACGTGCCTCGACGAGACTGGCGTGCAGCTCCTGCTCGGTGGCGTCGTGAACGATAGCTAACATGGCGGTAGTTGCGATGTTACCGAGACAGGCCAGTTGTTGGAGCGCCAGCTGGGTTGCAATAGGAAGCCGGACGAGTTTTCCGATCATCAAGTCAGCGACATTGTCCGTGTAACCCTTCTCCCGGATCCGCTTGAGGTCCCACGACCAGCGCGAATGCACCGAATCGAATGCGATCAGACCTTCATCCGTTAACGTCGACAGAAACTGATTGATGAAAAACGGATTGCCATCGGTTTTTTGCAGAATAAGCTGAGCTAAATTCGCCACCCGATCCGTCTCACAGCGCAGCGCCTCAGCGATCAACCGCGAAACATGCTGAGCATCGAGCGCGCCTAGCGTGATTTCCTCGATGGACGACGTGCCGGCCGCCTTGATCGAGCCGAGTTTACGTATCAGCGGATGGGAGGCATCGATCTCGTTGTCGCGATAGGCGCCGATGAGAAGCAGGTGCGGGACGCTCTCCTGGGTAAGGAGATCCTCGAGCAGGTCCAAAGTTGCCGTATCGAGCCATTGGAGGTCGTCGAGAAACAGGGCGAGCGGATGTTCGGGGCGCGCGAATACACCGATGAAGCGCCGCAACACTAAATGAAAGCGTCGCCGGGCGTCGGGCGCCGGCAGCTCAGCGATCGGCTCCTGCTCCCCAATGATCAGTTTCAACTCCGGAACGAGGTCGACGATGAGGTCGCCGTGGGGCTGAAGTGCATGGAGTAAAGTCTCCCGCCAGCGGCCGAGTTCTGCTTCGCTCTTGGCGAGGATCTTGCGAACCAGGGCCTGGAAGGCCTGTGCCAGTGTCGCGTATGGGATATCGCGCTTGTATTGGTCGAACTTGCCTGCCGCGAAAAGTCCGCGCGGCGCGACAAGGACCTTATGCAGCTCGTTTACCAGCGAGGATTTTCCGACGCCGGCATAGCCGGATATCAATACGAGTTCTGGCGCCCCTTGGGCCACGACCCGATCAAACGAGGCGAGTAGGGTAGCGATCTCGCGCTCGCGGCCGTAGAGCTGCTCTGGAATGAGCAATTGGTCCGACGTGTCGTGCGCGGCCAGTGCGAATGGTTCTATCACGCCGTATAGCTGCCATTCCCTAAGACACCGACGCAGGTCGCTCTCGATGCCCCCCGCGGTCTGATAACGTTCCTCCGCAGTCTTCGCGAGAAGCTTCATCACGATCGACGAAAGCACATCAGGAATTCCGGTTGCTCGTTCACTCGGCGCACGAGCCTGTCGTGCAATATGGCAATGTATCCATTCCATCGGATCGGAGGCCGTAAAGGGAAGACTCCCGGTCAGCATCTCGTAGAGTGTCACTCCGAGCGAGTATATGTCAGTGCGCGAATCGATCGAGCGATTCATCCTGCCTGTTTGCTCTGGCGCCATGTAGGCAAGTGTTCCGCCAATGAACTCTGGCGGTTGGACCGATTGTCTCTCGCGCGTAAGTCGCGACGCGATTCCGAATCCGGTAAGCCGTACCTCGTCACTTGCAGTGTTCACCAGAATGTTGGCAGGCTTGATGTCTTTGTGGATGAGGCGGTGCTGGTGCACCTTGCCGAGGGCTGCGGCCACGCCAACTGCGAGGCGCAGGAAGAGTCCTACCTCCATTGGCGTGCCGAGGAGCCCACCGAGCAACTCGCCGCCAGGATCCTCGAGCACCAGAATGATCTTGCCGCCGCGATCTCGCGTGAGCTCGAGCGGCCGTACGGCCCACGTGCTGTCAAGCTCATCCTTGAAGGAGTATTCGTGGACAATGCGATCGAGAATAGTCTGCGTTGGTTGTTCCGAGGCCGGGAGTACGATCAGTACATCCTTCCCACCTCCTTCGCCCTCCCGCCACCCTCGCGCGAGGACGAGTTCGCCATCCTCCCATAAAATCTCAAGGCTACCCATTCCGTTCGCGCTGAACCGAGAAGATGATCCCACTCGCAGGCCTCGCCTTTCAGCCGGCAGCGGCGCCCAGCTATGCACGACAGATCACCGCAGACAGTACGGACGTCATCTTGGCTCGCCGACGCCTCTTTGCATCGGTCCTCGGTAGGCTCAAGGTTAGCACTGTCGCATGCGCGCTTGGAAGCTATGTGCGTCGTAGGGGCCGAACTCAAATTCGGAGTTGCGAAACGTGCAGCAGCCAGTCGTGCCAGCAGCCATCTCCGGCTTCGCCGCTAACCAAGTGTTCTATAAAGGTTATTCGCTTCGGAGCCAGCTTCGCTATGAGGGTTACTGGTCTGATTGGAGCACGCGTAGCCCATTTGACTTTCGAAGTGGCTTGTCCTGAATTATGTTCTAGACTGAACAACGGTTTCGGCCGGAAGCCGCCGCAGCAGGACACTCTGCCGTTTGATAGCGCCTCCAACCGGCGTCACGCGTGAGGGTGAACTGCAAAAGGAGAGGCTTCATGTGTGATTGTCATGGCGGCCTAGGCCTGGCAATTCCCGCGATGACCGCGTTGAACCGACGATCGTTCCTGAAAGCGAGCGCGCTGGGAACAATCACGATGGCGGGTGGGATGATGGGCCTTCCCAGATCGGCCCGTGCAGCCGCGACCGTCAAGGCGGCCCACGGCGACGGCTTTTGCAACGTCGCGTTCTTTATCGCGCATGCACGCCAACTTGCAAGGGACGATGGACTGACGCTCCAATTCGTCAATAGCCCTTCCTTCGCCGAGCAGGTTACGTTCCTCGGCACGGGGCAGGTAGACGTCAGCGTGCTGCCCTACACAAACTTCATGGCTCTCTATGACGCCGGTGCGCCGGTTACGATCGTTGCCGGCGGCGGCGTCCAAGGCATCTACCTCGTCGCTCAGCCGGGGCTCGACATGCCCGCCAAACTCAAGGGCAAGACGCTCGGAACCTTCCAGAACAACACGCTCGAAGTGCTGCCCTACGATTGGCTGAAGAAGAACGGCGTCGCATACAAGGACGTGACGGTCCGCTATATGGACTCGATCGGTGACATGGTCGCCGCATTCAAGGCCGGTTCGATCGATATCGCCTCTACCATCGAGCCCTATGGCTCGGCCCTCCTCAGCGACGTGAAGGGTTCGGTCCTGCTGTCCGATGGCGTCGACATCTATGGGCCACAATATACGGACTGCGTGCTCGCCGCGAGCAACGCTCTACTTGCGAAGGACCCCAAGAGCGTCCAGGCGCTGATCAAGGCGTTGCTGAAGGCGCAGCTGCTCTGGGAGCAGGATCGCGAGGGACTGCTCGCGGAGCTCGTCGGCACCTACTACAAGACCTCGCTCGAAAATGCCCGGATCGGTGGAAAGGCTCAGCTGGCGAAGGTCGATCAGAGAGCACAGACGGACTTCATCCTGAACCGTGTAGATTCGGTCATGGCGCTGGGCTACATCAAGAAGAAGCCGGGCAAAGATGCGATCGACTGGAGCTATCTTGAGGCAGCAATCGCCGAAGTTCCCGACGTCTACGCCAAGCTCAAATACAAATCGGCTTGAGCTGCATGACAGTGGGCAGCGTCAAGAACGGCGGCGACCCGAAAGTGGCCGACGCTCCGGGCTTCGCCACTTCCTTGTTCGGTCAGACGTTCGAATTCATCGGTCAGCATGGGCCAAAATTGGGTTGGGGCCTGCTATCGGTCGGGCTGTTCGCCGGTTTATGGGAACTCCTGTGGTATATCGGCCTCGTCGATCAGCGCTTGCTGCCGCCTCCGCACATCTTCCTCGGCGACTTCGCCGGGCAAGCGAAAAATTTCAACACCGCCAAACGTTGGGAGATCGGCGTTGATCCCAATTCTGGGCCGACGCCCCAGATGGCCGTCATCATCACCATCGCGTCGTCGACGCTGCGGGTGCTCGCGGGCCTCGCCATCGCGGCGATCACGAGCCTCTGCGTGGGGATCTTGATCCGCTATCATGGCCTCATCGGCAAGCTGGTGCTGCCGATGGTGACGCTTCTCGCTCCGGTCTCTCCGGTCGCCTGGTTGCCGGTGGCGATCTTCCTGTTCGGCATCGGCAACGGACCGGCGATTTTCATGGTGTTCATTGCCCTGTTCTTCACGATGACGCTCGCCACCATCACGCAGATCGATTCGGTCAATCGTAACTATATCGATGTCGCGCGCACGATGGGCGCCAGCAAGCGGCAGATCTACACACGCGTGATTCTCCCGGCGATCCTACCAGGCTTGCTCGTGGTGCTTCGTCTCAATTTGTTCGCCGCCTGGATGGTGGTGCTGGTCGCCGAGGCAATCGGCGTCGGTTACGGGCTCGGGCAGATCATCTCGATGGCGCGCAACACGTTCAACCCGGGTCTCGTCTACTTGACCATGGTCATCATCGGTTTGCTCGGCTTCACCTTCGACTTTGGCCTGCGGCTGCTGCAGCGGCGTGTGCTGTTTTGGGTTCCGAAGGGGCACGGAGGGTTGGGCAGTGGCTGACGCGCCTCGACTGAATGGCTTAGCCAGCGCCGTGAGCTGCGTCGGCGTCGGCAAGATTTGGAATGCGGGAAGCAAGCGGGCCCAGGAGGCGTTGATCGACATTGATCTCGAGATCGAAACCGGCGAATTCGTGGTTCTACTGGGCCCCTCCGGTTGTGGCAAAAGCACGCTGCTCTATCTCATCGCCGGGCTTGAGAAGCCGACTTCGGGGGTAATCAATTCGCACAGCGAACCCGTCAACGGACCTGCGCCAGAGCGCAGTCTGATCTTTCAGGAGACATCTCTCTTCCCTTGGTTAAATGTTTGGCAGAACGTCAGTTTCGGTCTTTCCCTGTGTGGCGTGCCGACCGAAACACGTAAAGAGACAGCCCGTCAGGTGCTGGAGCGGGTGGGGCTTTCCGATGCGTTCGAAAAGCGTCCCGACGAACTCTCTGGCGGAATGCGTCAGCGCGTCGCCGTGGCGCGCGCGCTCGCTATGCAGCCCAAAGTCCTCCTGATGGACGAACCGTTCGCTGCCCTCGACGTCCAGACCCGCGTCAAGATGCAGGGTTTCCTGCTCGATGTTTGGGATGTCAGCAAGGCCTCTGTTTTGTTTGTCACCCATCATATCGATGAGGCTATCGCGCTCGCCGACCGGGTCGTCGTATTTACCGCGCGCCCCGGCCGCATCAAAGCGGTTGTGTCGATCGATTTGCCGCGACCGCGGGATCTGACGTCGCCGGCCCTGCTTGCGTTGCGCGTCGAATTGACCTCGCTGTTGCGCGACGAGGTTGATCGCGCATTCGCCGAGCAGGAGAGCCTGTCCGTGACCCGCTGACGGAACGTTTATTGCGGCCACGCAGTTTCGATAGAGGATATCGGTCGCTTGCAAGATCCAGGAGAACGACGCAGAGTTCATTACCCTGATGGACATGCTCGCCGAACTCCGAGATGAAAGCAGACATGTCATGGTAGCGATGCGCGGAACACAAGGCGTCGGCGACAAATACGGCCATGTGGTCTACTGCAAAACCGGATCGATGAAGCGGAGCGTCGCACTTGGTTCCCGTTTGAGGCCATGCGGCACGGGCGGGTTGAAACAATGCGATGAAATTGTCGAGTACGTGTCTCAGGTCGTTGTTGGCGGCGCCCGGACTTGGCAGGATAGCTATCCACCGAGGTTCTCAAGCGATTGTTCCCCGATCGGCAGCATCATGCAGAAGACTGCGCCGTGAGGTTCGTTCGGGGTTGCCCAGAGCCGGCCGCCATGCGCTTCGACGATCGAGCGGCAGATCGACAACCCCATCCCCAAACCGCTGGATTTGGTCGTGTAGAAGGCCTCGAAGATACGTGCGAAGCCCGCTGGAGGCAGTCCCGGACCGGAGTCGCGTATCGCGACGAGTACGCCATCCGCCTCAGTGCTCGTGCTGATCGACAACTCGCGTGACCCCGTCGCGAGCTCGGTCATTGCTTCGATCGCGTTCATAATCAAGTTCAGAACCACCTGTTGCAATTGGATTCTGTCCCCCAGAATGCGTGGGAGTTCCTTTGCCAGTTGCGTCTTCGCCAAAACGCCGTTGTCTGACATCGCGGCATGCGTCAGCCCCATAACATCCAAGATTGCTTCGTTGACTTGCACGCTTTCCATCCGCACCGGCGCCTTCTTGGAAAAATCCCGAATTCGACTCAAAGTATCGGCGGCCCGTTTGCCGTCGCTGATAGCACGTTCGATCGACGGCTTGGCCTTTTCCAAATTGGGTGGCTCGTAGGAAAGCCAGCGCAGCGCGGTTTCGGCATTCGTAAGCAGGGCGGCGAGAGGTTGGTTGAGCTCGTGGGCGATCGACGCCGTGAACTGGCCCATGGTGGCCACGCGGCTCGCGTGCGCCAGCTCCATTTGAGCCTCGCGAAATCGCCGCTCGCTCTCGATCAGTTCGTTCTCGGCCCGTTTGCGGTCTTCGATGTCGTAGGTTGCGGCATACCAGGCGATAACCTCTCCGTTCCTCCGCAATGGCACACGGCGTGTAACGAACCAGCGGTATTCGCCATCGGCTCTTCGAAGGCGAAGTTCCGACTCGAAAGGTTCACCTGTGACAAGCGCGACATCCCAGGCAGCTTCGAGTCGTGGAACGTCATCAGGATGAGTAATGATGCTGGTGCGAGTGGTCCACTTCGTTGTTGTCAGTCCGCTGTATGTGCGTCCGACTGCATTGACATAATCGATTATACCGTCAGCCCGGTGGCGAAGTACCAATACAGGCACGGTGTCGATGATCAATTGAAGCTCATGTCTGGCTTTGGCCAGGTCAGCTTCGCTCTCGCGCAGCGCGTCCTCGGTTCGCTTTCTTTCGTCGACATCGAATGCGATAGCATACCATTTGATCACCTCACCCGTCTCGCTCCGTAGCGGTACGCGGCGAACCCGGTACCACCTGTACTCTCCATCGGCTCTTCGCAGCCGTTGCTCCAGCTCAAACGGTTCTCCTGTCGCGATGTGTTCGCGCCACTCGCGTGCGACCATCTCTTCATCATCCGGATGTAGCGCGCTACCCCAACGGCGGCCTTCGGAATTGTCCTGCGAAAGGCCCGTAAACTCCCGCCAGTTCTTGTTGCGGAAATCCATGAATCCGTCGGCGCGATACCGCGCGATCAGTGCCGGCACCGCATCGACGGTCTGCCGGATCTCCTGTTCAGCTCCTTGCGCCTTTATTGCCGCCTCGCTGCGTTCAGTCTTTTCGACGCGCAGCCTTTCGTTTTGCTGTTGTAGTTCCCGGATCATCAACTGCTGCTCGTTGAGCAGCAGTTGAAGCGAGGGCGAAGTGCTTCTCCGGGCGGCAGACAGCACCACAAACATCGACGCTACGATAAACAGTCCGAGTCCGAGGATCTCGCCGGACTGAAGAACAACGGGATTGCCTGATGAGAGAAGAGGATATTGGAGAGAAAGCAACGTCAGCACGGAAGCGAGCCCCCCGGACCTGGGCCTGCTGCCAGGGCCACAAACGTGACCGTGCAGAGAAACAACAAGAGCGCAAGATCGCAGCTCGACGAGGGCAATACCGTAAGAGCTACCACGGCTGATATTGCCGCCGAGCCAATCGCAATCGCGTATTTTACGATCATTGGCCACTTCAGGATCCGCGAAAGGGCGGACGTCGTCGTGATCATTTTCCACCGCCTGCTCACCACCAATTCGGCCTGCGGAGATGCACCGAAGCCGATCTACAATACGTGCGAACGAAACGCTCGTATTCTCGGAGAAGTGGACTGACTGGGATACGGCTATCGGCCGCGTTTCCGGAGGATTGGTTTAAGAGCATCGGCCATCCGAACCAGCTCGGCATAAGTTCGTGCGCGCATTTTATGCATGGCGGCACCTCGATGAATTTTGACCGTAATTTCGCTGATCCCGAGGTCGCCGGCTACCTGCTTGTTCATCTTGCCGGTCGTAACAAGCAGCATCACTTCCTGTTCCCGCGGGGATAGCGTTTCGAAGCGCTCTTTCAGTTGCGAACCATCGTTCTCGACGACGCGTCGCTCTCGATCGCGCTCGATGGCGGCCAGGACGGCATCGAGCATGTCCTGATCGCGAAACGGCTTGGGAAGGAAATCTACAGCGCCATGCTTCATGGCGTGGACAGACATCGGAATGTCCCCGTATCCGGTCATCATCACGACCGGAATTCCTACGCCGATCTGGACCAGCCGGGTTTGAAACTCAAGCCCGTTCATGTCTGGCAGCCTGACATCTAGCACAATGCAGCCAGGCCTGTCCGAGAGGTTTGCCGCAAGGAAATCCTTCGCTGTGGCGTAGGTTTGGGTCTGAAGTCCGACCGAGTCAAAGAGACCCTCAAGCGCGCCGCGCATGGAAGCATCGTCATCGACGACGTGTACAAGGGGCTTCTCGTTGATGGCGGTCCGCATACCGTTTGTTTTGCACCGTATTTGCACGGGTTGTTAGCACAAACGGTAACGGACAGGGGATCACACCTATGTATAGGTCGCGGAGCGTCCTCCTCTGCTGCTCTCAAAAGCTTAATTGCGGCGGGCCTTTAGCTTGCGGCCATCGCTGCAGCGGGCGCGTAGATTGAGAATAACGACCCTTCCCCCACCATCGATCGGACTTCGATTCGGTGGCCAAGCACCTCGATCGCACGGCGGACGATAGAGAGCCCTATGCCCAACCCGTTGCTACGTTCGGGCGCAAGACGCGTGAAGGATTCGAAGATTCGGGGCAGTTGCTCGTCCGGAATCCCGATACCTGTGTCGTATACGTCGATCCTAATTTCGGACCCTTTGCGGCGGCAGCCGATCAAAATGCGTCCTCCAGGTTCGGTGTATCTTGTTGCGTTAGTCAGCAGATTTTGGAGGATGCAATCGAGCAGCACCGGATTGCTCATTACATGGGCATTCGTTGCGACTGCCCGAAGATCGATGCCTGCTTGAATTGCGGCATCTTCGTTTTCGTGCCGGAGCCGCCAGAACAGGGGCCCAAGTCCGACAGAGGAGACCGCCAGGGCGTTCGTGCGCTCGGCGAGATAAAAGGCATCGACCAGACAATTGAGCTGTTCGGTCAGCTTTTTAACAGCCCGTTCCCCCCGGTCCAGCCACGCTTGCTGCGGCACTTGCTCCAAGCGCGAGCGCAGCAGGGAATACGTGCTCTCTATTACCTGCAAGGATTGCCGAAGGTCATGTCCCATCATGCCGACAATCGTCGTCTGAAACTCCTGCGCGACCACGCTTTTAGGCTTCTGATCCTGCATGTTCGGCGCGAAGCTTTCGATCGTTCTCATCTTTTTCCCCCATTTGGCTCTGCATGCCACGAGCCCATCAAAAGCCGGTCAACAGGATCTTTGCCATCCTACGTTTCGGTGTCGCGGATCAGCTTATCGTATGATGATGGTGGGTGAGGTTCGCTGGCATGCAACGGGGCACGACAGGCAGGGATGGTGCCGTCGCATGACCCTTCGGTATGACCCAGTCAACGCCTCAGTCTGATTCTCTCGATCCGCGGTTTCCGAAGATGGTCGCTTGGGTAACGGAGCCGGGATGGTTGGTCATCGCGGCGCGACGCCAGTTGGGGTGGACGTGCGTGCCAGGCCAGGGAAAATGCCTACCGGAGCCCGTCGCGAAGATTTTTCGGTGCGACGAACGTACATTCCCGGTCATCGCGCCGGTTTATACCGGGCTGTCTCGGTCGCGGCCGGACGACGATTCGGGTTTGCCGCCGGGATGACGCACGTGAACAGAAGGGCGGCCTGGTCCGAAACGCTGCAGAAGTTGGCTGGAGGCCCGGTGCCGGTCCGGAACAGCGAGTATGTCGTGGAGGCGTACCACAGACACATACCGCCCGCTCGGCGGATTGGAGGTTTCTCCGAACGTTCAGTAGTTCGTCGATCCGGGCGGGGCGAGCCAGAACAGGCATGTCGTCGTATTCGGCGTGCAAACGGTGGCCAATATCTGACCTGTCGACCGTGCCTGCATCACCACGTCGCAGGCTATAACACTCTTGTATAATTTCTGGGCATCCGGGGCCCGTGCAAAGTTTCATTTCCCCCGCTTTTTCAGTCAATTGGGGGCATGGGTGCTGTGTGGCAAGACATCTCGAAATCGCGGTCATCGACGATGACGAGTCATTCCGAGTAGCGCTCGTGGAATCGCTGTCCTCGCTCGGGTATCGGTCCAGCGGGTACGCCTCCGCCGAGGACTATATTCGTGTGATTGGGGGCGATTCTTTCGATTGCGTCGTTTCGGACATTCACATGCCCGGCATGAGCGGGCTGGATCTGATGAAACACCTCGCCGCTCGGGGATCAAGGACGCCTGTCATTTTGATCACGGCACGTTCAGACGCAAACCTGCAGGCCAAGGCCTCCGTTGCGGGTGCCGTGTGCCTGCTCAGAAAGCCTTTTGAAATAGACGAGCTGACCACGTGCATTGAAGGAGCCGTGAAGGACTGAAGCGCAATTGTGACCATACGCGCACCGGTTCGCGCTTTGCGAATTCTGGGGCAGCTGCCGTATGATACCTTTCACCGGCAGCGATTTTGTCGTGAAAATCGTGGTTCGGGGCATTTGCGTTTCGCTGCAAGCACGGTCCAATGAGCAGAACAAGCGGGCGAAACGGTGTGGTTGAATGAGGCCGAAGATGGCAGCGCAGCGCAGATATTGTCGCACGAAGGCGGCATTCTTCTGCGCAGAATCCAGCGTCGGGACGCCGATGGTGATTCCAATTCGTCAACCGCAATGTTGGTTGCCCGCGATCGGGCAGCCCACGACAAGCTGAGCAGGCTTTTCCACGAATTCGAACTCACGGAATGCCTCGACCCCAATTGGGCCCTTCGCCCGCTGGAGTTCGTTCAGGAACACGGCCAAACTATTCTGGTGTTCGAAGACCCCGGAGGCGAGCTGCTTAGCGGGCTGTTGGATGCGCCTCTGGGAATTGAGACGTTCCTGCGGCTTGCCATCGATATCACTGCAGCCGTTGGCAAGATGCACCAGCGAGGTCTGGTCCACAAAGACATAAAGCCTTCCAATTTTCTAGTGAACAACCGTGATGGAGCGACCCGGCTCAAGGGCTTTGGAATAGCTTCGCGCATCCCACGCGAACGGCAGGCCCCCGGACCCCCGGAGTTCATCGCCGGGACCCTTGCCTATATGGCCCCGGAGCAAACCGGGAGGATGAATCGTTCGGTCGACTCGCGCAGCGATCTCTACGCGCTGGGCGTCACCTTCTATCAAATGTTGACGGGAAGTCTGCCGTTCGACGCCATCGATGCAATGGAATGGGTTCATTGCCATATCGCAAGGCAGGCGCGTGCGCCTAATGAAAGGACGAGCGGAATTCCCGATGTGCTTTCGTCAATCGTGATGAAGCTCCTCGCTAAGACTGCAGAGGGACGCTATCAGACGGCGGGGGGTGTGGAGGCGGACCTGCGTCGCTGTCTGATGGAATGGCAGCGCCATGGTCTCATCGAACCATTCCCGCTGGCTGCGCACGATACATCGAACCAATTGCTGATCCCGGAGCATCTCTATGGTCGGGAGTTCGAGATCGCGTCTCTGCTGGCATCCTTCGAGCGTGTGGTGGCGGGAGGCAGGCCGGAACTCGTTCTTGTTTCCGGCTACTCGGGTGTTGGCAAATCCTCCGTTGTCAATGAACTCCATAAACCGCTCGTCCCGCCCCGAGGCCGTTTTGCATCAGGCAAGTTCGACCAGTACAAGCGAGACATCCCCTATGCGACTCTCGCACAAGCCTTCCAGAGCCTGATCCGTCCAATTCTCGCGACGAAAGAAGAAGAGCTGGGCCGTTGGCGCGATGGCATCCGCGAGGCACTGGGTCCGAATGGCCAGCTTATGGTGGATCTCGTCCCGGAGTTAAAGCTCATCATCGGGGACCAACTGCCCGTTCCGGAACTTCCGCCGAAAGATGCGCAGAGCCGCTTCCAACTTGTCTTCCGTCGGTTCATCGGCGCATTCACGCGGGAGCATCCGCTCGCCCTGTTCCTCGACGATCTGCAATGGCTTGACGCGGCGACGCTCGATCTAGTGGCAGATTTATTGACGCACCCGGACGTCAATAATTTGCTGTTAATCGGGGCCTATCGTGACAACGAAGTGGCTGCCGCGCATCCGCTGATGCGCAGGCTCGACGCGATGCATCAGGCCGGAGCGACGCTACAGAGCATCGTACTCGCGCCTCTGACGCGTGAGAACCTGGAGCAGTTGATCGCGGATTCGCTTCGCTGTGAACCAGGACATGCTTGCCCGTTGGCGGGACTCGTCAAGGAAAAGACGACCGGCAATCCGTTTTTCGCCATTCAATTTCTATCTGCGCTCTTCGAAGAGGGATTGCTCATCTTCGATCAAATCGAAGGACAGTGGCATTGGGATCTAAATCGCATTCACGCCAAGGGTTATACCGATAACGTCGTGGACCTTATGGTGGGGAAGTTGAATCGGCTGCCCACCGAGACCCAGAAGGCGCTACAGCAGCTCGCGTGCCTCGGCAACAGCGCCGATTTTGCGATGCTACGCATGGTTTACCAGGAGTCGAGCGAGGAGATGCATGGGCAGCTGTGGGAAGCCGTCCGAACGGGCCTCATTTTCCGAACAGAAGATTCTTACACGTTTCTCCACGATCGTGTGCAGGAAGCCGCGTACTCTTTGATCCCGCAAGAATTGCGAGCAGCGGCGCATTTGCGCATCGGCATGCAGATGGCCTCACACACACCTCCAGACAAACTTGAGGAAGAGATCTTCGAGATCGCGAATCAACTCAACCGTGGCTCTCATCTGATCACGTCGATTGCGGAGCGCGAACGTATTGTGGAATTGAATCTGATCGCGGGCAGGCGCGCAAAGATTTCAACGGCTTACGCGTCGGCACTTAGGTATCTTCATGCCGGTCGCGGACTATTGATGGACGATGCTTGGAATCGCAACTACGACCTGGTCTTCTCGATTGAGTATCTGCTGGCAGAATGCGAATTGCTGACGGCTGATATGTCGAGCGCAGAAAGTCGGCTCTCCGTGTTAGTCGAACGGGCGAAAAGCGCTCATGATATTGCTCTTGTCACGCGCTTGCGACTAACGCTGTATGATTTTTTGGGTCGTAGCGATCGCGGCGTAGAGGTGTTCATCGAGTATGAGCGAGGTCACGGCAATCACTGGTCGCCACATCCCACCGACGAGGAGGTATCACGGGAATACGATCAAATCTGGTCTTTGGTGGGAACCCGGAAAATCGAACAACTCGCTGACCTACCCTTGATCACCAATCCGGATGTGCTCGATGTCCTAGATGTTTTTAATGCGATTGTGATGCCAGCGATGTTCACCGATGAGAACCTTCACGCTCTCGTGGTTTGTCGGATGGTCAGACTCAGCCTTGAGCATGGCAACAGTGATGCATCCTGCTTCGCGTATGTATCGCTAAGTATGCTCGCGGGGCCCCATTTCGGGGACTATGAGGCCGGATTCCAGCTCGGCAAGCTGGGCTACGATCTGGTGGAAAAGCACGGATTGCATCGCGCTCAAGCTCGTGTCTATTTGCGTTTTGGGAATTGTATCATGCCGTGGAGGCAGCACGTCAAAACAGGGCGCCAGCTTTTGCGACGGGCTTTCGACGCCGCGAGCGGGATAGGAGACCTCACCTTTGCTGCGTATAGCTACCACTACATGCTTACAAATCTTCTTGCGAGCGGAGATCCCCTGGCCGACGTGCAGCGCGAAGCTGAGACTGGCCTCGAGTTCGCAAGTAAAGTCGTGTTCGGTATCGTCATACATGTCCTCACTGCGCAGCTCGCGTTCGTTCGGACACTTCGAGGCCTGACAACAAAGTTCGGTTCGTTGAGTGATGGTCACTTTGACGAGATTCAGTTCGAGCTTCAATCATCGCGTAATCCGATGTGGGCGCTGGCGGAATGCCGGTATTGGATCCGAAAGTTACAAGCGCGGTTCCTTGCGGGAGATTGCTCCTCTGCAATCGAGGCATCGTTGAACGCTGAGCGGCTGCTCTGGACATCGCACTCCTTCTTTGAAGTGGCGGAGTATCACTTTTACGGCGCTCTCGCTCGCGCTGCGGCTTTTGATTCTGCAAGCGAGGGCTCGCGACAGCAACACTTTAAGGCGCTGGCCGATCACCACCGACAGCTTGCAATATGGGCTGACAACTGTCCCGAGAATTTCGAAAACCGTGCCGCACTGGTAGGTGCGGAAATAGCCCGGATCGAAGGGCGCGAACTCGACGCCATGCGCCTCTACGAACAGGCCATCCGTTCGGCCGGCGACCACGGTTTCGTTCACAACGAAGCGGTAGCCTATGAGGCGGCCGCCCGGTTCTACCATGCGGGCGGCTCCGAGACATCCGCCGGCGCCCATCTGCGCAAGGCGAGGGATTGTTATCTCCGATGGGGAGCCGAGGGCAAGGTACGGCAGCTCGATCAGCTTTACCCGAAGTTGGCTGGTCCAGAGGCACAACATCCCGTCGCGATTTTCGGTTCCCCGATCCAGCATCTGGACGTCGCGAGCGTCGTCAAGGCGTCGCAAGCCTTGTCCAGTGAGATCGTGTTGCCCAGGTTGATCGAGCGGTTGATGGAGATCGCAATCGAGAACGCAGGCGCCGATCGCGGCGTTCTGATACTGCCCTCAGGGGATGAATATAGGATCCAAGCGGAGGCGCGAGCGAGAGGTGATCAGATCGAAGTCACGATGCGCCAGGAGCCAATCACCGGGATAAATTGCCCCGAGTCCCTCGTGCGTTACGTCATCCGCACGCTGGAAAGCGTGATTCTCGATGATGCTTCCAAGCCAAATTTATTCTCCGGCGACGACTACTTGCGAGACCGGCAATCGAAGTCCATTCTATGCCTTCCCTTGATGAAACAGCGAGAACTGATCGGGATTCTCCTCCTTGAAAACGCGCTGATTTCACACGCGTTCACACCGGCTCGCATCGCGGTTCTGGAGTCGCTGGCGGGACAAGCAGCGATCTCGCTCGAAAACACCCGTCTCTATGGCGATCTTGCGCAAGCCGCCGAGCACCGGAAGCAGTCGGAGATCTATCTCGCAGGCGAGAAGCACGTGTTAGAGATGATCGCCTCGGGGCAGCCTCTTCGAGAAGTGCTCGCCGCAATATGCAGGTTTTTTGAAGAATCCGCGCCGGAATGCCATTGCGGCATTTACCCGATCGACGGTCGTAACAAGATATTCGAATTCGGCGTCGCGCCCTCTCTTGCCGCGAGCTACACCAATCCAATCCGAGGGGCGTCGGTTGCTTCCGATGATTCTCCACGCGGCCGGTCAATCAGCGAAAGAACGCAAGTGATCGCCGAAGATATTGGATCCGACCCACGTTGGATGGACGCCCCGTGCCGGGCTCATGTTCTGGAACACGACTTGAGGGCGGTTTGGAGTACGCCGATTTTCTCACGGGAAGGAGCCGTCATCGGCACCGTATGCGTCTACCAGCGAGACCCCGGCAGTCCGTCCTCGCATCATCAGGAAACCATCGCACACGTCGCCCATCTCGCCAGCATCGCGATAGAGCGTTCGCAGGCTGAGGCCGGGCTCAAGCGAAGTGAATTCTACCTCACGGAAGGCCAGAGGGTAAGCTTGACCGGTACTTTCGCGTGGGATCTGGCTACTGATGAGATCTCATTTTCAGACCAACTCAAGCGCATCTGGGAGTTCGAGCCATTTACCGAGGTCACCTATGATATGCTTAGTGAACGCACCCATCCGGACGACCTTGCAAGGCTGTATCACTACAGGCAGCGGATGCGTGCGGGACTTACCAATCCGGACTACGAATTGCGGCTGCGGATGCCGGATGGTCGGATCAAGTATCTCTGGGTGAGCGCGCGCGCGATGAGTCACGAGGGTGGGCGACTGGAATGTCTCGGTGCTGCTCAGGACATTACACGACGCCGGCTTGCGGAAGATGCGCGTGACAAGGTTCGATCGGAGCTGGCGCATGTAAGCAGGGTTGTCAGCCTCGGAGCATTGACGGCGTCTATTGCGCACGAGGTAAACCAGCCGCTGGCGTCCATCCTGACGAGCGGTGAGACTGCACTACGCTGGCTGAACCAACCGGAACCCAATTTCGAGAAGGTGCAGCAGGTCCTGAAGCGTGTCGTCAATGATGCGCGCCGTGCAGCTGACGTCATCGACCGTGTTCGTACGATGGCAAGCAAGGGGGCGTCGAGGCGGTCGGAGACCGCGCTCGCTGACATCATCAAGGAATGCACGGCTTTATTGCATCAGGAATTCCAATCGAAGAATGTGTCGAATTCGCTCGATTTAGCGCCCGACTTGCCGAAGGTGATGGTGGACCGTACTCAGTTGCAGCAGGTTATCGTGAACCTTGTCGTCAATGCGGTACAAGCCATCACGATCTCGGAAGTGGCGCGCAGGGATATTGCCATTCGTACACAGCAGATCGATTCCGAAACGGTCTGCTGTATTGTGGAAGACAGCGGCCCTGGCATCGACGCCGAGCATCTGCCGCGCCTATTCGACAGTTTTTTTACGACTAAGGCGACGGGAATGGGGCTGGGCTTGCCGATCGCGCGGTCGATCATCGAAGCACACAATGGGACCATTCGAGCCGACAACAGCTCGAGCCTTGGCGGAGCCAGGCTCATCATTGAACTGCCTGCAAGCTTCGCGTGAGCCGTTGCCCGCGCCACGAATGTCACACTAGTGTCTAGGACGAGATTCATGGCGTCGATCGACGCCGGTTAAGCCCCTATTGTTTATAAAAGTTCAGAGTTGCGGTCCGAGAGGATATTGATGCCTTCGCACGCGCAAGACCTGGTTCTTTCGAATCTGCCGCCGAGCAGGACCTAGCAGAAGCTCGCCCTCAGCGTCGCGCTCCTGATAGTGCGGGCGGCGTTCCTCATAACGGCGACAGGAGAGCAGCAGGTCAAACTGGCGGCCGTGGACGCTTTGGTGCCTCTTTCTGGCATGGGAATGTTCGTGAGCGACTCGATCACCGCAGTGCTCCTATTCACGAAATTCTCTACAGTTCGCTCGTGCATTGCTGATCATCTCAGGGATGGCGTGTTTCAAATGATATTGCACGCGAATACGACAACAGCGCCTGCATCTATCTGACGGAAGCGTACTCATGCTTCACTTTCGATGTGTTCAGCGACGGGAGCGTCACCTTGATTTCGACGTCCGGATACACGCCCCACCACCGGTCGATGTCATTCATTTGGAAGAGTATTTCAAGAGCGACGTGGTCCCGTCTCTCGATACCGACCGCGACATACCACGCGACCCTGTTCATCAATCATAACAAAATGCAAACCGACCAGCTTAAGCAGATCCCGGCATTCAACGAATGACGTTTGCTGAAACTGGTGAGAGCGAATTCGGGTAGACGCTCGCGCCGTGGCTCTTGCGGACCAGACCGACAGCGTCAGTCTCGCGCAGCCAACGTTGTTCGACCGCAATCGTTTCCGGTGTACGCTCCAGACGTAGGTCTATCGGTGGGCTCGGCAAATCGGAAAGTCATAACATCACCCCTGAGGTTCAGCTTCGGACGCTCCGTCTTCCCCAATGTCAGGTCCGTTTTCTTGCGACCGGAATTCGAACCGGGCGTCGAGACTGCGACGTCGTCGGTGCCGCCGTTGAGATTGCGGATCACTGGCTTTACCGGGACGCCCTTGTTTGCAAGGTCGAGGCGGAGGCGGAGGCGGAGGCGAGGCGATAGCACATGCCGCCGTCTCGGCGGTATCGATGAAGCGTTCAAGCAGTCGGTGCGCCGCATCCCAGGTTCGCCGAACGGATCGGAAGGCGGCGGACGATCCGAAGGCAGATTGCAGGCGTTATCGCCCAGGGTACGTTAGCCGTAAGGGAAATCCGGCTCGCTTTGCCCGACCTCTATGATGTAGCCATCCGGATCTCGAATGTAGCAGCGCGTCTCATCATACTTGCCTTTTGGTTCAGTGATAAATTGCGCTCCACTTTCGCCACTGTTCGTAGCAGGCTTGAATATCCGCGACGCGAATGTTCAAGAAGCTGCTGACTGAATTGAGATCGGCTGGAACGTCGAGCGTCACAAGTGGTTTGTCGGATGTCGGGCCGCCCCCGACGTTGACAATCAGCCACGTATTAGCAATCTGAATATATCCAGGCGCCCCGTTGCTGTCGCCTCTGCTCAAGATGCGAGCTCCAAAGACCTTCTCGTAGAATAGCGCGGATCGTTCAATGTTGGTGACGGTAAGAAAGTGCGCAACTGTGATACCCTCATCTGGCGGCATTTTGTAGCGCTTCTGCTCGACCTGTACCTGGTTCATCAAGGGCTCCCAACTCGGGTGGTGTCCTATGCTCAGAAAATAGTGACTGCGCAAAAGTTACGGCGCGATCCTAAAATCGTGTCGCTCGTTGCTTGCGCTATGGGGAAGCCCCTTCCTTCCGCAAGCATCCGGTATTCTCGCCTGCCTCGAACGGCACACGGCCGGCGCCGGGCGCATTTCACTTTCGCCGTGGCCCTCTTGCCGCGGACTTCTTCAGGAATTCCGCAAGAACTACCGCGTGATTAACGGCTGTGTCACGGGCGGCATACAGCAACGTCGCCTTGCGGTCTCCAATTGCCTCAAGGATCTCCGTTACTGCAGGGTTCAACTTGAGCTCCTCTCGGTAGCGCCGCTTGAACTCGGTGAAACGGTCCGCACGATGACCGAACCACGTCCTCAGCAACGGTGTCGGTGCGATGTCCTTTTCCCAGCGGTCGATGGCGACGTCCCTCTTCCGCAGGCCGCGCGGCCATAATCGATCTACCAGAATCCTTTCACCGTCGCCGCGAGAGCAAGGTTCGTAAACTCTCTTGATCTCGATCGATCCCATGTTCGTTCCTTGATCGGCTCCGCCATCAGGGCGAAAACTGGAGGGCGCGTGACGAATCAATTGAAGCACGCGTTCGCGTTCCGCTCGATCATACCTAGATATGACCTGCCTTTCCGAAGGCGCGGTAGATGCCCGCATTGGCGTCGCTGATATTCAAGGAATAGAGAGCCAATGGACAGGAGTATCGCATCGTGATTACCCGCAGAAGCGCAGGGATATTAGCGTTCAGCATATGGGTTAGCGCCGCTTTCGCGCAAAGCGGGAAGCTGAATGATCCGCAGATTGCGCATATCGCTTATACGGCAGGCGTTATTGATGTTGCGGCTGCAAGGCAGGCTTTGAGCCAGTCGACCAATACGGACGTGAGAGCGTTCGCTGAAAATATGTTGCGTGACCATGAGACCGTGAACAACCTGGCTTTGGATCTGCTCCAGAAGCTCAAGGTCACGCCGGAAGATAACGACAGGAGCCGCAGCCTTTCTAAATCTGCTGCGGGCGAGTTGCTTGAGCTCGGAAAGCTAAAGGGTGCGGAATTTGACAAGGCTTACGTGTCGAACGAGGTTGCCTATCACAAGGCGGTTGATGACGCTCTTGAATCGACATTGATCCCGGGCGCGACCAATCCTGAACTGAAGAGCCTGCTCCAAACCGGTCTGAGGATCTTTCAAGGACACGCGCAGCATGCAGAGCATCTTGCGGCAAGCCTGAAATAGGACGGCGCATGGCTTCGAAATCGGTCTTGCCGGTTCTCTACCTCGCATTGTTGCTTGGTGCAGGATCTGCCAATGCGGAAGTCATCGTGGTCACGATGGATAATATGGCGATTTCGCCCCTGGAAGTTTCGGCTAAAGTCGGGGATAGAATTCAGTGGATCAATAAGGACGTGTTCGATCACACCGCCACTGCCAAAAACGGAGACTGGGACGTGGCGATTCCGGCAAAGACGACGGTTACGACGGTTCTGAAGAAGAGCGGGCCGGTCGCTTATTATTGCCGTTTTCATCCGAACATGACGGCGATTATCCGGATTGAGCCATGAGCCTCGGGCTGCCGAATGTTCGATCGATCGCTCGGCGGCGATGACGAGAACCATTCAAATTAGGTTTTAATTCCGCGAAGTGAAAGATGAAGAAGATCACGTTATCGGAATTGGCGTATGCGATCATGATGGCCGTCGCTTGCGCTGTTTCCTATCTTGTCACAAGCCGCGTGATCGGGCCGTTCATCGATCGGGGCGACAGTTTGTTGGGAGGAATGTGGGCCGCGGTCGCGACTGCCTTTGTGTTCCGAGAAACGCGCGTCGGGAGCCTAGCTGCCGGCGTCTCGCGGCTTGTAGCGACTTGCGTCAGCTTCGCCCTCTGTTCGATTTACATTGCTCTGCTTCCCGTCAACGCCGGAGGTATTGTCCTCTTGATCGGAGCGGGCGCAATCGTCATGCAGTCCTTTCGGCGACCGGAGGACATCATTACCACGTCGATCACGAGCATCGTGCTGATGGGTGTTGCGGCGATTGATCCGGAGCATGCTTTTGAGCAACCAGTGCTGCGTCTCTTCGATACCGTTACGGGCATCGGCATCGGTGTGCCGCTCAGGTGGGGCATATCTTGCGCGATGGCTCGCCCCGGCATTGTCCCGGGCTCGAAGGAGGGGATCATATCTTCCGCCGAGCGGAAGATCAGCGTACGACGCTCAAGCTTTTAGGTGCGGCGGATGTCAACTCGCTGGGTGGTAAACGGCTAACATGAGCGCTGTCGATCGGCGTATTGAGGCGTGAGCCTAGGGAAAGTACTTTGGTAGATCGCGTGGAACGCTTCAGTTTGATTGCCTCAATACATTTGAAAACGCATCTACGAAAGCGGGCGAAAGGCGTTCCTCGCTGAAGCAGACATAATACCCTTCGTCAACAACGTAGCTAGACAATGGCGGCTCGATTCTTCCTGACAGTCCCATTGAGGCGATCTGTCTCGTCCCTGTGGAAAGGTTTATGCACGCGTAATCGAAACGCGCGGCGGCCAGCGTCCTTAAACTGGCGAGACCATCTTCGTCGCAAACGAGTTCTGGGTGCGACAGCCATGGGTACACGTTGATGTCTTGTTTCGCCGAAACGTTAGTTTGGCGCTGCTCGCGCTCCTGTCTACGCGCTCGTATCGTCGTCCATGGTATTACGCCGGCCGCGGCCATCGCCCTGTTGAGCGCAATCGCGATCGTCCCGCTCTGGATAACGCGGAAGTCATTGCTTGATTCATGGCGGATAGTGGTCATGCTCGTATTCATGACCGAAGCCCTTATCAGCAGCTTCCCGGTCTCGGCGCGCTTCAACCTCGGTTGGTATGCCGTCACGACCTGCAGCTGGTTCCGGCAGCCTCATTCTGTTCGTCTTGCTCTATGAAATCTCTGTTGTTTTATGCGCGTCTGATTGGAGCCGTAAGAGCCCAGAGCCGCGAACGCGATGCGCCTTAATCACTGGCGGCGCGGTCGCTGCTACGATTGCGCATGAGATCAAGAGCCTCTGTCCGCAATCATCATGTCGGCCGAGACCAGCTTGCGCTGGATTGACCGCGCGTTGCCCGACCCGATAGACCGAACGAGCATTCTCGTAGATTGCGACAGACGGTCGTCGTGCGGGCGCAGTGATGGAGGGTATTCGGGTAAACTCCAAGGAGGAGAATCGAATCGTAACCTGGTTCGACGTCAATGTTCTTATCGATGAGACGCTGCCCTCGTGCACACCGATCTGCAGCAGCATCGCATATCGGTTCGTGCGGAATCGAAAATGCAGCTTCCGCAGATCAGGGGAGACCGAATTCAGCTCCAGCAAGTACTCTTGAATCTGATCACAAATGCCATTGAGTCGATGGCAGTGAGGCGGCGGTCCGCGAATTCTTATTCAGTCACACGATGGAAGCTTGCTGGTGTATCCGAACTCACCGCATGGTGCCATTTTCCGGATGATCTTGCATGTCGACAAGGCTGGATCGCCCGCCTCTGCGTGACCTGCCTCGTACTTTCGCCCCCGCGTCTGTGCAAGCATTGGTTTTGCTTGCAAAGCACCGCGGCCATAGAGTCCTAACACGAACGTATGGGCACGACGACACGTGTGGTGAATGGAGCTTCGTGGCCACGTGCCTTAGGAAACCAGGAGGCTGAAACAAGCGAGAGGTTCCGATGAACGCGCCTTTGAGTTTCCCGCGCAAGGCGGCTGATGCACCGATTCGTTTCAGTCCATCCGTGGAACGACTGGACCCTGACGAGGCAGCGACGATTGAAGGCCTGATTGCCACCATGCGATACGTCAACGAAAGGACGTTCGCCGATGGGAGGCACGCCATCCGTTCGGTTCACGCCAAAACCCAGGGCATTCTGGAGGGCTACCTGGAGGTCGATGCCGGCCTTCCGATCGAGTTGGCCCAGGGATTGTTCGCAAAGCCCGGCCGTTATCCGGTGGTGATGCGGTTTTCCACGGTGCCGGGCGATATCCTTGATGACAGCGTGTCCACGCCGCGCGGTCTAGCGGTCAAGATTATAGGCGTCGAAGGTGAGCGGCTCAGCGGGTCGGAGGGCGACGTCACCCAGGATTTTGTTCTGGTCAATGGGCCGGCGTTCGGAGCGCCGACCCCGAAGAAATTTCTGCCTGTCATAACGTTGCTGTCAAAAACGACCAACCGCGTGCAACGACTGAAGAAGCTGTTGTCTGCCGTGATGCGTCAGGTGCAGCGCGCGATCGTTTCCGTGACCGGCCAGCCGAACACGACAGTCGCCACCCTCGGCGGCCAGCCGGAAACGCATATTTTGGGAGAGACGTTCTACAATCAGGCGCCGGTGCGTTTCGGCGATTTCATCGCAAAAATCTCGGTCTCCCCAATTTCTTCCGAACTGGCAGCCCTCAAGGGGGCGGCACTCAACGTCAACGGCATACCGAACGGCATCCGCGAAGCCGTTGTCGCGTTCTTCAAGCAAAGTGGCGGCGCTTGGGAGGTGCGGGCGCAACTGTGCACGGATTTGAACCTGATGCCGATCGAGAACGCCGCCACTGTCTGGCCGGAGCAGTTGAGCCCGTACCGTCGAATTGGCCGCATTGAGGTGACGCGTCAAAACTCGTGGAGCGAAGCAAGATCATCTGTCGTTGACGATGGGATGCAATTCTCGCCGTGGCACGGTCTGGCGGCGCACCGTCCGCTCGGTGGTATCATGCGAGCTCGAAAAGAGGTCTACGCGGCGGCGAAGCGGTTTCGGGCGGCACGAAATGGGAGGGTGATCGAGGAGCCCCGTCAAAAGCCTGATTTGGGAGATTAGCAATCGCTGGCGTGCCGGACGGGTGCTCGGTGAGGGGGACGGTCATACTTTGATATGACTGGACCCCCCTAAATGACGTATAGCCGATTTTCGTTGCCGCTCGCATAGTGGACGTTCGTTGAGAGGTTGTCCCGATGTGATCGGCAAGAGCTCGGTTGTTCGGTCGTCTGTAGGAGTTGCGGGATGGGGGGACTGGCTAGGCGCAGCCAGCGTGGAAGGTGGTTAGTGCTCGACAAGATATCATGAAGTAGCGGGAAACTTTGCGTCGGGATTTAGGCCCCGCAGGAGAAGCTCTTGTTTAGGAATCGTGCGCTCCGCCGGAGACAGCAATGATCGGTGGCCAATGACGGGCCTAACGGGTTTGCGCCGTATCATGACAGCGTGATGGACGAGGTCGGTAGCCCAATTTCGATTTGGTTTGAGTTCGATGAGTTTGAAGTCGCCTTTGTGGCTCAATATGGTCACTGCGCGGAAGCGGGATGAACTTATGTGTGATTTTGCCTTCCATCACGCGGGAAAGGAGCCTCGATGAAGAGCTTTCTCCTGGCGAAAATGCGCCGCCGCGATTTCTTTCGGGCGGCGGCCGCAGGCGCCGCAATCGCTGCCAGCGGAACCGCTGCCTCTGAGACTGCCGCGGCTCAGCCTACCGGCGGCGCCAGCAAGCGGAAGGCCCGCTACCAGCCGAACTCGCCCGAGGTGCAGACCTACTATCGTGTCAACAATTATCCGGCCCGATAGGAGAAGTAGTCGTGCTTTTCAGAAAATCAGGGCATGGTCGAAATCAGGGATCCACATCGGCCGCTCCACAGCCCGGCAAAGTGGATCGTCGTAGTTTCCTTACCAAATCTGGTGTTGCCGTCGGTGCGCTGGCGGTGCTGGGCGAACTGCCGCTTGGCGGCATCCGCAAGGCGGAAGCCGGTCCGCCGGCTCCAGCCGGCGCCAAAGTTACGACGCGCAAGAATATCTGCACGCATTGTTCGGTGGGTTGTTCGGTGATTGCAAAAGTCTCGAACGGCGTATGGATCGGGCAGGAGCCGGACTACGACAGTCCGATCAATCGTGGATCTCATTGCTGCAAGGGCGCTGCGGTGCGCGACGACGTTCTGAGCCAGCGCCGGTTGCGGTATCCCATGAAGCTTGTTGACGGCAAATGGGTTCGGCTGTCTTGGGAACAAGCGGTCGACGAGATTGGCGACAAGCTTCTCGAGATTCGCGCGAGGTCCGGAGCGGATTCGGTGTACTGGCTTGGCTCGGCCAAGTTCACCAACGAAGCGGCCTATCTTAACCGAAAGCTTGCGGCGTTCTGGGGCACCAACAACTCGGACCACCAGGCACGGATTTGCCACTCCACCACGGTCACCGGCGTTGCCAATACCTGGGGGTATGGCGCGATGACCAACAGCTACAACGATATCCGCAATTCGAAGACGATCTTGATCATGGGTGGAAATCCCGCCGAAGCGCACCCGGTTTCGCTCCAACATATCCTCGAGGGCAAGGAGCTGAACCGCGCCAATATGATCGTCATCGACCCGCGCATGACGCGCACCGCGGCGCACGCCACCGAATACGTTCGGGTGCGCCCCGGTACGCACATCGCGACGATCTACGGCATGCTCTGGCACATTTTTGAGAATGGTTGGGAAGACAAGGAATTCCTGAGCCAGCGGGTTTATGGCGTTGATGAAGTCCGCAAGCAGGTGGCGAAGTGGACTCCGGCGGAGGTGGAGCGCGTCACGGGTTTGCCGGAAGCGCAGGTCAGACACGTCGCCGAAACGTTTGCCAAACAGAAGCCAGCGACGCTGATCTGGGCAATGGGACAAACCCAGTTCACGACCGGCACCGCGAATGTCCGTGCCAGCTGCATTTTGTTGCTGGCGACCGGCAATGTCGGTCATGCCGGAGGCGGGGCCAACATTTTTCGCGGCCATACCAACGTGCAGGGCGCCACCGATCTCGGCCTCGATGTGACGTCGTTGCCGCTCTATTACGGCTTGACCCAGGATGCCTGGCAGCACTGGTGCCGGGTTTGGGAGGTGGACTACGGCTGGATGGCATCGCGGTTCTCCAGCAAGGCCCTGATGGAAGGACCGGGGATTCCGAGCACGCGCTGGTTTGACGCGACGTTGCTTCCGAAGGCTCAGGTGACGCAGCCGGAGAGCGTGCAGGCGATGTTCATCATGGGTCACGGCGTCAACACCATCACCCGCATGCCGGAGGCCAAGCGGGGAATCGAAAAGCTCGAATTGCTGGTGGTGTGCGATCCGTATCCGACGGCTTGGTCGGTGCTTTCGGAGCGAAAGGACGGCATCTACCTGCTGCCGGCGTGCACCAGCTTCGAGATGGATGGTTCGCGTACCGCCTCAAACCGCTCGCTGCAATGGGGCGAGAAGGTCGTGGAACCGGTCTTTGAATCGAAGAACGACTACGACACGATGTACATGCTGGCGCGCAAGTTCGGGTTTGCCGACCAGATGTTCAAGAACATCAAGGTCGAGAACGGAGTGGTATCGGCCGAAGACATTCTCCGCGAGATCAACCGCGGCGGCTGGTCGACCGGCTATTGCGGTCAATCGCCGGAGCGGCTCAAGGCCCACATGAGGAACCAAGAAAAGTTCGACCTCGTCACCATGCGGGCGCCGAAAGACGACCCGGAAGTGGGCGGCGATTACTACGGTCTGCCATGGCCGTGCTGGGGTACGCCCGAGTTCAGGCACCCAGGGACGCCGATCCTCTACAATACCAATTTGTCGATCAAGGAAGGCGGCGGGACGTTCCGCGCGCGTTTTGGGGTGGAGCGCGTCGTCAAGCGCAAGGTGAGGGAGAACGGTCAGGAGAGCGAGAGGGAAGAACACGACAACCTGCTGGCCGAGGGCTCGTATTCCGTCGGTTCGGAGATCAAGGACGGGTATCCGGAATTTACGCTCGCGGTGCTGAAGAAGCTGGGATGGGATAAGGATCTCACGGCGGCAGAAATGGAGACCATTAATCGGGTTAATTCCACCAATCCCGACGCGGTGTCCTGGTCGCTCGATCTTTCCGGCGGCATTCAGCGGGTCGCGATCGAGCATGGCTGTTCGCCTTACGGCAATGCCAAGGCGCGCATGATCGCCTGGAATTTGCCCGATCCGGTTCCTGTGCACCGCGAGCCGATTTACACGCCGCGGCCGGAGCTCGTAGCGGACTATCCGACCTTGCCGGATGCGCGACAGTTTCGCGTGCCGAATATCGGCTTCACGGTTCAGAAGGCTGCGGTCGACCGCGGAATCGCCAAAGAGTTTCCCCTGATCCTCAGCTCAGGCCGTCTGGTTGAATATGAAGGCGGCGGCGAGGAGACGCGCTCGAACAAGTGGCTTGCCGAGCTGAAGCAGGAGATGTTTGTCGAAATCAATCCGGCGGATGCCGGTCCGCGCGGAATCAAGGATGGCGGATGGGTTTGGGTGACCGGCGCCGAGAACAGTTCGAGAGCGCGCATGAAAGCGGTCGTGACCGAGCGGGTCGGCAAGGGGGTCACGTGGATGCCGTTTCACTTTGCCGGTTGGTTCGAGGGCAACGATCTGCGCGCCAAATATCCCCCAGGGGCCGATCCCTTCGTACTCGGCGAGAGCGTGAATACGATCATGACCTACGGATACGATCCGGCGACTGGCATGCAGGAAACGAAAGCGACGCTCTGTCAGATCAGGGCGGCGTAAGGGAGCAGAGCCATGGCGCGGATGAAATTCCTTTGCGATGCCGACCGCTGCATCGATTGCAACGCCTGCGTCACCGCCTGCAAGAACGAGAACGAGGTGGCCTGGGGCATCAATCGCCGACGCGTCGTGACCATCAACGATGGCAAGCCGGGCGAACGGTCGGTATCGATGGCGTGCATGCATTGTACCGACGCGCCCTGTGCCGCGGTATGCCCGGTCAGCTGCATCTATCCGACCGAGGACGGTATTGTACTGCACTCCAAGGACCTGTGCATCGGTTGCGGCTATTGCTTCTATGCCTGCCCATTCGGCGCGCCGCAGTATCCCAAAGTCGGCAATTTCGGTTCTCGCGGAAAGATGGACAAGTGCACCTATTGCGCGGGCGGTGGCGGGACGGAAGCGCCCGGCAGCGCCGCCGAGTTCGAAAAATACGGCTCCAATCGCTTCGGTGAAGGCAAGCTGCCGCTGTGCGCCGAGATGTGTTCGACCAAGTCGCTGCTCGCAGGCGACGGCGACATCATTGCCCAGATCTACAAGGAGCGCGTCCTCAAACGTGGTTATGGCTCCGGCGCCTGGGGCTGGATGACCGCCTATCACGGGGATATCGAGATCTGACGGAAAACGCAGGGTGAACGAAATCACCTGGAGTAATGTCGCTATGATAGGCCTCGGTCGTATTCGTCTGCTGATAATTGCGACGCTGCTGCTTTGCGGAACGGTTGCGGTTCCGGCATTTGCGCAGAAGCTCGGCCCGGATGGGGCGCCGAACCCGACGGCGAGCGTTACGCCTCAACGCGATCTGCTGATGCTGGCGCCGCGCATCGAGGGGCGGATCGACATTCCGGACCGGAAGGCCAGCGTGCTGATCCAGCCGGCGGGACGGACCTGGGACTATTTCCACGAAGTGCTGCTGCACTGGGGTGCTGCGGTCGTGATCCTCGGCACCATCGTGCTGCTGGCCGCCGCCTATCTCATCATGGGCCGGCTCCGGATTTCGGCGGGGCGGTCCGGACGTACTGTCACCCGATTTCGGGCGTTTGAGAGATTCTCGCACTGGCTGACAGCGGTGTCCTTTGTCGTCCTCGGCCTCACCGGGCTCAACATCACCTTCGGAAAGATCGTGTTGTTACCCGTGGTCGGCCCCGAGGCTTTCTCGGAGATCTCACAAGCTGCCAAGTATGCCCATAATTTCACCAGCTTCTCGTTTGTAGCCGGCCTCGTTCTGATCGTCGGGATCTTTTTCAGGGACAATCTGCCCGCGAAG
This sequence comes from Bradyrhizobium sp. Kon58, assembly GCF_055807455.1. Classification (NCBI taxonomy): domain Bacteria; kingdom Pseudomonadati; phylum Pseudomonadota; class Alphaproteobacteria; order Hyphomicrobiales; family Nitrobacteraceae; genus Bradyrhizobium; species Bradyrhizobium sp. Kon58. The sequence continues at coordinate 63,477 of NZ_JBVVOT010000034.1, forward strand.
GTCGATATCGAATGGCTCAAGCAAGGGGGCGGGTTCATCAAGTCGAAGCATGCTCCCGCCGGCCGCTTCAATCCGGGCGAGAAGGCGGTCTACTGGCTCTCACTGGCAGCGGGCCTTGCGGTTTCCATATCGGGCTTTCTGCTGCTGTTTCCGTTCTACGAAACCACCGTTGCCGAGATGCAACTTGCGCACGTGACGCATGCCGTCGTCGCAGTGCTGTTCATCGCCTTGATCCTTGGCCACATCTATATTGGCACGCTCGGAATGGAGGGGGCGTTCGAGGCAATGGGCACCGGCGAAGTGGATTCGAACTGGGCGAAGGAACATCACGACGTCTGGCTGGCCGAACAGTTGGAGAAGGGCAAGGCCGGGTACTCCGCACCGGCGGAATAGGTCGGCGCCGCCGTGGTTCATTTTCGCGGACATCATCGCCGGAAAGGCAACTCTGTAAAATGCAGGACGGGTCTCAAGCGATTCCGGAAGGCGATGTAGGGGCGGGGATGCTGGCGTTGCGGGCGGCGGCTGCGGTTCCGACGCCGGACGTGCCGTTCGTGCGAGTCGAAAGCTCCGGCACGATCCTGGTGTACGGCCGGGACGAAATCGCGATCGAAGCCGGTCAAATGCTCGAGCAGCATCTCGACGTCACCGTCCTGATCCTGCCGTCCGGCTTGGTTGCCGGGCTCGGGGCGACCGACTTTCCCGTGGTGAAAGGAAAGATCGCGGTTGCCGGAGGCCATTTCGGCGCTTTTGCGCTAGTCATCGATGATTTTGCCTCGCCTGAGCCAACATTGCGCGGTGGCTTGCGGTATGGACCGTCGCGCAACGGCGCCCAATCCCGTTGCGATATCATTCTGGACCTTTCCGGCGGATCGCCGCTATTTTCGGCAGCCGATCTTCGTGACGGCTATCTGCGCGTCGATCCCGGCAATCGATCCGCGGTGCTGGAGGCCGTGCTCAAGGCGCGAGACCTCACAGGTGCGTTCGAGAAACCCCGATACGTCGGCTTCGATGCATCGCTATGCGCGCATTCGCGTTCGAATATCGTCGGCTGCAGCCGTTGCCTTGATCTTTGTCCGGCGGGTGCCATCCAGCCGGCAGGCGATCACGTCGCGATCGATCCGAACATCTGCGCCGGATGCGGGCAATGCGCCGCAGTTTGTCCGACAGGTGCCGCATCCTACGCGATGCTGCCGCCGGATGTGTTGGTGCGAAAGCTCCGCACGATGTTGCTCACCTATCACGCGGCCGGAGGCAGGCATCCGGTGGTCCTGTTCCATGATGAGGCGCACGGCAGCCCCATGCTCGACGCCCTGGCACAGTTCGGCGATGGACTGCCTGCGCATGTGCTGCCGTTCGCCGTCAACGAGACCACCCAGGTTGGGCTGGAAGGCATCGTAGCCGGCTTTGCATATGGCGCATCGGCTATCCGCTTCCTTCTGCGAGGCAGGCTCCGTCACGATGTCGCTGGCTTGAGGCAGACGGTCGCGCTGGCCGAACCGATCCTGCAAGGGCTGGGCTTCGCCGGCCCCCGTCTTGCAATGCTCGAGACCGACGATCCGGATGTCGCCGGTGTCGCCTTGCGAAAGATTCCATGCATGCCGTCCGCGCCGCGGCCGGCAAGCTTTCGACCCACTGGCGGCAAGCGCGAAGTGTTGCGGTTCGCCCTGCGCGAACTCCATCGGGCGGCGCACGAACCCGTCGACATAGTCGCGCTGCCAAAGGGGGCGCCATTCGGGGCGGTCGAAGTCGACACGGGTAACTGCACGCTTTGCCTGTCCTGCGTGTCGGCATGTCCGACCGACGCGCTGCGGGATGACCCGGAGCGGCCGATGTTGCGCTTTGTCGAGGACGCCTGCGTGCAATGCGGGCTCTGCCAGGTGACCTGTCCGGAACAGGTCATCACCTTGAAGCCCCAGATCGATTTCGGCGCTGCGACAGCGCCTGCCCGTGTGCTGAAGCAGGAGGAGCCATTTTGCTGCATCCAGTGCGGCAAGCCGTTCGGAGTGAAGAGCACCATCGATCGCGTCGTGGCTAAACTCGAGGGCAGGCACTGGATGTATACGGCTTCGTCGCGCCGCACCGACCTCATCAAGATGTGCGAGGACTGCCGAGTTGCCGTCGTCTCGGAGGGACATTTCGATCCCTATGGCGCGCCGGATCGTGCGCTCCGAACCACCGACGATTATCTGCAGGAAGGCGATCTCGCCGGCAAGCGGGGGCCGCGTCCGTGAAGCTGCTGCGCACCATTCAACTCGACGCCTCCGATTCGTTTGTCTTCGACCGGGCTGCGGTCCCGGGTGAATGGGCGGTTTCGGGCGCATTCGCCTTTCTCAACCGAGACATTCCGGCGCTGCGGGGCAAAATCCGGACGGCGTTTCGTGCCGGGTTTTTGGGAATTGGCTCGCTCGGTCGCTCCACCCTGGTTCAGATCGTCGACGCGACCGAGCAGGACCATGCCGATGTCGTTGAATTGCTCGCCGCGCAACTGGTCCGGAAGTTTGGTGCGCCTGATCTGGCCTCCGCAGGCGAGGCGGCGAGGGAAGAGGTCGCCTTTGCGGCCTCGCTCTGCGATCATCCTGATGGCGTCATCGTCGCCGTGACGCGGAGCCTCGAGGGCGGCTCGATCCACGAGGCATTCCGCTCGCTACGTCCCGCCGCGCAATCGCCGTCGCGGGCCTTCAGTTTCGTGGAGATCGTCGGCGAGCAGGATGCGGACGAGCATCTCGATCTTGCAACGCTCCGGAAAGGAGGACGACCTTGAGCGCGAAGCACGATTTCTGGCTCGGTTGCGGCCATCACCTGCTCGATCGCGACGCCACGAAAAGACTGGTGGTCACGGACGAATTCTTGAAGGTGTATCTGGCACGCGCCGAACTGGTGCCGCCACCCGAAGCCTGCCTGGCTGAACGGTCGCTCTACGACATCTTGCTGCACAATCCGCGGCAGGCGGTGACCTCGTCGCAGATTGCTGCGATTGCGGACCCGGATGCGCGCGAGAACTGGGAGGTGATGATTGCCTGGCGCGATCATCTGGTGAGGCATCGCACCCTTGAATCGGCCTATCTGGATATCATGCGACGAAATATCAGGCTGCCGCAGGTTTTTATAGGGCAGTTGATACAGGTCATTCTACGCAATGCGCTGAACGATTGCGACGATGCCCTTGTTCTGCGCGCTGCCGAGCTGTTCTTTCGTACGCAGAAGCTGGCAGTAGAAGGCAACTCGATCATCGCCTGGGACGAAGAGGCGAGTGTCGATCGGCGGCACCAGTCACCGCTGTTTGCCTTGCTGGGATTGCCGGCAGCCGTCGAGGCCGACGTGCTCAGCGATGCCACCGCCAGCAGTTACTGGGAGCGCAGCGACCGGTTCGACGTCGGGCTTGACCTGACGGCCGGACAACGTGGATCGGCCGCGTTGGGCGATGTAATCGCGCGCTGGATATCGCATTTGCTCGCGGTGAACGTCGCGGTCGAACCGGTGGCGGAACTGCGCGACGAACCGCTGTCGTGGTATGTCGGGTTGAGTGCCGACGCGACTCGGATCGGCGACGCGATCTGGAACGGAAATGACGTGGACAGCGAGCTGCGGGCGCGCCTGGTTGGCCTGTACCGGCTTGATTTCCGCGATCCGTCGGATGTGATCGAGAAGGTCAGGGGGGAGCCGGTATATTTGCTGGCAGCCATGACGGCCGACGAAGAGCTGCGGTTGAAGCCGCAAAATCTGGTGACCGGCTTACCAATCCGTTGTGAGGAGGCCGCGAATTGAGATCGACGATACTCGAAAGCGTTCCGGTGGGTGTCGTCGTCGAACGGCGCCGGGCGAAGAGTGTTTGGGCCGAGTTTCTCTGGCGGCCGGTTTCGGTGTTCGCCGGGACACCTTCGGCTGAACCGTGGACGGCGCTTGATGTGCAGGCGGAAAGCATGCTGTTCTACGCGGGTGAGGCCCTGATCGAACTTCACCGAACTGAGACGGCCTATTACCGCGATAATCTCGCATGCGGGACGCCGAAATTGTGGGTGGTGCTCGGCCCGACCGGATCCGACCGGCCGTACGAGCTGCTGGCGGTGACGGCCGATCCGGCGCAGGGGGAGGCTTCCACGGACGCGGGCAACAACCTCGTCGAGGCGGTGCCAATGCCGCAGGACATTCTGGCGATCGTCGGTCAATTCATCGCCACACATCACGTTGAGCGGCCCTTCATCAAGCGCCGGCGCCAGCCCGCTGAATTCGATCGCCAAAAGGACGGGCAGGGGAACGGGACATGACCGTGCCAGAAAGCTCGCTCTCACGATGGTCGCGGTTGAAACACGAGGCCGTTTCCAAGCGGCAGGCAGACACCGGGCAGGACGACACCCTGGCTGGTTCAGCCGGACCGGAGAATACGGAGCCTGAAACGGGATCGGGTGAGGGGCCGGTCGATCCGGTGGAGTTGCCATCGGTCGACACCATCACCATCGATACCGACATTCGTGCCTTTCTGAAAAGCCAGGTGCCGGCTGAACTGACCCGCGCGGCGTTGCGCCGGGCCTGGATCAGCGATCCGGCCATTCGCGATTTCGTCGGCATTGCGGAAAACCAATGGGACTTCAACGATCGAACGGCCATATCGGGCTTTGGTCCGCTGTTCGAATCCGATGACGTACCGGCGCTTCTCGCGCAGGCGTTTGGTCAGCCCGCCGAACCGGTCACCGCCATGGCCGAGTTGCCGACGGCGTTGGAAGCGCCGGCGGAAGCCGGAATTGTCGCGAAAATCGCAGAGCCAGATCTGCCTCACCTGCCGGCCGCTTTGAGTGAAACTGCTGACGAGGGCGCGGCGGTCGAGCAACCCGTTGCAGAACTGGAAGGTGGCGCGCCGTGGAAGCGCCGAACACATGGCGGCGCATTGCCGCAATAGGGAGTTCCAGATTGGCCGCAGTACCGGTTGCAGACGAGGACCGAACGATGCGGGAGCGCACTGCGCGCGGTTCTGACAGACATGTCGTCGATGAACTGGATCGCGCTCGTGCCCGCGAATACGGACTGCTGGCGAACTTGCTGGCCCGGGGGCCCAGTCGCGAGTTGCTCGGCCGGCTGTCGGCGCTGCAGGGCGACGCCACGCCACTCGGCAAGGCGCATGCGGCGCTCGCCGAGGCTGCGCGCCGATCCAGCGAAGCGGGCGCCGCGCGCGAATATTTCGACCTGTTCGTAGGACTGGGCCAGGGCCAGATCCTGCCTTACGCGTCCCAATATCTCACCGGCTCGCTGTACGGCCGGCCGCTGGTGGAATTGCGCGAGGCTTTCCAGCTTCTCGGTATCGAGCGGGTGAACCCGACCGAACCCGAGGATCACATTGCAACCCTTTGCGAGACGATGGCGGGCCTGGTCGGCGGCGCCATCTCCGGTTCGGACGGCTGCGATCGTGATTTCTTCGCAAAGCACCTGGCAACATGGGCCCGGCGCTTTTTCGCCGATCTGGAGCGCGCGCAGCCGGCCGTCTTCTACGCAAGTGTCGGCTCATTGGGCCGTGCGTTCGTGGAGATCGAGACCGGGGCCTATTCACTTCCTGCCTGATGGCAGGGCAACAGGGGAAACATCATGCGCTCGTTCATCGTGGCCTGCCTAGTCGCCACCGCCATAGCCGTCGGTTCCGCCGCGGTTCTCAACGCCTCGGTACAGCAATCGTCATCCGCCGCTTTCGCGGAAGGCAGCGTGAGACGCTGACCTTGTGCCCGCAAAAGAGGCGTCGCTGATCGACGCCTCTCCCCTGAACCATTTGCCAGCACCGCAGACCTATCTAGGGACTGCGAAAACGGAGGGCCACCATGATGCGCCTGATTATCGCTGCCATCGCCGTGGTCGCATTGCTTGCTGCCGGGGTCATGATGACACGTTGGCCGTCGACCTCCGTCGAGCTGGCGTCCGGAACCGCCGCCATGCCGTCCTTGCAGGAACTACATGTCACGGCCGAAGTACACAAGCTCCCCGTGCAGGAGATCGACGATCAAGCCTTGGTCTATACCGCCCAGGGAAAGTATTGAACGCCCTGGCTGACTCGCGATCAGCGTGCAACTAAGCCAGTCCCTGCATCAACGCGGCTGCGCCAGGCATTGCTGCGACGCCCTAGATTTCGATCATCGCTGTCGTCGCGAGCGGTCTTGCCATAACATTCCGCGTCAATGCCCGATGCGGTCGCCAGGCACTGCTCGTAGCTTGTGAAGCCGCAATCCGAGCCGCGTGTATCGAACGTCATGCAATAGTGCCCCGCGGGCACCGCCGGCCCGGCGTATGCCGCTGAGCCTCATATGTTGGCCAGTGCAAGTACTGAAAAAGCGGTGGCCGATACCGCTGTCAATTCGCGAATTTCCTTCATGGTCATTCTCCCGAAATGATCCCTGCCGCCTTTTTTAGATGGCGGAACACGATCGCGAAATCGATGGTCAGAAGAATGCAAACGCGTAACACGCTCGTATGATTGGTTGTTGCTCTTCCAGGCAAGGTATCGGCCGGCGCGCCGATCTCGCGCAAGCGCGATGTGGTTGCGATCGAAAGCGGGACGGCGCCCTCGCTCTGATCTTTTGCTAACTTGTGCATTCAATTCGTGCCGGCCACAACCGCTGACCGATCATACCTTGATGTGATCGGAGTTCTCCGAGTGTGGTATGGCCGCGTACGCAAATAGCTCGCAGTATCACCGTTTCCCGGAGCAAAAGTCGCGCTGAAGTGACGGGAGTGGATTTCGTTTGGACACGATTTCACAGTTGGTCCTGGATGGCATCGGCGGCTTCGCCTTGCCCTACCTGGTCGGACGCGTCGGCCGATCGCGCCGGACCGTTCAGCCCGGACGCGATGCTGAGACACTTGACGGGGTAACGCGCCCATTTCGCCGAAATGTTCAGCGCGAGCACCCGGGGATTTGCGTCACGCGCAACGATCGGCAAGCGCGGCGTCGCCTCCGATCGGGAGGGTAAGGTGAAAATCCGCGCCGCGCGATCGATCGTTGGTGGCCCACAAGCGGCCTCCATGCCCTTCAACGATGGTGCGGCTTATTGACAGGCCGATGCCAACGCTGCGGGTTTTGGTGGTGACAAAGGCATTGAAAATCTGAGTCGTCAGCAGCGGCGGCAGACCAACGCCGGTATCGCTGACGGACACCGCGACCTGTCCGCCTTCCACCTGCTCGGACTTTATGACGAGTTCTCGGGTTCCGTCCGCATCGCTCATGGCCTCCATGCCGTTGATCATGAGATTCATCAGAACCTGCATCAACTGCGTGCGGTCTCCCGAGACCGGGGAAAGATCGTCCATGAGCTCGGTACGGATCGACACCGCATATCGTGCAGCCTCGCCGTGCAGCAGGATGACCATCTCCCGAATGACATCGTTCACGTCAACCAACTCGCGCAGCGGCGCGCCGTTGTCGAAGAGTTGCTGCATACGGGCGACCGTCTCTGAAGCGCGTGTTCCGTCCTTTACGATCATGCTTGCGATCGCGCGAGCCCTCTCGATATTCGGAACTTCATGCGAAAGCCAGCGCATGCAAGTCTCGGCATTTATCATGATGGCGCCAATCGGATGATTCACTTCATGCGCCAGAGACGACGTCAGCTCTCCCATGGCGGTGATCCGGCTGACACGTGCCAAATCCGCTTGCGCCTGGCGCAACCGTTCTTCCGCCCGCTTACGACAGGCAATTTCGCTCTGCAGCGTTTCATTCGCGCGCAATAGCTCCGTGGCGCGCTCTTTCAGGCGATTTGCGGCGATTGCGAGGCTGCGATACAAACGCGAGTGTTCCAGAACAAGTACGGCGAGCACGAAGCTTGCCGCCAGTGCACCGTAGATTCGTCCGGCGTAAAAACCCAGGTCATAGCGACCGCCGTTCAGGTACGAGCTCAGGGTGATGTCGCAGAACCAATAGCCCATCACGACCATAAGCCATAGATTCAGCAGGTTGCGTCGAGGGCGCGCCGCCAGCAAGACGAAGGCGCCCAGGACTAGTACGATGTCGGCGAGATTGACGATCCTTTGCCAGGGCGTAAAACCGGTTGTATCCAGCATCGGTGGGAGCAGGTGCGCATTTTCGGTGCCCCACGTCGCAGCGAACCAGCATGCGAACACGACGCCGACGACTGCGGTCACTGCCCTCGCAATCGAGATACGCGGCGGAGCGGCAATCCCATGGCTACTATCTTGAAGCAGCGCATAGAGGATCACGACGAGCGGGAAACCGCCGTGCCAGAATACACAGAGCCATAACGCTGTCTGCGGTCCCGCGCCGAGCAGACCGGTATCCGAAAACATACCGGGAAACACCATAAGTTGAACGGCACTCATCAGTGAGGCAAACAGATACCCGCTCGCCAACAGCAGCAATGCGCGCGAGCGCAGGATGTTGAATTGGCCAAAGAGAATAATGGCGGTCGTGAGATCATTGAGGGTGGATACGGCGTTGTATACAGCAACGAGAGCAGGCGAGGGCTGCATCGGCGCGCGCACATAGGGAATGCAGCCAACAAAGACGACGGCCGAAATCGCTGTTAACGTAAGGCAAAAACGCAACTCGCGAGATCCTACCGCGGCCCGGGACAGGAAGGCGCCGTCGTTCTCCACAGAAATGCTCATTGCTTCGCCAGGACGCACATTGTCGATTTCATGACCCGCTCGCCGACCCCAGCAATCACCAGCCTGCGGGACTACGATTCACCCCGGTGGCGTATCGCCGCAATCTCACGTAGTGCTCCGGATGGAGAACCCCGCTCTCGCCCGTCGCGATTGAGCCTGCTGAGGAAGAACCGATTGCGACGATCTCACGATCGTCTTTTTTGCATCCTAGAGATGCGTCATATGCTCTGCGACCGAACCTTGGTAGACGCTAGATCATACCAACGTATGAGCCGCAGCAATGATCGATAGGGCCCTGTTCCTACGATTGCTCTGGCCAACCCTCGCCTATCCAGCACAGCTCAATCCAGCTTCTTAACGGACGACTAACCCTGCTCCGGTCGGCATCGAATGGGCAAGTGGCAGTCATTCCTTTGCGAGAGGTTGACGGCTCTCAGTCATAAAATGCCGGCAGCAGTTTCAGCATGTCGGTCTGTGCCTTATCATGATTGATGAACAGCTTGGCCTGGTACGTCGCCATCATTCTCCGGACCTTGTCCATTGAGGCGATTGACGCCGCCTTGTCCGTGTTCAGGGACGGCACTATGTTTCTCTGGAAATTGTCCGCGAGATGAACAACATCGCCGGACAAAAGGATAAAACCGGAATTCTTCAGGTGAACCAACAGGGACTGGCTTCCTGGCGTGTGTCCCGGTGTCGAGACCAGCGTGATACTGCCATCGCCGAGCAGGTCTGTATCGCCGTCGACCAACTGCAGGTCTTTTGGCTTGCCCATGAGCTTGCGCGCGAGGGCCTTCAATTGATTCACATTGTTGTTCGCGCCGTCTGGAGAGTAGATCCACTTGTGCTCGGCTCGCTGCATCACAATTGTTGAATTGGGAAATAGGCCAACGTTGCCGATGTGGTCGCCATGCGTGTGGGACAGCACAACATAGGTGATGTCGTTTATCTTAAGTCCGAGGTCTGCAAGCTGACCTGTTATCGTCTTGTCGAGGTGGTAGACGATCAATTTAGGGAGGGTCGACCAGCCCTTGGGGTCGTTCAGGGTCGATTGAGGAACACCCGTATCCCACAGCACCCATTGACTTTTGTGCTCTATCAGCCAGCAAGTTGACGAGAACTCAATGCTCTTTCCTGCGTTCTCGCCCGGGGTCCACACCGACTCGTCGTTGGCAAGAGAGCGGCCGCAGTCCACCCGATAAAGTTTCTCGACAAAACCGGCCGTCGTTCGGTCGGGCAGATTCTCGTCGGTGGCTCCAGCCGACGCGCGACCGGTTGAGAATGAGGACACGATCAGGATTGACATGATGGCTATTCTTGTCCGCTTGAACATCGATCATCCTCCGTTCGGAAGCTCAAACCGGTCATGCCGCAGCCGCGGGTCGCGCCGCCCCTCTTGACGCTAACAAAGCAAAGAGGAAAAGATATCACCTCTGAGGGTCCGTTCTCTAACACCTCTAGATTACTGTCCGCAGTCGACTCCGGTCGACGCGGGTCATCCGGTTCGGTCCCCGCCGTGCCGGGGTTCACCGGTCAAAAAAGGTACTCGACGCCGTTCGATTCGGGGCGTGAACGGGCAGAAGTAAAGCATGAGCGCAGAACAGAGAGTGGTCATCGTTACGGAGCGTCAAGGCGAGCCTCGTCGAACGTGGTGCCTATCTGAAGGCTGCGGGCTGGTCGAGCCGTTACTATCGCCGCCGCCCTTTCTTCGGATATTGTTGAGTGGCCGGTAGACGAGCTCTCGTGCCCGCTGATGACGGGCACCTTATTTGTGTAGACGCAAACGGGCTCTAGATCTCAGGCGATCAATCGCGATGTGCTGCGGCGGTGCCTGGCTCGATCGCCCCCTACATCGGCGGAATAGCCGCCGTCCTGGCTTCGCTCTCCTACCTCCCGCAAGTCCGCAAGGTGTGGCCGCGAGGATCTACAGATGACCTCTCTCTCGGTATGCTGACTGCTCTGACACTAGGACTTGTTATGTGGGTCGTCTATGGAGCGTTGCAGGGGGGACAGGGTCATTGTGCTGGCCAACATCGTCGGGGCAACGCTCTCGGGTATCGCCCTCGGCTGCAAGGTCCGGGACATGACGAAGCAATGATGGGAGCGCAACTCGCTCCTTGGAAAGCTCCCGCCTCGGCCCGTCGAGATCGACCAATGCATCCGGGAAAGAAGGATTGACTAGGGCGCACGGGCGATGGCGGAATGCCGTCGCGCCACGTTCCGCGCCCTAATCTAGTCGGGATAGACGCCGCCTGCTTCCTTGAACGCCCTGAGCAGTGCATCGCTCCACAAGGCCATCGCCGCGGTTTTTTCCGGAATCCGCTGTGCCTGGAAGTACCAGCGTTTGCCGGTCTGTCCGACGCGGTCGAGCTCGTTCCTGCGGTCGCCCGCGATCTCATGGCCGATCATCAGCGATGCGGTGCCGGGGGGAAGTCCGGTCTCGTCGAGGATGTAGTCCCCCATCGTGGAGCGAATGATGTGCATGGAGAACGGAGGGATTCCGCGCAGCACGTCCCGATGATTGCCCTCACGCAGGCCGCGCATGTTGCGCAGATGGTTGGCCAGCGCGGATCCGGAGACGGCGATGTCGCCGGCCTCTGACTGCATCACGCGCGAGGCGAACACCCACTTGCTCTTCCGATTCCAGATGCCGGCGCGCTTGGCCGCCCGCGTCCAATCGCGCTTGCAGCAATCGGCGACGTGCAGCCCGAGCTGCGGAATGGGTAGCGTGAAGGGATTTTGCGCCTTCATGACTTCGGGCTGCCATGTCGCGAGGCCCCAGCCGGGCTCGCCGCGCGGGTCGGAGTAGTCGAGATCCTCCTGGGCGATCCACGTGCCGGAGCCCCGCCGGTGGCCGGTCAAGGCGTCCCACCACAGCCCCCAACGCACACCTGGCGAGATGCGCTCGTTGCCGCTGCGCGAGGCGCAGAAGCGTTCGTGCTCTGCCAGCAGCATGCCGAGGTGCTCCACCTTGAAATCGTCCTTTTTCTTCGCCCGCGCCTTGTCGCGCACGACCTTCTTTTCGATCTCTTCCTTGGTTCGACGGCGCCGCTCCGCGAGAAGCCACCATTTGCGCCCGGCAAGGCCGCTCTCCTTGCGCCTGAAGGCCGCCGCCCAATTCAGAGCCGCTTGGCCGTATGCGCGGAACTTGCGGTAAGCGTCGTAGCCGTATTCCTCGTGCAGCGCTTCCTGCACCTCTTCGAACCAGTTCTCGTCGAGGGAAGCGAGCAGGCGCGTCTCGTGCTTTTCGACCTCCTTGCGGCCGAAGATCTGCCGGACGTCGCTCTGGGTTTCCGCCGACGGGTAGATCGGGCGGCCGGAGGAATCCTCACGCATCCCGGCGATGTGGGCCTTGTATTCATCGGCCAGTCTGCCCCAGGTCCAGCCCGCCGGCGTCTCGGCCGCGTTCGTGGGATTGCCCATCCTAGCCCATTCGCGCTTGGCGGCTTCGCGCGCCTCGCGCAACCCAAGGATTCGTTCCCCTGCGGCGCTGCCCCGTTTGCGGCGCTGCGGGACCTTGCCCGCGGTCGCGGCCGGCATGGCGTCGCCGATCTTCAGCGTCCGTTCGCGCGTCTTGACCAGCCATGACGCCGAGTGCCCGCGGACCCGCAGCACCAGGTACGGCTGCAGCTTGTCGCAGACGTCATGGATTCCCTCTTGCCAGTCCAGCGCGCGCTTGAGGGCCGTCTTGACGACCTCGGGCGTGAGGTCGAGCCGTACGGAGGACATTTTCCGTTCCTTTCCCAGGCAAGGAACGGGAAGGTACCACTGCCGTACCATCGAAGTCCAAGAAAGCGACCGCCGGACACGGGGGCCGGAGCGGTCTGGCGCGAGATTTACCCATTTTTTGGTGCCAAACCGCTGTACGAGCGCCCAGGACTACAAGAGGCGGGTAATCATAATCCTGGGGTCGGGGGTTCGAGTCCCTCTCCCGCTACCATTTTTCCCGAGCTTCGCATGTCCGTCCTCCACGATGTGGTCCGTGTCCTGATCTTCGCGGATTGGGGATGCGCGGTCGTGGTCGTAGCGATGACAGCCCGCCTGGCATTTCTGAGAGCAGGAGAATGGCCGGAATGGCGCGGCCTGCTGACGCTCAGGCGCCCGCTAGCGAGTGAACTCTCAAAGGAATTCCACTCGTACAATCGCCAATTCACCCGCCTGATGCTCGCTTTCGCGGCAGTCTTGGCGATCGGCGCATTCTTGTTTTCGCTGGATACTCTGTTCTTTGGCCCGTCGAGCAATTGATGAGTCGCGGTAGCTCAGCTGGTAAGGGCACGGGATGGACTCTCCATCCGTCATTGATTTCGGTCATGGCGGCTCTAGCGATTGATCTCGTGATTGGGCCTCTCCGAAAAGGGAGCGCCTCCACATCCATGCTGTGATCATTTTCATCGTCGCCAATATAGGCTACTTGAAATCGCTCCCGGTTCTGCGCGCTTTCGGTCAACAATCCCCCACTGGTAGCGTGCTGTCGTCAATCGCTCCGTGCGTACGTTGCTAGTTGACGACGATGCGAGTCTAGTGGCGCGATCTTTCGATAACCAATCGAAGGCAGTGCCACCGTATCCGGAATCGCCCGTGCTAAGAAAAGCTAAGCGCCAGCCGGGCCCTGCGCGATATCAATGACGTGACGCTCACCGCCGACCGTGATGACTATCGTGTACATCTTGGAGCCGCCGCCCTGGTCCGTTGGTGGCGCGAGATGAAGCTGGCCCCCGTACCATTCGCCTGGCATCAAGGTGTTGTCCTTGATGACTGCTTGTTCCAGGACGGCCATGTTTCGTTGTCCCGTCTCAACGGTCGCTGCAATCATTGCGTCGTTTTGGACGGTTGCGTTGTTCTGAGCTATCGCCGCAGCCGTCGGGCTATAGAACGTACCCGAGCGACCGCTAGGCGTCGTGTAATGGCCATGGCCGGCCTGCGATGCGCCGTAGGCGTTACCGGCAACAGCGAGGCCGGTTATGAGGGCTGCGGCCACCTGACGGTTGCGTTCTTCCTGAACAAGCATTTCATAGGTAACGATCTTCATCTCAAAATCTGAACCGGCAGCATGCTGCACGGCCTCAACTTGAGCGACCCGAAAGTCGATTGGCTGTCTGCCCATATTGTTGATCCCGACGACAAAGACGGGCCGGCCGTCTTTCTGCATTTGTCGAGCCGCAGGTCGCACCAGCACCAGCGAATTCCGCTGGCGCGAAACCAAAGCGGGCTGCCCGTCACGCATGAGCGCTTGCTGCTGCGGGTTCGACGCCCGAAACTGAACTGTCTCTGTGTTGGTGACGCAGCCGCCCACCATGGCGCCAAGCGCCGCAATCACTAGAATACGCATTTTGGTCCCCCCAGACCTAAAGGCGTATCCAAGCGCAACCGGTGGATGAGCGCAATCCGGGCCGATCCGGATGTAATGTATGCTTTAGTCTGGTGACGCGGCCGATCAGGTGAGGGTGCACCTAACTCTTGAGCAATCACTCCGAGGCTTTGACGTATGGGAGGCACTGCCCGTCGGGCAAAACACCCTCCACCCCGTCAACCCCTCCCCGCGCAAATATTCCACTTTACCGAAATTCGGTTTTGACGTATGTGTCGCTCATCCCGGCTCATCCTTGAGGGGCGATCTCGTTGTCGTCTTGATTGCGAGCCGGGCTTGCGATGGACGCGGCAGCGTCGGCACGAGATGGTGCGGGCAGGGCGGGTAGTCCCTGTGAGCCCGCAACCGCGTGCGGACGAGCGGCGCTGCTAGGCTTCGTCTCGCCTGTAAGTTTCCGGCTTCGTCGACAGGGCCGGGAAAACTGCGGCGAAATGGCGGGCCGTGCGTACGGCAAAACCGTGTGGTCCTGGCCGTCGTTGCTACGGTC
>NZ_JBVVOT010000035.1:0-75208 GCF_055807455.1 Bradyrhizobium sp. Kon58
CAAGTCAGTCTTGGGCAAGTCAGTCTTGGGCAAGTCAGTCTTGGGCAAGTCAGTCTTGGGCAAGTCAGTCTTGGGCAAGTCAGTCTTGGGCATGTCGGCGAGAACCGCGCTCATCGCGTGATCTCCTGCCTGATGTCGACGGTGCGCAGGATCAGCGAGACGATCGCGACCAGCACCAGCGTCAGCAGCACCGCGCTTGCCGCCGCCGTCGGATATTGCAGCACGCCGACGTCCTCGTAGAACGCGCTGACCACCGAGGCCGAACCGCCGCCGGACATCACCTTGACGACGAAGAAATCGCCCATCACGATCGAGACGACGAAGATGGTGCCGAGCGCGATGCCGCTCTTGGACATCGGCACCACGATCAGGCGCATGATGTCGAAACGGCTGGCGCCTGCATCGATCGCGGCCTCGATCAGCTTCTTGTCGATCCGTGCCATGGAATTGAAGATCGGCACGATCATGAAAATGGTGAGTTGGTGGACATAGGCGATGACGACCGCCAGGTCCGAGAACAGCAGCACTTCCAGCGGCTGGCGGATCACGCCCATTGCCAGCAGCGCCTGGTTGATCAGGCCTTCCTTGCCGAGCAGCGGAATCCAGGAAATCATCCGGATGATGTTCGAGGTCCAGAACGGCACCGTGCAGAGCAGGAACAGGCCAATCGCCAGCAGTTGGTTGCGGACGTGGAAGACCAGGAAGTATGCGACGAAGAAGCCGATGATCAGCGTGAAGATCCAGGTCAGCACCGTGAACTTGATCGTCGCCAGATACAGCTTCAGCGTCAGCGCTGAATGCAGCACCTCGAGGTAGCTTGCGAGCGTGAAGCCCGGCGTCAGCCCGCCGAAGCCGTCGGTGGCGAAGAAGCTCGCGGCCAGCACGACCAGGATCGGCGCAACGAAGAACGGCACGAGCACCAGTACGAGCGGCGACACGTAGAGCCAGCCGGCGAGATTTGCGCGTGGTGGGGTTTGACTGGTCTGCATGTCGGCAAACGCCTCGAAGTCGGTCTTTCCGCACCGGCGCATTGCCGCGCCGGCGCTTCGTTCACGTCAGGTGAAGCAGGTTTCAGGCCACCTTGAAGTCGTTCCAGCGCTTGTTCATGTAGGCAGCTTCGTCCATCAGCGTGTTCCAGCACGAGATGTTCTTGACGCGGTCGAGGAACGAGCCGCCGTCACGCTTGGTGCCGCTCTTCTCCATCGGCACGCCATAGGGATCGTTGACCACCTCGGGCGCGGGCTGGCCCTCGTACCAGAACGCCCATTCGGCCGGCGTGAGGAATTTCTTCGCAGTCGAGGGGACCGGGCTGTAATAGCCGTAGCGCGCGACGAAGCCGCCCTGCCATCCCGACAGATACCAGTTGAGATATTCGTAGGCCGCGTCCAGCTTCTTGCCGGAGAGATGCTTCATCAGGCCCATGCCGTTGCACCAGCCGCGATAGCCTTCCTTGCCGTTCTTGATGTTGACCGGCGCGTAGACGCAGGGGATTTCCTTCACGCGTACCGCGGCAACCGCCGGCGACCACATCGACTGGATGACTACTTCGCCCGCCGCCATCAGCTGCACCGACTGGTCGAAGGTGGTCCAGGTCGCGCGGAACTGGCCCTGCTTCTTGAGCTCGATCAGCTTGTTGCAGGTGAAGTCGATCTCCTCCTTGGTCATGTTGCCCTTGTTGCCGTACTTGATCAGCCCGGCGCTTTCGAAGCAGAGCGCGGCATCCATGATGCCGATTGCGGGCACGTCGAGGATCGCGGCCTTGCCCTTGAATTTCGGATCGATCAGATTCTTCCATTCCGTGACTTCATGGCCGACGAGGTCGGGGCGATAGCCGATGGAGTCGGCGTTGTAGACCTGCGGCAGGAAGGTCGCCCATTCGGTCACGCCGTCGTTCAGATCGGTCGAATCGGGCTTGGCGATATACATGGCCTCGTAGGGCGAGATGCCCTGGCGCGGGATCTTGTGACCGTCGATCTCGCCCTTGGTGAAGATCGGCAGGATGTTGTCGAACTCCTTGACTTTCTTGACCTCGATGCCCTGGATCACGCCGCGCTTGGCGGCGAGCTTGGCCTGCCAGCCCTCGAGATCGGCGATGTCGACCGTATTAGGCTGGCTTATGAAGCGGTTGATGGCGGCGGAGGTGTCGAGGTTCTGCATCGTCACCTTGAAGCCGAGATCCTTGGCCGCCTGGTCGCCGATCGCCTTCACCACGGAATAGGACACGCCGACATGGCGCAGCTCGATGTCCTTGATCTCCTGTGCCCAGATCGTCGGGAATCCGCGGATCGCGTCCGATCCTGCGGCCGCGCCAGCCACCGCCGCAGCGCCCTTCAACAGCATGCGCCGGCTCAGCTTTTTCGCAGGCTTGTCGCTCGTCCCCGCCGGATTGGCAGTGGATGTCCCCTTGTCCCTGTCAAGCATGGCAACCCTCGTTGGCTACGATGAACGCTGCGCACCGGTCGCCATTGACCGGCTGCGGATGTGATCAATTGCGAGGGAGGCTATGGGCGGGATGTTGTGAAGTAAAATTGGAAGTAAAAATTCGCCGCATAAACGCGGCTAATGGTTCGTCCCGCTGCATCGGCTTTTGGCAGCGCGCATAAGAAGGCGTCAGGACCTGCGTACAAAATGATGGCTTCGAACGTGCGGGCCCGCTGGCGCGGCAGACGTGATGAAGGCGGTGCTCAGGACCTGAGCTGGTCCCGCGCCGTCTCCGGCGCCATCAGCGTTGCGATGATGGTGATGACCGACAGCGCGATGATGTAGACCGACACGGCCCAATAAGAACCGGCCCATGCCAGCAGTGCCGTCGCAATCAGCGGCGAGAAGCCGCCGCTCAGCGCGGCGGCAACGTTGGCTCCCAGCGATGCGCCGCTGTAGCGCACCTGGGTACGGAACAGCTCCGGCATGAAGGCCGCCTTCGGCCCGAACAGCAACGCATGCGTCAGTGTCATCGTGACGACGAGCGCGAGCGTGATCAGCGCCGGGTCCCTGGTGTCGAGGAACCAGAACAACGGAAATGCCAGCGCCACCGAGAACACGCCGCCGGCGAGATACAGCGCTTTGCGGCCGAAGATGTCGGACAGCCAGCCTGCGAGGGGCAGCGTCGCGAGCTCGACGAGCGCGGCATAGACCACCGCATTCAGGATCACCTGCCGCGGCAGGCCGAGCTGCGTCGTGGCGTAGACCACGGTGAAAACAGTGAGGAGATAAGCGAGCCCGACTTCGGACACCGTGATGCCGATCGCGAGCAGGAAGCTGCGCCAGTCGCGGCGCAGGACTTCCAGCGCCGGCTGCGCCAGAACCTCCTTGCGCTCGAGCACCTCCTTGAAGTGCGGCGTCTCCGCAAGTTTCAGCCGCACGATGAAGCCGACGCCGACGAGCAGGATGCTGATCAGAAACGGCACGCGCCAGCCCCAGCTCAGGAAGTCCGCCTCGGGCAGCTGCGTCATCAGACCAAAAATGCCGGTAGACGCGGCGACGCCGACGGGGAAGCCGATCTGCACCAGGCTGCCGTAGAAGCCACGGCGGTTGCCGGCGTGCTCGGCCACCATGACCACCGCCCCGCTCCACTCGCCACCGAGCCCGATGCCCTGGATGAAGCGCAAAATGACGAGAAAGATCGGCGCCCAGACGCCGATCTGGCTGTAGGTCGGCAGGCAACCGATCAGGAACGTGCCCAGTCCCATCGCGATCATGGTCGCGACCAGCATCTTCTTGCGGCCGAGCCGGTCGCCATAATGCCCGATGATCGCACCGCCGATCGGCCGCGCAACGAAGCCGACGGCATAGGTCGAGAATGCCGCCAGTGTGCCGACGAAGGGATCGAAGCTCGGGAAGAACAGCTTGTTCAGAACCAGCGCCGCCGCCGTGCCGTAGATCAGGAAGTCATACCACTCGATCGCGGTGCCGAGCGCGCTCGCCCACACCACATGCGCCGTCGTCGATTTCTCCGCCGCACTGGAGACACCCGATGCTGCCGTCATTGCCATCCGCCCCAAGATTCCTGGGTGGCATCATGGCCAATCGTTGTGGCGGTTGCAACTTGCGGGAGTGTTAGTTCTCCCCCAGATCACGATGCGAGATTTTTCGCACCACTGCCTCCTCACCGTCGTCCCGGCCTAGTGCGCAATTGCGCACGGGGGGCCGGGACCCATAACCACAGGGAGGAGTTTGGCGAGGACGCGTGCTCCGGTACTGCGACCGCCCGGCATCGAGAGATCACGCGGTATGGGTCCCGGCCTTCGCCGGGACGACGTGGAGCCGTTATTCGCCATTGACAAACTTATTCACCATTATCTAACTTGCTGCCACAACAACCAGCCGCGCCAAGCGGCCCATAAACGAGAGGGAACGAGATGAGAGGGCTTTTGGCCTGCGCCGTGCTCGCGGCCATGACTTCGGCTGCCATGACCACCGTTGCGAACGCCCAAATCTCCGACGACGCCGTGCGGATCGGCGTGCTGACGGATCTGTCGAGCTGGGGCCGCGACAACAGCGGGCCGGGCTCCGTGGAGGCCGCGAAAATGGCGGTGGAGGAATTCGGGCCGACCGTGCTCGGCAAGCCGATCGAGATCATCAGCGCCGACCACCAGATGAAGACCGACGTCGGCGTGCAGATCGTGCGCGGCTGGTTCGACAACGGCAAGGTCGATGCCGTCGTCGACATCCCCAATTCCGGTATCGCGATCGCCGTCCACAACATGGTGCGCGAGCGCAACAAGATTGCGCTGCTCTCCGGCCCCGGCGCGAGTTCGTTGACCGACGAGCTTTGCAGCCCGAACACGGTGCACTTCACCTATGATACCTACGCGCTGTCGAAGGTGACGGCCTCGGCCGTGATCAAGGAAGGTGGAAAATCCTGGTACTTCATCACCGCCGATTACGCCTTCGGCCAGCAGCTCGAGAAGGATGCCACCCGCTTCATCAACGAAATGGGCGGCAAGGTCCTCGGCGGCGTGAAGCATCCGACCAACACCGCGGACTTCTCCTCCTTCGCGCTGCAGGCGCAAAGCTCGAAATCGGACGTTGTCGCCTTCGCCAATGCGGGCCAGGACACCGACAATGCGATCAAGCAGTCGGGCGAGTTCGGTCTGGTCCAGGGCGGGCAGAAGCTGGTCGGCCTCCTGATGTTCGACACCGACGTGCACGCGATCGGGCTCAAATCCGCGCAGGGCACCTACATGACCACGGCGTCCTATTGGAACATGGACGAGGCGACCCGCGCCTGGTCGCGGAAATTCTACGAGCGCACCAAGGTGATGCCGACCATGATCCAGACCGGCGTCTACGGCTCGGTGCTGCATTATCTCAAGGCCATCAAGGCCGCCGGCACCGATGATCCCGCCAAGGCGATGGCCAAGATGCGCGAGCTGCCAATCGAGGATACATTCGTTCATGGCGGACGTCTGCGCGAGGACGGCCGCGTCATTCGCGACATGTATCTCGCCAAGGTGAAAACGCCCGAGCAGTCCAAGGAACCCTGGGATTATTTGGAGATCATCAAGACGGTGAAGGGCGAGGACGCCTTCCGCCCGGTCTCCGAATCCAAATGTCCGCTGCTCAAGAAGTGAGGCCTGCATGACCGGCAACGAGCGCAGCGCAATTGAGACTTACGAGTGCGATGTGCTCGTGGCCGGATCGGGCTGCTCCGGCATGTCGGCCGCGATCACCGCGCGCTATCGCGGTCTCGACGTCCTGATCGTCGAGAAGGAGCCACGCTTCGGCGGCACCACCGCCCGCTCCGGCGGCTGGTTGTGGATTCCCGGCACCTCGCTGGCCAAGGCTTACGGCATCGCGGAGACGCCCGAGCAGGCGCGAACCTACCTGCGGCACGAAGCCGGCAACAACTTTGACGCCGCACGTGTCGATGCATTCCTGAGCACCGGGCCCGAGGCGGTCGATTTCTTCACCAGCAAGACCGCGCTCCGTTTCGACATGCCGCTGGTGTTCCCGGACTACCACGCCGAGGCGCCCGGCGGCACTCAGGGTGGTCGTTCGATGGTGGCACGCCCGTTCGACGGCCGCGAGCTCGGCGACCAGATCAAGACCCTCGGCACGCCCCTGCCCGAGCTGACCGTATTCGGCATGATGCTCGGATCCGGCAAGGACATCGTCCATTTCATGCGCGCGACGAAGTCGCTGACCTCGGCGGTCTATGTCGCAAAGCGCCTGTCGCGGCACCTGATGGACGTGCTGCGCTATGGCCGCGGCATGACGCTGACCAACGGCAATGCGCTCGCCGGGCGACTGGCAAAATCCGCGCAGGATCTGAAGATTCCGATGTGGCTGTCCGCGCCGGTACGCGAGCTGACGGTCGAGAACGGCACTGTCACCGGCGCGATTGTCGCCCGCGAAGGACGCGACGTCCGCATTCGTGCCAGACAAGGCGTCGTGCTCGCCTGCGGCGGCTTCCCGCATGATGTCGAACGGCGCAAGAAGATGTTCCCACACGCGCCGACCGGCAAAGAGCATTTTTCGCCGGGACCGACCGGCAACACCGGCGACGGCCTGCGCCTTGCGGAAACCGCCGGCGGGCATGTCGAGGACCGGCTGCCGAACGCGGCAGCCTGGGTCCCGGTCTCGGTCACCAAGCGCAAGGACGGCTCACAAGGCGTGATGCCGCATTTCATCGACCGCGCCAAACCCGGCGTGATCGCGGTGATGCGTGATGGCAAGCGCTTTGCCAACGAGGGCAATTCCTATCACGACTTCGTCCAGGCCATGGTCAAGGCGGCGAAGCCCGGCGAGGAGATCGCGGCGTACCTCATCTGCGATCACCCGACCCTGCGCAAATACGGCCTCGGCTGTGTGCCGCCATTCCCGATGCCGCTGGGTCATCACCTCGAGACCGGCTATCTCATGCGCGGCGAAACGCTGGAGGCGCTCGCGACAAAGGCGGGCATCGACAGCATGGCGTTCGTCGAGACCGTCAAGCAGTTCAATGCGACCGCACCACAGGGACACGACGCCGCCTTCGGCAAGGGCTCGAAGGCCTATAACCGCTACCAGGGCGATGCGCTGCACGGCCCGAACCCCTGCGTCGCGCCGATCGAGAACGGGCCGTTCTACGCCATCAAGATGGTGGTCGGCGATCTCGGCACCTATGCCGGCATCGTCACCGACGAGAACGCGCGGGCGTTGGATGCGGAAGGACGGGTCATTCCCGGGCTCTATGCCGCCGGCAACGACATGGCGAGCATCATGGGTGGCAATTATCCCGGTGCCGGCATCACGCTTGGGCCGGCGCTGACCTTCGGCTACATTGCCGGCCGTCATCTCGCCGACAGCGCCGCCAAGCGCAACGCGGCGTAAGCCACGCCAGGAGGCGTATGAAAAGAGAAAGCCGCGGCATCCAGTCGATCGAGGTTGGCGGAGAATTGCTCCGCGCCCTCGCCCGCAGCGGCGAGCCGATGATGCTGCGCGATCTCGCGCGCGAGGCCGGCATGACGCCGGCCAAGGCGCATCCCTATCTCGCCAGCTTCTCCCGCATCGGCCTGATCGAGCAGGACGAGACCACCGGCCGCTACGAGATCGGCGCGCTGGCCCTGGAGCTCGGCCTGATCAGCCTGCGCCGCCTCTCCGGCGTACGCATCGCAGGACCGAAGATCGCGGCGCTCGCGAGTCAGATCGGGCATGCGGTCTCGCTCGCGGTCTGGGGCACGCACGGCCCGACCGTGGTGCAGCTGGAAGAACCCGGCCAGCCCGTTCACATCGTGATGCGCGCCGGCTCGGTGATGGCGCTGCTGGAGACGGCCACAGGCCGGGCTTTTGCGGCCTTTTTGCCGGAAAAGACGATCAACGCCGCACTCGAAAGCGGCCTCGATCGTCACGGCGTCGGCTATAATCCGAAGCGCGGTGTGAAAGGCGCGAAGCTCACTGAGATGCTCACCGAGGTCCGCAAGCACGGCCTCGCCCGCGCGCTCGGCGATCCCCTGCCCGGCGTCAACGCATTCTCAGCGCCGGTGTTCGACCATTCCGGCCATGTCGCGCTGGTGATCACCGCGATGGGACCGGAAGGCACGTTCGACGCCCGCTGGGACAGCCCGATCGCCCATGCGCTACGCGATTGCGCGGGCGGCATCTCGAAACGGCTGGGTCACGGGATGACCGCCGCGGCGGAGTGAGGTTGCCCTGCAACCGACGCTGTCATGCCCCGCGAAGGCGGGGCATCCAGTACGCCGCGGCCCTTCGGTTCAATCACAGGCGTCACGGAGTACTGGATCGCCCGCCTTCGCGGGCGATGACACGGGAGAGTGCGGTGACCTTTCGTCCCTACTTCTCCTTCACCGGCACCGTGTAATTCAGGACCAGCCGCCCACCATCCGGATAGATCGTCTGCCCCGTGATGTAGGAGGCATCGTCGCTCGCCAGGAACGCGACGACGGAAGCAACCTCGCTCGGCTCGCCGCCACGACCGGCCGGCGTGCGTGACATCACGGTCTTGCGGGCATCCTCCGAGGTGTAGATGGACGATGCCACCATGTCGGTCAGGATCGTGCCCGGTCCGACGGCCACCACGCGAATATTGTGCGGGGCCAGCGCGACGGCGGCCACTGATGTGAGCTGCTTCATGCCGCCCTTGGACATGGCGTAGGTCGCAAGCGCCGGGATTGCCAGCAGTGCATTGACCGAGGACATGTTGATGATGACCCCGCCGCCGCCTTGCGCGATCATTTGCTTCGCCGCCGCCTGCACGCCGAAGAACGCGCCCTTCAGATTGATACCGATGATCTCGTCGAATTCCTCTTCGGAAATCTCCAGGAGGTCCCGGTTGCGGGCAACGCCGGCATTGTTGACCATGATGTCGAGCCGGCCGAACTCCTTCACGGCGGTGGCGACCAGCTGGTCGACGTCGGCACGCTTGGCGACATTGCCGACGACGGTACGCAGGGCATCCGGTCGTCCGAGTTCGGCAGCCGTCGCAGCCAAGCCGTCGGCATCGACATCCGAGATGACGACCTTGACGCCGTCGTCCAGGAATCGCTTTGCGCAGGCCTTGCCGATGCCGCGCGCTGCGCCGGTAATGGCGGCGACCTTGCCGGTTAGTTTCATGGTCTCACTCCAGGATAGCTGCTTGGGGCAGACTGTCGCCGGGTGAGACCCGGCTTACGCAGCCGCGAAGCCGAGATGAGCACGGAACCGGTTCTTGATAAAGACAGCATCGCGCGAGGGCAGCGAGCGCGGCGGATTTTCGGCCAGGACCTTGATGACAAAAAGCCGCGGGCCATCGGCCGGCTCGTCGAGCTGCGTCGCCAGACGTTCCACTTCCTCGAGCGACCGCACGGTTCCGGCAGCGGCAAAGCCGCAAGCCACGGCGATTGCGGTGAGGTCGACGCCGCGCCCGGTGTGGCTCGCCTGCATCCCGGTCTCGCCAAAATGCTGGTTGTCGATCACGACGATGTCGAGATTGCGCGGGCGCGCGACGCCGATGGTGGCGATGCCGCCGAGGCCCATCAATTGCTCGCCATCGCCGGTCAAGGCGAGGACGCGCTTTCCCGGCTGGGCTTGCGCGAGGCCAAGCCCGATCAGCGCGGCGCCGCCCATGGCGCCCCAGAGATAGAAATTGCCGTCGTGGTCGCCGACCGAATGAAGGTCATAGGTCGGCGAGCCGAGGCCGGACACGACCAGCGTGTCCTGGCGATTCTTCAAGAGCGCGGCAACGGCGGCGCGGCGATCGAGTTGAGCTTGCATTGGGATCACCACTTCTTCTTGCCGATCAGGCGCTGCCCGATCAGCACCGCGATCTGCTGATCGGAATCGTAAGCGAGCGCTGCGGCCGATTCCACGGTCTCGACCAGATCTTCCGCCGTCTCCGCCCGCATTACCTTCAGGCCGATCGCCTCCAGCGAGGGCTGCGTCGCCCGGCTCATCGGCACCTGCCAGGGATTGAACTCGGCCCATTCGCCACGCATCGTCACCAGCATCAGCAGTGGAAATCGTCCGATCGCCGACAGCGACAGCATGTTGATGCAATTGCCGACCCCGCTCGACTGCATCAAGAGCACGCTACGTTGGCCGCCGAGCCAGGCGCCCGCGGCGATGGCAATGCCCTCCTCTTCCGTCGTCAGCACGTTGGTGGTGACGTCGCGATCTGCCGAGAACAGGCGGATGAGCTGGCTGTGGCCGGCATCGGGGACGTAGGACATCTGCCGCACGTCCGCGGCTTTCAGGATGCGGTAGAGCTCGGACGGCCAATCGTCTGCGCGCGTGTCGGGATTGGATTGAAGGCTGTGCACCGCTTGTCTCCGTGGATTCGAGCGGCACTCTAGCGATGTTCAGGCCCGAAAGCTCTGACCGTCTGGCGCGATCAGGTATCGAGGGATTGTATAGCTGCTCTTCCGCTGCCGGTGGGAGAGCGCACGATGCGTATGGCTGCGCCCTCTCCCCTTGCGGGAGAGGGCATCACCGCTGATAGATACAAACTCATTTGGGTGAGGGGTATCTCTCCGTGCACTCATCCGCATCTGTATGCGCGGAGAGATACCCCTCATCCGGCGCTTCGCGCCACCTTCTCCCACAAGGGGAGAAGGAAGAGCAGCCCATAGACAATTTCTCGACCTCTAGCCAAACCGGCGCGGCCGAAGTCCGGCGTGAAACCACGTAATCATGGAATAGATGTCATAGACGGGCAATCCGACCTCAGCCTGAAGCGCCGCTGCATAAGGCGGCATGTTGGTGCATTCCAGCACGATCGCGCCGACATCCGGGTTGCTGGCGACCAGCTCCTTGCCGGCCTCGACGACGTCACGTTCGGCTTGCGCGATGTCCATGTCCTCCTTCTCGGCCTTGATCAGGACGCGGAAGAATTCCTTGCCGTGCTCGGTGCCGACCAGCGGCGTATCGAGCGGCACGCCGGCACCTGCGAGATGGGCCGGCGTCAAGGTCGAACCGGACACCGTGACGAGGCCGACGCGCTTGCCCGGCGGCAAGGTCGCCTGCACCCACGGCACCTGCATCAGTGACGAGGTCGCGACGGGAACGCCGACCGCGGCGGCGATCTCCTTCTGGAACAGTGAGAGGAAGCCGCAATTGGTGGTGATGGCTTCGGCCCCGAGCCGCACCAGATCATTTGCCGCAACGATGAAGTCAGGCAGCAGACCGGCCGCCCCCTTCAGCACCACCTTCTCCGGCGAAGCACCGCTCACCACGCGATAGAGCACGGGGAAAGGCCAGGTGGTGCCGTTGCCCATGTCGCCGGGAATGCGGGGAAAGCGCGCCTCCAGCATCAAGATGCCGAGCGGCGCCCCATAAATGGCTTTGCCGCCGCGGGCGATTCGGGGGGACGAGCTGGCTGGAGCGGTCATGATGCGATCTCAGAGAAAACGATCGGGCGAAAACGGTGCGAGCGGAATTTCCGGCGGCTTGCCGCTCAGAAGCTGGGCGACGAGACGGCCGGTGCGGGCCGAACCGACCAGGCCGATATGGCCGTGACCGAAGGCATAGACGATGTCGCGCGAGGCCCGCGCGTAACCGATGCAGGGACGTCCGTCCGGCATGCTGGGCCGATGGCCGAACCAGGTCTTGATACGCGAAGCCGGAATGTCCGTCGGCAGTTTCGGGAACATGCTGAAGAGGTTGTTGCGCAAAATCTCGGCGCGCTTCCAGCTCGGCGCGGCCTCGAGGCCTGCGATCTCGACCGTTCCGGCGGCGCGCAAACCCTTGTCGGTCCAGTTCACCACCATCTTCGCATCCGAGGCCATCATCGAGCTGCGCGGGCCCGTTTCCGGATTCTCGATCATGACGTGATAGCCGCGCTCGGTCTCCAGCGGCAGCGGATCACCGACGGATGCCGTGAGCCGCTTCGAATGCGCGCCGGCGGCAATCACCGCGGCATCGCAAGGAATCTCGCCAGTCTCCGTGACGACGGTGACTAACTTGCCGTCGTTGAGTCTGAGGCCTGTCGCCTTGGTCCGCACAAGCTTGGCGCCGCTTGCCAGCGCATGTTGCGCGAGGGCCGCGACATAGGCACCGGGGTCGCGGCAGCGCCCGGCCTCTTCCACCACGACGCCGAAAGTGTAGCGCGGATGCAAATCGGGCTCGCGCTGACGCATCTCGTCGGCCGAAAGCTCCAGCCATTCGACACCAACGCGTTTGCGCACGCGCCAGCCGAGATCATCGTCGAAATTGCCGCGCGACGGGAAGACATGCATCACGCCGTTACGCTCGATCAATTCAGGAACGCCCGCCTCCTCGGCGAGCTTCCTGTGCAACAGCGGCGCATCCTTCAGAAGGTCGCGTAGCGCAAAGGCCGTCGTCTCGACCCGCGCCTCGGTCCAGCCCGAGAGCAGATATTTGATCAACCAGGGCAGCGCCTTCGGCAGATAAGACCAGCGGATCGCGAGCGGCCCGAGCGGATCCATCAGATAACCCGGCACCTTCTTCCATACGCCGGGCTCGGCCGGCGGGATCACCGAATGCGAGGAGAGCCAGCCGGCATTGCCGTAGCTCGCCGCCTGTTCGCCACCGGGCTCGCCCGGATCGATCAACGTGACGCGATGTCCCTCGCGCAGCGCCTCGATCGCGCTGATCACGCCGACCGCGCCGGCACCGATGATGACGACGTGGCGGCCCTCCGACATCGCTTAAGCCTTCACCGCAGGGGCAAAGTCCTTACTGACCGACATCGCGCGCGGATCGATGATGCAGTGGAGGATCGACGGCTTGCCCGAGGCGAGCGCACGTTCGAACGCCGGCGCGAACTCTTCGGTGCGCTCGACGCGCTCGCCATGGCCGCCGAACGCTTTTGCGTACATCGCGAAATCCGGGTTCTTGAGCTGGGTGCCGACCACGCGACCGGGATAGTCGCGCTCCTGGTGCATGCGGATGGTGCCGTATTGCGCATTGTCGATGACGATGACGACGAGGGCTGCGTCGTACTGCACGGCAGTCGCGAACTCCTGCCCGTTCATCAGGAAGCAGCCGTCGCCGGCAAAGGCGATGACGGTACGGTCCGGATATTGCCGCTTCGCGAGCACCGCGGCCGGCACGCCGTAGCCCATCGAGCCCGACGTCGGCGCGAGCTGCGAGGCAAAGCTGTGGAAGCGGTGATGGCGATGGATCCAGCCGGCATAATTGCCGGCGCCGTTGCAGACGATCGCGTCCTTGGGCAGGCGATCGCGCAGCCAGGTCATGACCTGGCCGTACTGGAACGTGCCCGGCAGCTCGCGTGCCTTGTCGGTCCAGGCGAGGTAATCGGCATGCGCCTTGGCGGCCTCGCCCTTCCAGGCAACGGCGCCTGCCGGCTTCAGCGTCTCGACCGCGGCCGCGAACGCGGCGGGCGTGGCCTGGATCGCGAGCTCAGGCTGATAGATGCGGCCGAGCTCTTCCGAGCCGGGATGAACGTGGATCAGCTTCTGCCGCGGGGTCGGAATGTCGAGCAGCGTGTAGGATGAGGACGGCATCTCCGACATACGGCCGCCGATCAGCAGAATGACATCGGCACCGTCGATGCGCGCCTTCAGGCCTGGGCTCGGGCCGATGCCGAGGTCGCCGGCATAATGCGAGTGATCGGCGTCGATCAGCGACGCGCGGCGGAACGAGGTCGCAACCGGCAGGTCGAAGCGCTCGGCAAAGCGCGCGATGCTCCTGGTCGCCTCATCGGTCCAGCGCGAGCCGCCGAGAATGACGAGCGGCGCTTTGGCGCTCGCCAGCATGGCGCCGACGCGCTCGATATCGGCGGGCGCCGGCCAGCTCACCGCCGGCTCGATCCGCATGGCGTCCGCAACGGCAGCAGTCTCGGTCAGCATATTCTCGGGCAGCGAGATCACGACGGGACCGGGACGGCCCTGCATGGCGACGCGGAAGGCGCGCGCAACCAGCTCCGGAATGCGGTCGGGACGATCGATCTCGACGGCCCATTTCGCCATGGTGCCGAACACCGCCTTGTAGTCGAGCTCCTGGAAGGCCTCGCGCTCACGCATGCCGGTGTCGACCTGACCGACGAACAGGATCATGGGCGTGGAATCCTGCATCGCGATGTGGACGCCGTGGCTGGCATTGGTGGCGCCGGGGCCGCGGGTGACGAAGCAGATTCCGGGGCGGCCGGTGAGCTTGCCATAGGCCTCCGCCATCATCGCGGCTCCCCCTTCGGCGCGGCAGATCATGACGTCGATCGGGCTGTCGTGCAGCGCATCGAGCGCCGCAAGGTAGCTCTCGCCCGGCACGCAGGTGACGCGCTCGACGCCTTGCGCGACCAGCTGATCGATCAGGATCTGGCCCCCGGTGCGGGTGTTGCGAATGGTCATGACGGCTCCCTCAAGGCTTTGGCGATGCGTTTCGCAGCTTCGCGAAAATTTTGTTCCGGGCTGGCGTAGGACAGCCGGAAACAAGGTGCAAGGCCGAAACCGCCGCCCGGCATTACGGCCTCGTCATGCCTCTCCGGCAAATAGTGGCGGCAGCCATGCCTCTCTCGGATGTCGACCCGGGGAGCAGGCCCCCTTGCCGTCATGCCCCTTTGCGCTGCCGCGCGCTCGCCAGCAGCACCAGCATGAACGAGGCCGCCGTCATCAACGTCGAGATGGCGGCGATGGTTGGGTCGATCTCGTCGCGGAGCGCGGTGAACATGCGCTTGGTCAGCGGCTGATACTGGCCGCCGGAGATGAAAAGCGCGACGATGGTCTCGTCCATCGCCGAGATGAAGGCGAAGATGCCGCCTGCGATCACGCTGGACTTGATCTGCGGCAGGGTCACCGCGAAGAAGCTGCGCAGGCGGTTCATGCCGAGGCTGCGTGCCACCATCTCCTGCGCCGGATCGAAGCTCTGCAAACCCGCCAGCACCGAGATGATGACGTATGGCAGGCCCAACATGACGTTCGCCAGCACCAGGCCCGGCAGCGTCGCGACCAGGCCGACTTTCGCATAGAGGAAGAAGATGCCCACCGCGGTGATGATGATCGGCACCACCAGCGGCAACAGCAGCATTATGTGGATGAGCCGCATGATCCGCAGCTTCGACTGGCTGATGGCGTAGGCGGCGGCAACGCCGAGCGGCGTTGCGATCATCACGGTCAGGAGCGCGACAGTCAGCGTTACCCGCGTCGCCTGCATCCAGGCTGCGTTGGAGAAATACTGCTGATACCAGCGCAGCGAGAACGACGGCGGCGGAAAGGTCAGGAAGCGCGCGCTGGAGAAGGAGATCGGCGCGATGATCAGGACCGGCAGGATCAGGTAGACCAGCACCAGCGCGCTGATCACATAGAGGGCGATCCGGGCGGGCGACAATCGCGTCATTTCTGCCCCAATATGCGATCGAGCGAGATGAAACGGCTGACGGCGAAAAAGATCGCGAGCACGCTTAAGAGCAGCACGACAGCGACCGCGCTCGCAGCGCCGAACTGGTTGTAGAGCTCGACATTGCGGCTCACCAGCATCGACACCATCACCGTGCGGCCGCCGCCTAGCAGTTCCGGCGTGATGTAGAAGCCGAGGCAGAGCACGAATACCATGGTTGAGCCTGCGAGCACGCCGGGCAGAGACAGCGGCAGGAAGACGCGGACGAAGGTGAGCGACGGGCTCGCCCCCAGGCTGGCGCCGGCCTGCATGAGATCGCTCGGAATCTTCTGCATGGTGGCATAGAGCGGCAGCACCATGAACGGCAGGAGGATGTGGACCGTCGCAACCACGGTGCCGAAGGTGTTGTGCACTAGCGCGAGCGGTTCGCTCGTCACGTCGAGATAACGCAAGAACTGGTTGATCACGCCGGTGCGCTGGAGCAGCACCAGCCAGGCATACGCCCGCACCAGCACACTGGTCCAGAACGGCAGCACGACCAGCGACAGGATGAGAATGCTCCATCCTTTCGGCACCGAGTTGGCGAGGTAGGCGACGGGATAGCCGAGCAGCAGCGCGATTCCCGTGACCGCGAGGCTGATCTCGAAGGTCAGCGCAAAGCTGCGCCAGTAGATGTCTTCGGTGAAGACGCGGCGATAGTTCTCCAGCGTGAAGCCGTCATGGTAGATCGACTGCCAGGCGAGCCAGCCGACCGGCAGCACGATCAGAGCCAAGATCACCAGCAGCGCCGGCGATACCAATGCCAGCATCAGCGCATGCTCCCGGCGCTGATGCTTTTGCGATGGATCTGGCACGGATGTCGTCAACGCGGCCTCGCTTCGCTTACTTCTGCATGAACGACGCCCAGCGCTTCTCGGCGGCTTCGCCCGCCGGCGAGGACCACCAGGCGTAGGACATCAGCGCCTGCTTCGCCGCATTGGCCGGCTCGCTCGGCAATTGCGCGGCGCGCTCGGGCTTGATCACGTTGGTCTCGAACGCCTTCGGGTTGCCCGGGCCATAATCGATATGCAGCGGCAGATTGGCCTGGTGCACGGGATCGACGGCCTCGTTGAGGAATTTGACCGCCGTCTCGAGATTCGGCGCGCCCTTGAGGATGCAGAGCGAGGTGCTCTGCAAGACCCCCTGGTTGTAGGTGAAGGCGACCTTGGCGCCTTCCTTCGCGACTGCGCTGACGCGGCCGTTCCAGGCCATCTCCATATCGACCTCGCCGTCATTGAGAAGCTGCGCCGACTGCGCGCCGGAGGTCCACCACACCGTGATGTGCGGCTTGATCTCTTCGAGCTTCTTGAAGGCTCGATCGACGTCGAGCGGATAGAGTTTGTCGGGCGCGACGCCGTCGGCCATCAGCGCCGCCTCGAGCGTTGCGAACGGGTGGTTGCGCAGCGCACGGCGGCCGGGGAATTTCTTGACGTCCCAGAAATCGGCCCAGCTGTTCGGCGCGTCCTTCGGAAAGGTCTTCTGGCTGTAGGCCAGTACGCTGGAATAGAACTCGTAGGAAACCGAATAGGGGCTACGATAGGACTCCGGCATCGCGGCGCCATTCGGAATCTTCGAGAAGTCGAGCTTCTCGATCAGCCCCTGCTCGCCGCCACGCAGGCAGTTGCCGGTCGGAGTATCCACGACGTCCCAGATCGGCTTGCCGCTGCCGACTTGCGTCTTGATCGCGGGCCAGGCATCCGGAATGGAGTCCTGGTTGATGGTGATGCCGAGCTTCTTGGCGGAGGGATCGAGGATCGCCACCGTCTGCGCCTGCTGGTAGGCGCCGCCCTGCGAGACGAAGGTGATCTGTTCGGCAGCAGCGGCGATGCCGGTTGTTGCGAACAATCCGAGCGATCCGCCCAACAGCGCGTAGCCAAATCGAATATCTCGTTTCGTCGTCATCCTCGCCTCCTCTGTCACCAATTAAACGTCATTGACCGATCGCATCGAGAAACTGGTACCAGCCGGCGACCATGCGCACGGCGGGCTCGCGTAGCGGATAAAACGGAATCGTCCTCATGCGCCGCGCATCGAGCAGCCCGACCTCTGGCGTCTCGCCGCGCACGAAGGCGGCGAGATAGCGGCCCATCAGGCTCGACATCGCCACGCCCGCGCCGTTGTAGCCCATCGAGAACAGCGTGCGGTCGTCGAGCCGGCCGATATGCGGCACCGAGTCCAGCGTCATCCCGACAAGGCCCGACCATTTGTAGGCGAGCGGGACGTCGGCGAGATCCGGGAAGATGCCGACCATCGCCTTGCGCAACGCGTCGAAGGCGGTTTCCGAATCCTGCTTGCCGAACGCGCCGCGGCCGCCAAAAATCACGCGGTTGTCGACCATGCGGAACCAGCGCATCATGCGCTTGGTCTCGGTGTAGGTGCGCCCGGTCGGCATCAGGCTTCCCGCGAGGTTGCGCGGCAGCTTGTCGGTCGCGATGATGGCGCTGCGGAACGGGATCAGCGTGCGCTGCATGTTCGCGGTCGCGCCGGTGAGGTCGGAATAGCTGTTGGTGGCGATGATCGCCTGCTTCGCGCGCACCGCGCCCTGCGGCGTTTCGGCGACGATGCCGCTATTATCGCGCCGAAGTTTTACGACCGGCGACTCCTGGAAAATGGGGATACCGCGGCGCGCCACGCCATCGGCAAGGCCGCGCAGATAATTCAGTGGATGGATGCCGCCGGAGCCGGGATTGAGCACGCCGCCGACGAAGATGTCGGAGCCGGTCTCGTCGCGCACTTGCCCCTTGTCGAGGATGCGGACCTCCGCATCGCCCATCTCGCGCTTCATCCAGCTGGCCTCGTCGATCGCAGCCTTCAGGGTCGTCTCGTTGTGGGCGGCCTTGACCTGGCCGGTGCGCGTCAACGCGGCACTGGTGATGCCAAATTCGGAGACCAGCTCCTCGACGATATCAGTGGATTCATGCGCGATCCCGTACATGCGCTGCGCCATGGCGCGGCCGTGCACGGCGTCGATCTCGCGGAACGAGAGGCGGAATTTTGCGGTGATCACGCCGCCATTGCGGCCACTCGCGCCCCAGCCCGGGCGGTTGGCCTCGAGCACGATGGGGCTGAGCCCGCTCTTGGCGATGTGGTGGGCCGCGGACAGGCCGGTATAGCCGGCACCGATGATCACCACGTCCGCCTGGCTCTCGCCGGACAGGACCGGAAACGCGCGCGCCGGCTCTGCCGTGGCTTCCCACAGCGAGTTGGCCGACGGCAATGCGCTCCAGTTCTGCGTCATCTCCGCGCTCACAAAGTTACGCCGCCGGCCCGATGGCCGCATCGGCAAGCGCCTTCAAGGTCGGAAAATGGAAATCCGGCTTGGTCAGCGTCTCCACGGCCGGTGTGCCTCCGAAGCCGGCCATGCCCTGGCGACGCTCGATCCAGCACACCTTGTAGCCGAGCTTCCGCGCGATCCCGATGTCGTGATACTGGCTCTGCGCGACGTGCAGGATATCGGACTGCTTGTAGCCGAAAGCGGACTGGCGCCCCTTGTTGTACGCGAAGAACTCCGGATCGGGTTTCGCAACGCCAGTCTCGTCGGCGCACACGGTATCGTCGAAGGGATTGCCGAGCGCATGCGCGTAACAGGAGAGCGCGACGCGGTCGGCATTGGTCATCGCGACCAGGCGGAATTTCGTGCGCAGGCGCTTGAGTGCCTCGACCGAGTCCGGGAACGGTCCCCAGCGCAGCACCGCGAGTTGGAAGACGTCGCAGGAGGCGTCATCGGCCTGCAGCCCGAGCTCCTTGGCGAGATAGCGATAGACATGGAACATCACCTCGCTCGAACGCTCGTGGTGCTTGTCGCGACCGCGCTTGTAGGATTCGAAGATCTTGTCGTCGCTGAGCTCGGCCGGCGACTTGCCCGAGATCCGGCGCACCGCGGAGAGCACGCCGGTCTCGAAGTCGATCAAGGTGCCGACGACGTCGAAGGTGAGAACCTTGAAATTGCTGAACGAGGCTGCTGACGACATTTTGGCTTCTTCTCTCGGTTGGACAAGGCTTGGGTTCAGTCCCTCACCCTCGGCACGACGATGGTGTCCTCGGGGTGAAGGGTCACGGTGAGGCTGCCGCCGAGCGGCGGGATGCGGCTGTAGGCTTCGTGATGGCTCGCCTGGCGCAGGCTGAGCACGATCCCATCGGCGAGCGCCAGGAAGATGCGCAGGCTCTCGCCCTGATAGACGATGTCGGTGACCGTGCCGGTCAGCCGATTGCAGGCGGTGTCCGGCGCGCCATCGTCGATCAGCAGTTTTTCGCTGTGCACGGCGAGCATCAGCGCGTCCCCGTCGGGAATGGCGCGGGCGCTGCGCAGAAGCACATTGCCGAGCGCAACGCCGGAGGCATCGACGCGTCGCACGGGTAGCATCGTGGCCTCGCCGATGAAACTCGCGACGAAGGAATCCGCGGGATGATCGTGCAGGCGCTCGGGCGCGTCGATCTGGATCAGCCTGCCGTCCTTCATCACGGCGACGCGGTCGCTCATGGTCAGCGCTTCGCGTTGATCGTGGGTGACGTAGATGATGGTGGCGCCGATGCGCTTGTGCAGCGTGCGCAGCTCGATCTGCATGGATTCGCGCAGCTGCTTGTCGAGCGCGGACAGCGGTTCGTCCATCAGGATCAGCCGCGGCTCGAAGATCATGGCGCGTGCGAGCGCCACGCGCTGGCGCTGGCCGCCCGAGAGTTGCGCGATACCGCGCTCTTCATAGCCGGCAAGACCGACCATCGAAAGTGCCGCGCGCACCTTATCCGGCCAGGCCGCCTTCGGCAGCCGTCGCGCGCGCAAGGGAAAGGCGACATTCTCGCCGACGCTCATATGCGGGAACAGCGCGTAGTTCTGGAACACGACGCCGATGTCGCGCTTGTGCGGCGGCATCCAGGTGACGTCGCGGCCGCCGAACAGGATCGTTCCGCTCGACGGCAGGATGAAGCCACCGAGGATGCCGAGCAACGTGGTCTTGCCGGAGCCGGAGGGGCCGAGCAGCGAGACGAACTCGCCGGCGGCGACATTGAGGGACACGTCGTCGAGGGCGCGAACGGCACCATAGGCCTTGCTCGCGGATCTGATCTCGACGCTTTCCGCTCGTTTGTCCAACGATCGACCTCGCCACGTCCCTGCAATGGCGTGCCTCACTGCGCGCCATAAGCCTGCTTTATAGACAGGAAATGGAGCACTTACGGTCGAAGCGTGCACCGCACCAAGTTCTTCGCTCGCAAGCCCTGTCTTTAGGCTGTCATGTCGATGACACCAGACTTGGCAAAACTCGGCAATTGCCAAATTCTCACCCGGCTCATAACATGGTGTTATGCCCGAGCTGCGCCGGATGCTGCCCTCAAGTAACGCCCTGTTCGTCTTCGACGCAGCGGCGCGCAATGGCAGCTTCACGGCGGCGGCCGCCGAACTGAACGTCACCCAGCCTGCGGTGAGCCGGATGCTAGGCCAGTTCGAGGACCATCTCGGCGTCCGCCTGTTCGACCGCAAGGCGGGACGCGCCGTGCTCACCGAGGAAGGCGAACTCTTGTATCGCCGCGTGCTCGAAGGCTTTCGCAGCATCGAGAGCGGACTGGTGGAAATCGAACGGCGGCGCAAGGGCACCGAGACGGTGACGCTGTCGGTCTCCTCCGCCTTCACCACGCATTGGCTGATGCCGCGCATCGACAAGCTGCAGAAGCAATTTCCTCACGTCGATTTGCGCTTCCAACTGATCTCCGGCGCGCTGCGCGGACCAGTGGAAAATGTCGATCTCGGCATGCGCTTCCGCGATCGCGAGGAACCGTCATCCGGCGGCACGCTGGTGATGAAGGAGGTCATGCTGCCGATGTGCAGCCCTGCCTATCTCGGCGAAACCGATCCCGCCGAGGGCAACACCATCATTCGGCTCGCCGAGACGCCGGGCGACTGGGCCGCGGATTACGCATCGCTTCTCACTGGGCGCCGCGGTGCGGCCAAGGCGCTGAGCTTCACGGACTATGCCGTCGTGATGCAGGCCGCCCTGCTCGGCCAGGGCATCGCGCTCGGTTGGCTGACGGTCGCCTCGCACTGGATGCTGACCGGCGCGCTGGTGCCGGCGTCCGACACGCTCACCACCACACGGCGTATCTGCGAATTCCTGCCACCGCGCAACCGGCCGATGCGCCCCATCGCCGCCGAGATCCGCGACTGGATCACCGCGCAGATGAAAAGCGAGATCGCCGCGATCGACCGGCTCTATCCGAAGCTCGGCGCGATGGCGGCTTGCTATTGAGCGAGCGGGAGGTGTTGGAGTGAGGCACCTCTCCCTCCACGTCATTGCGAGCGCAGCGAGGCAATCCAGAGTCTTTCCGCGGCGGGATTCTGGATTGCTTCGCTGCGCTCGCAATGACGGTGTGGTAGAGTTTTGGCCTCTACCGATGCTCGATCGCGCGGATCGCGCCACGGAGCTCGGCGAGGCCGCGGAGGCGACCGATCGCGGTGTAGCCCGGATTGGTGCGCTTGGTCGCTGCGAGATCGTCCAGCATGCGGTGGCCATGATCGGGGCGGAATACGATTCTCTTGTCGGGCGAACGCCGCGCGTTCTCCTTCAGCAGCACCTTCAGCACCGCAACCATGTCGACGTCGCCGTCGAGATGATCGGACTCGTGGAAGGACAGGCCATCCGCGTCGCGCTTGGTCGCCCGCAGGTGCGCAAAGGCAATACGCGGACCGAAGCCTTCGGCCATCGCGGGAAGATTGTTCTCGGCGCGCACGCCGAGCGACCCCGTGCACAGGCAGATGCCATTCGCCCTCGACGGCACGGCATCGAACAACGCCTGATAGTCATCGGCGCTGGACGCGACGCGCGGCAGGCCGAACAACGGGCGCGGCGGGTCATCCGGATGCAGTGTCAATGAGACCCCGAGCTGCTCGGCGACGGGTGCGACGCGGCCCAAAAACTCAGCGAGATGCTGCCGCAGGATTTTTGTCGTGACGTCGCGATATGTTTCGAGCCGGTCGCGGAATTGCGGGATGGTCATCGGCTCGGTGGTCGAGCCCGGCAGCGCGCTGGCGATCACCATGACGAGATAGTCGATATCGGCCTGGCTCATCTGGTCGAACAGCTTTTTCGCGCGGGCCTGCTGCTCGGGTGAGTATTCCTGGACGGCGGCGGGCCGCTTCAGGATGTGCAGCTCGAAGGCTGCGAAACGGTCCTGGTCGAAGCGCATGGCGCGGGCACCGTTCGGCAGCTCCCATTCCAGATCGGTGCGGCACCAGTCCACGACGGGCATGAAGTTGTAGCAGATGATCTTGATGCCGGCCTCGGCAACCGCCTCCAGGCTCGCGATCCATGCCTCGATCGACTTCGTCGCCTTAGCCCCGAGACGTTTGACGTCGTCGGGGATCGGAATCGATTCCACCACCGACCAGGTCAGCTGCGAACGGCCGGGTTGGCCGTTCTCGATGAAGTTCTTGCGCTCCTCGACCGCCTTGCGTGTCCAGGCTTCGCCGATCGGCACCTGATGCAGCGCCGAGACGATATCCGTCGCGCCGGCCTGCCTGACATCATCGAGCGAGACCGGATCATCCGGCCCGTACCAGCGCCATCCCTCAAGCATCATAAAAATTTTCCGGGATCAGTTAGCGGTCAGCACGACCTTGACGCTCTGCGAGCGGTCGAGCGCCAGCCGCAGCGCATCCGGCGCGGTGGACAGCGGCCGCTCGGCGGTGACCAGCGACAGCACGTCCACGCTGCCGTCCGCGATCAGTTCCACCGCCGTCATGAACTCGAGCCCGAACCGGAACGAGCCGCGCAAATCGATCTCCTTGGCCATCACCGCATTGGCCGGCACCGGAATCTGGCCGCCCGGCAAATTGCCGATCTGCACCACAACCCCGCCGCGCCTGACGATACCGATCGCGCTGGCAAGGCCTGCAGCCGTGCCCGAGACTTCGAAAGCGACATCGTAGGCGCGCAACGCGGCCTGCGCCTTCAGGCCTTCCTCGCCGGCTGCAACATTCTCGACGTGAGATGCGCCGAGCCGGGTCGCAAAGGCCAGCGGCACCGGTGCAATGTCGGCCACCGTGATGTCGGTCATGCCGGCGCGGCGCGCGGCGAGCATGGTCAGAAGCCCGATCGGACCGGCACCGAAAATGATGCCGCGCTTGCCTTCGATATTGCCGGCACGCGCGACCGCGTGCAGGCAGACCGCGAGCGGCTCGGCCAGCGCCGCGGCCTGATAGGACACATGATCGGGGATCTTCACGCACTGCGCCGGAATCGCGTCAAAATAATTGGCGAAGCCGCCCTGCATGTGTGGGGTCTTCGAGGCCGAACCCATGAAGTAGATATTCTCGCAGAGGTTCTGCCGGCCTTCGCGGCAAGCGACGCAACGGCCGCACCAGCGCGACGGGTTGACGGCGACACGGTCGCCGAGCTTCAGGTTCGCTGCGGAGCCCGCGATCTCCACGACCTCGCCGGAGATCTCATGGCCGAGCACCAGCGGCGATTTCACCACGAAATCGCCGGTCCGGGCATGACGAAAATAATGCATGTCCGAGCCGCAGATGCCGCCGGCGCCGAAACGGAGGCGCACCATGCCTTCAGCGAGCTTGTCGAGCGGATGCTCGACCATGCGCAGATCTTCGGGGCCGAACAGGGTTGCGGCGAGAGCTGTGGATGTCATTTGGAAAGTCCCATGTATTTCGGCAGCCAGAGGGTCAGTTCGGGGATGTAGGTGATCGCGATCAATGCGAGCATCAGCGGCACCAGCCAGGGCAGGATCGCCACCGTCGTGCGCTCGACCGAGAGTTTTGCGACGCGCGCGAGCACGAACAAGACCATGCCGAGCGGCGGATGCAGCAGGCCGATCATCAGGTTCAGCGTCATGATCAGACCGAAATGGATCGGGTCGATGCCGAGCTTGAGCACAATCGGCAACAGGATCGGCACCAAAATGGTGATCGCCGCCGTAGTGTCGATGAAACAGCCGACGAACAGGATCAGGACGTTGGCGAGCGCCAGGAACACCCATTTGTTGTGGGTGATGCTGAGCATCCAGTCCGACAGCATCTGGGCTGCCTGCGACACCGTGAGCAGCCAGGCGAAGATCGAGGCCGCCGTGACGATGAACAGCACCGACGCCGTGGTCTCGATGGTGTCGAAAGTCGCCTTCGCCACCGTTTTCATCGTCATGGTGCGGTAGCGCACCAGCCCAAGGAACAGCGACCAGATCACGGCGGCAACCGCGGCCTCCGTTGGGGTGAACCAGCCGAGCGTCATGCCGCCGATCAGGATCACCGGCGCCATCAGCGCCATCACCGCAGAGAAGTCGAAGTACCAGTCGAGCGCGAGCAGCACGACCAGGCCAAGCCCAACTGCCCAATTGGTGGAGAGACCGGCGACCGTCAGAAGCCAGACGGCCATCGGGAAGCTCAGTACGACGAGGATCTCGAGCCCCGCCGATCCCAATTGCGGCCAGGAGAACGGCGTATCGCTGCCCCATTTGTTCTTGTGCGCGAAGTAGGTGACGGTGGCCATCATCAGCAGCGTCAGGACGACCCCCGGAATGACGCCGCCCAGAAACAACGCGCCGATCGAGACGTTCGCCATCATGCCGTAGATCACGAAAGGCAGCGACGGCGGGATGATTGGGCCGAGCGTGGCGGACGCCGCGGTGACGCCGACCGAGAACTCCGTGGTGTAACCGTGATCCTTCATCGCCTTGATCTCGATGGTGCCGAGACCCGCGGCATCCGCGATCGCAGTGCCGGACATGCCGGAGAAGATCACCGAGCCGATGATGTTGACGTGGCCGAGGCCGCCGCGCATCCAGCCGACCAGTGCGACTGCGAATTTGTAGATGCGTCCGGTGACGCCCGCGATGTTCATGAGATTGCCGGCCAGGATGAAGAACGGCACGGCGAGCAGCGGAAAGCTCTCCACCCCGGCGATCATGCGCTGCGCCAGCGTGACGTCGGGAGTCACGCCGCTGACCAGGATGTAGAGCAGCGACGACGCGGCCATGGCGATCGCCACGGGAACGCCGAGCAGCATCAGGACGAGAAAGCCTCCAAGCAACAGCAACATGGGATTACCCTTCAAAACCGTCGTAGGCGCCGGGACGTTCGAGGATCGAGTAGCCCTGCCGCAAATGTTGTATGGCCACCTGCACTGAGCGGACGAACATCAGCATGAACCCCGCCAGCACGGCGTAATAGACGTAGTCCTTGGGAAGATTGATCGTGGTCATGGACTCGTCGCCGATGATCTGGATGTAGACCCAGACCAGCTTGATGGCGTAGCCGAAGAAGACGATCCGGATCAGGTCGATCGCCGTCGACAACGCGCGCGCCACGAGGTGCGGCAGATAGCGATAGAGCAGATCGACCTGGATGTGCCGCGACAGCCGCACGCACATCGAGGAGCCGATGAAGACCACGCCGATCAGGCAGTAGGTCGCGATCTCCTCGGTCCAGGCGTAGCTGTCGTTGAGCACGTAACGAGTGAAGAACTGGAGGAAGACGGCGAGCGCCATCACCCAGAAGATCGCCAGCGCGACCCAGTCCTCGAAAGCGTAGATGCCGAGATCGACCTTGGGTGCCGCCTCTTCCTCGAAGGTGTGGGCGATCTCGTCCGCGGTGATCTGCCGGTGCGTTTCGGCGGTGGACATGGGTTGCTCCTCAAACTGGTCACGTCGTTCCGGGATGGTGCGTCAGCACCAGACCCGGAACCTCGAGATTCTCAGGTGCGCAATTGCGCACCTGAGGTTCGGTCCTGCGGACCGCCCGGGATGACGACTATGTCGTCACTTCACCGCCTGAATGCGTTCCCAGTCGGCCTTGCGGTAGCCGAAGGTCTCGAACGCGACGTTCTTCAGCACGGTGTCGCGGAACTCGTTCTTGTCGACCTCGGTGACGGTCAGGCCCTTCTCCTTGAAGAAGGCGACCAGCTTGGCCTCGTTCTGCTTGATCTCCGCGGTCGCCTTGGCGGCGGCTTCCTGCGCCACGTCGGTGAAGATCTTCTTGTCCTCGTCGCTGAGCTTCTTCCAGAGCGCACCGGCCACCACCGTGTTGAGGTGGTCGACGATGTGGCCGGTCAGCACGATGTGCTTCTGCACCTCGTAGAACTTCTTGGCCTCGATCGTGGTCAGCGGGTTCTCCTGCGCCTCGACGGTGCCGTTCTGGAGCGCCAGATAGACTTCGGCGAACGCGATCGGCGCGGTGTTGGCGCCGCAGGCGCGCGGCATCGCCAGATAGGCGGGAACGTCGGGCACGCGCATCTTCAGGCCCTTGAGATCGGCACAGGTCTTGATCGGTTTGTTCGACGAGGTCTGACGCACGCCGTAATAGGTCACCGCGAGGATGTGGTGGCCGCTCTTGTCCTCATAACCTTTGGTGAGCTCCTTGAAGATGTCGCTCTTGGTGTAGGCGAGCAGATGATCGGCATCGCGGAAGGTGTAGGGATAATAGGTCACGCCGATCGGCGGAAAGCTCTTCGCGGCAAAACTCGAGCCGGAGATGATGATGTCGACCGAACCAAGGGAAAGGCCCTGGTTGATGTCGGCCTCCTTGCCGAGCTGCGAGGCCGGATAGACATCGATCGCATAGCGCCCGTTGGTGCGCTTGCCGATCTCCTGCGCGGCCCAGACCGACGCGGTGTGGAACGGCTCCGAGGTCTCGTAGACATGGGCCCATTTGAGCTTGGTCTGCGCCATGCCGGCGCCAGTCGTAGCAATCATCGCCGCGGCCGAGACCGCCAGCACCATTGTCATCTTTTTCAACACTGACTTTCCTCCATTTTTCAAGTCTGCTTCTTTTAAATCTGCTTCTTGTCAGCCCGCCCCCAACGCGGGTGCGGGCTGCACAATGTCATTGCTGTCGTGCGCTGCTGCTCGCAGCTCGCTTCTTCTTCGGCGCACGTTCCGGTTTTGACGGCTTTGCCGTCGATCGCCCGGTGCGCACGGAAGACGGTGCTGCCGCTTTCTCGGCGCCGAAGTTCTGCGCAAAGCGCTCCTGGGATCGTGCGAGATGATCGCGCATCGCGTCGCGAGCCGCTTCGGGATCGTGTGCGGCGATGGCGTCGCGCACCGCGCGATGCTCGTCGAGCGCAGTGCGCCACGTGCCCGGGCTCTCGAAATAATGCGCAAGCTGCGCGAAATAGGGATTGAGGCGCTGGTCGAACAACTCGCCGACCACACGGACCAGAACGGCATTGCCGAGGCTTCCGGCGATCGCGACGTGGAAGGCGCGGTCGTGGACCATCGAGGCTTCGCCGGGGTGCTCTACATTCTCCATCGCGACAAGGGACGCATCGATGCGGGCAACGTCGTCCTTCGTCGCCACGCGCGCGGCTTCTTCGGCGATGGCACTTTCCAGGAACTCGCGGGCGCGCAGCAGCTCGAACGGGCCCTCGATGACGGAAGCAGGCGCGGTCGCCGCAACCGCCGCGGGCTCGATCACATAGATGCCGGAACCGACGCGGATGCGGAGACGGCCCTCGACTTCCAGCGCGATCAGGGCTTCGCGCACCGTCGGCCTGGAAATCCTGAGCTGCTCGGCGAGTTCGCGCTCGGTCGGCAAGCGGCTGCCGACCGCGTACTCGCCGCTGTCGATCAGGCTTCGCAATTGATCGGCGACCTGGCGATAAAGCCGTCTCGCCTCCACAGCTTCCAGCGGCACGCTGGTCCTCCCGAAAGGGTCTTGCCGACAGCTCTCGCTGCCCGCGGCCCGCCAATTTTGGAAAATTGGTCTTACCAATTGACCGCAGCATTGACCGAGGACGGGCGTCATGTCAAGCAGCGGCCAAACAAGGGGAGAGACGACCATGCGCCTTGATCCAACGCGCCTTGGCCGCGCCAATCTCGATCGGCTGCCACCAGGTGTCCGCCGCCCGGCCTACGACCGTTCGCGCGTCACCTCCGGCATCGTACATCTCGGCCTTGGCGCGTTTCATCGCGCCCACCAAGCCGTCGTCATCGATGATTGCCTTGCGGCCGGCGCCACCTCGTGGGGCATTATCGGCGCCAGCCTGCGCAGCCCTGACACACGCGACGCCCTCGCCCCGCAGGATCATCTCTATACGGTCGCCGTCCGTGCAGCCGAAGGCACCGAACACCGCATCATCGGTGCGCTGCTCGACAGCGTGGTCGCGCGCGAGAGTCCGGCACGACTGGTCGAGCGAATGGCCGATCCCGCCATTCGCATCGTCTCCCTCACCGTCACCGAGAAGGGCTACTGCCACACGCCGCAGACCGGCGATCTCGACGAACGGCATCCTGATGTCGTGCACGACCTCAACAATTTCGACGCGCCGCGCTCGGCTCCCGGCTTCATCGTGGCCGCGCTGGCGCGCCGGCGGGCCCTGGGCGCCCCGCCCTTCACCGTGCTGAGCTGCGACAACCTTGCCGCCAACGGCCACACCGTGCAGGGGATCGTGACGCAATTCGCCGCGCTGCGCTCGAAAGATCTCGGCAAGTGGATCGCGGATACGGCGGCCTTCCCCTCGACCATGGTCGACCGCATCGTGCCGGAGAC
The DNA here is from genome assembly GCF_055807455.1 of Bradyrhizobium sp. Kon58. NCBI lineage: Bacteria > Pseudomonadati > Pseudomonadota > Alphaproteobacteria > Hyphomicrobiales > Nitrobacteraceae > Bradyrhizobium > Bradyrhizobium sp. Kon58. Next base: position 28,754 of record NZ_JBVVOT010000035.1, read on the forward strand.
GACGGATAGTGACCGCGATGCGGTTTCATCGGCGCTCGGTTTGCGCGACGCATGGCCCGTCATGACCGAGCCGTTCACGCAATGGGTGGTCGAGGATCGCTTTACGGCAGGCCGGCCCGACCTTGCCGCCGCGGGCGTCGAACTGGTGAACGACGTCAAGCCGTTCGAGTTGATGAAGTTGCGGCTGCTCAACGCCAGCCATTCGGCGCTGGCCTATCTCGGCTATCTCGCCGGCTACGAGACCATCGCCGACACCATGCAGGATCCGCATTTCGCGCGCCTCGCCGCGCAGGTGATGGAAGAGGCCGCGGTGACGCTGACGATGCCATCAGGCGCAGACCTGGCCGCCTATCGCGCCTCGCTGCTCAAGCGCTTCGCCAATCCGGCGCTGCATCACCGCACCTGGCAGATCGCGATGGATGGCTCGCAAAAGCTGCCGCAGCGCCTGCTCGGCGCGATCCAGGATCGTCTCACCAGGAACCTGCCGATCGCGACGCATGCGCTCGCGGTGGCCGGCTGGATGCGCTACGTCACCGGCCTCGACGAGAAGGGCCGCACCATCGACGTGCGCGATCCGCTCGCCGCCGGGTTCGCCGATTTGGCGCGCGAGGCAGGTCCCATCGCCGAACGATTGGCACCCGCGCTGCTCGGCGTCGCAAAAGTGTTCGGGCCGCTAGGCGCGGAGCCGCGCCTGCGCGAGGCCGTGACCGCGGCGCTCGGCCGACTCTACAAGGATGGCGCGCGGCGGGCGGTGGAGACGCTGGTCTCGGCGTGACCACAAAACGGGCAGCAATGCTGCATTGCGGTCCAGATCGAACGGAAAGTCGACTGAAGTCGCGCTTGATTTTTGCCTGTCATTGCCCCACCCGAGAGGCATGGCAAAGGACACCAAGGTGATCGCCGCGAACGCAGCGTTCTACGCCGCCTTTTCGAGCGGCGATTTCGACGAAATGGAGCGGATGTGGGCGGACGATGACGCCATTTCCTGCATTCACCCCGGCTGGCCGGCCATCATCGGCCGGGCCACGGTGATCGGAAGCTGGCGCGACATCCTGCAGAGTCCGGAACGGCCGCAGATCGTCTGCGCGGAACCGCAGGCGATCGTCGATGGCGACAGCGCGCGCGTGCTCTGCATCGAGATCGTCGACGGCACGGCATTGGCCGCCGCCAACCATTTTCGGCGCGTCGGCGACGACTGGCGCCTGGTGCACCATCAGTCGAGCCCCATCGCGCAGATTGTCGAGCAAGCTGAGGACGATAGAGCGAGCCACCGCGTCCATTGAGGGCGGCCGGCCCGCAGGCACATTCTACTGTGCATGGGGTTGTTTTTCAGTTTTTTTGTTTTGGCGCCTCACCCGAGCCCGGACAGATCATCCAGCACGACCCGCGCCCCGCTGAAATCATCGTCCCGGAAGAACACGCTTCTGGTGATGAGCACGGGAATGTTCGCCCGCGCGGCTGCGATCAGGCCGTTGGTGGAATCCTCGATCGCGACGCAGTCGGACGCGTTGAGCTTCAGCCGCGCTAGGGTCTCGACATAGACATCCGGCGCAGGCTTTTTGTGCCGCACGTCATCCCCGGCGACGATCGCATCAAAATCCCCGGCCCAGCCCGTTCCCAGCGCCCGCGACAGCAGCGCGTCGATGTTGGCGTGCGACGTGGTCGTCGCGATCGCGAGCCGCTGGCCGCGCGCCTTGGCAGCAGCGAGCAGATCCGTCACCCCGGGCCGCAAGGGACAGCAGCCGGTTTCGACCAGTTCGGCATAATGCGCAGTCTTGATGCGATGGAGTTCCGCAATGTCGGCATCCGATAATGGCGCGGCGATCCTCAGCCTTTCATGATGGGCGCGGATCCGTTCCTTGCCGCCCGTAACCCGCAACAGGTCCTTGTAGACGGCCCGGTCCCATTGCCAATCGAGACCGTGGCGGGCGAAGGCATGGTTGAAGGCCTGCCGATGCAGCTCTTCGGTCTCAGCCAAGGTGCCGTCGACGTCGAAGATCAGCGCGGCGGCGCGGCGGACCAGCTCAGCCGCGTCAGATAGCATGATGGCTGGCGCTTCTGCCTGCATGATCGATGTGTCCCTCCGGTGAGCGACCATCGCCTGCACGGGCGGGCGGGACAAATTGCAATATCTTTTGCCCGACCCAAAAATCTCTTATGAGCGGAGGACGCGCTGCGGCGCGAACGGGAACTCCGACCTGCAAGGAAGATGTATGCGGCTCTTTATTCTTGGTCTCGGCTACAGTGCCCGGCACTTCGTCCGCCTGTTCGGTGGCCGCTTCTCGCATATCGCCGGCACGGTGCGCGATCCCGCGCAGCGGGGCGACCTCGCCGGCGTCGAGGTGCATGCTTTCTCCGGCAGCAGTCCGGCACGCGAGACAGTCGAACGTATCAGCGACGCCGACGTCCTTCTCGTCTCGATCCCGCCCGGCAGCAGCGGCGATCCTGCCATCGCGACCTTCTCGGACGTGCTGGCCACGGACCGCCACCGCAGGATCATCTATCTCTCCACCATCGGCGTATATGGTGACCACGGCGGCGGATGGATCGACGAGAGAACGCCGCCGCAGGCCAGCCTCGAGCGCACGCGCATGCGGGTCGCGGCGGAACAGGCGTGGACCGAGACGACTGGTGGCGACGCTGCGATCCTGCGGCTTGCGGGTATCTCTGGCCCTGGCCGTAACGCGCTGGTGACGCTGCGCGCTGGAACCGCCCGGCGCATCATCAAGCCGGGACAGGTGTTCAACCGCATCCACGTCGACGACATCGCCAGCGCGATCATGGCCGCGGTTCATCATCCGGGTGGCGGCATCTGGAACGTCTGCGACGACGAGCCCGCACCGCCGCAGGACGTGATTGCCTATGCAGCGAAGCTGATGAACGTTGCACCGCCGCCGGAAGAGCCGTTCGAGACCGCCGAGATGTCGGCGATGGCCCGCAGCTTCTATGCGAGCAGCGCCCGCGTCTTTAACGCGAAAATGAAGCGCGAGCTCGGCGTCACGCTTGCGTATCCGACCTACCGCCACTCTCTGAATGCGTTGTGGCACGCGGGAGAGGGACGATAGGGTTCCGGCATTCCCGGCGTCCCAGACATGCCCTGCTCGCGCTTGACTTCGCTCCGGTACGGTCGTGATCTAACCACTGAGCGGGCCACAGCAAAACGAGTCCGCGCTTGGGAGGATCCAATGAAGACGATCGCCATGATCGCCGCGACCGTTGCCGCCATCACGTTCGGCGCAGCGCGCGCCGCACCGCTGCCCGAAGCCAATCCAGACGACGCCGGCTTCTCGAAACAAGGCCTTGCACGGCTCGACAATTTCTTCGCGCGTGAGATCGCCGCCAAGCGCGTCCCCGGCGCGGTCGTCGCGATCGCCCGTGACGGCAAGCTCGTGCACTACAAGGCCTACGGTATGCTGGATCCGGACAAGGGCACGCCGATGCCTATCGACGCGATCTTCGCGCTGGCCTCGATGACCAAGCCGATGGCCGCAGTCGCGGGCCTGACATTGATGGAGCAGGGCAAGCTGCCGCTCCAGGCCAAGCTGTCCGACTATTATCCCGGCTTTGCCGACATGAAGGTCGGCGTTCAGCAGGGCGACGGTTCATTGAAGCTCGAACCGCAGGCATCACCGATCTTCATTCACGACCTGTACCGACACACGTCTGGCCTGATGTATGGCGGCCGCCCGGACAGCGCGAGCCCGGTGGCACGGCAATATCCGGAAGGCACAGCACCGGCGATCGAAGGCGACACTCAGGCCTTCATCGATCGCATCACAAAGCTGCCGCTGGCGCATCAGCCCTCGACCGAGTTCGAATACGGTTTCTCGATCGACGTGCTCGGCGCCGTCGTCGAGAAGGTCAGCGAGCAGAAGCTCGGCGACTATCTCGCCGCCAATGTCTGGCAGCCGCTCGAGATGAAGAACGCGACCTTCCACCCGACCGACGCACAGCGCGCTCGCCTCGCCCGCCCGTTCGCCAACGATCCGCTGACCGGCAAGCCGCAAGCCATCAAGCTTTTGGACACGCCGACAAAATCCGACTGTGGCGGCGCCTGCTCGTTCGCGACCGTCGGCGACTACATCCGCTTCGGACAGATGCTGCTCAACGGCGGCGAGCTCGATGGCCAGCGCATCCTCGGTCCCAGGACCGTGCATCACATGACGACCAATCATCTCGGCCCCGAGATCAAGAACAACGTGGCGAACATCGAGCCGCATCGCGCCGGGTTCGGCTTCGGCCTCTCGGTCGCGGTCCGCACCAGCGAGGGATTGTCGTCGGTCCCCGGCAATCCCGGCGAGTTCACCTGGAATGGCGCGTATGGTACGCAATTCTTCTGCGACCCCAAGGAGCGTCTCGTGGTCGTGGTGGGAACGGCGGCGCCGGGCGAGCTGCGGAAATATTATCGCGAACAGGTTCAGGACATCGTCTATGGCGCGATGGTGAAGTGAGATCGACGCCTTGGAATAGAAGGGCGGCCGCTCGGGCCGCCCTTTCGAAGATCGGCGTCAGCTCAGGACGCCATACTTCTTGAACCAGGCCTGGGCCTGCTTCCAGGCATCTTCTGCGGCGTCCTTGCGGTAGCTGCCGCGGTAGTCGGCATGGAAGCCGTGCGGCGCTTCCGGATAGATCTTGAACTCGGCCGTCTTCTTGTTCTGCTCCAAGGCTGCCTTGAGCTGCTCGACCTGGGCGACGGGAATGCCGGTATCGGCGGCACCATAGAGGCCGAGCACCGGTGCCTTCATCTCGGGCGCGAGCTGCATCGGGCTCTTCGGCCATAGCGGATTGGCTGGATCGACCGGCGGACCGTAGAAGGCGACGCCGGCCTTGAGGCTGCCGCTGTGAGCGGCATATTCCCAGACGGTGCGTCCGCCGCGGCAGAAGCCGATGATGCCGAGCTTACCGGTGTCGCCGCCTTGCGATCCCGCCCACGCCACGGTCGCGTCGAGATCGGACAGCAGCTCGGCGTCCGGCTTGGCATTGACGATCGGCAGCAGGTCCTTGATCTCGGCGACCTTGGTCAAATCGACGCCCTTACGGAAATAGTAGTCGGGTGCGATCGCGAACGCGCCGAGCTTGCCAAGGCGCCGCGTCACGTCCTTGATGTATTCGTGCAGGCCGAAAATCTCCATCGCCACGATGATCACCGGCGCCTTGGCGTTGCCGGCGGGCCGGGCAAAATACGCAGGCATCTGTTCGGAGCCGACCTTGATCTTGGCGTCCCCGGTCTGGAGGCCGCTGGTGTCGGTCGTGATCGCCTCGGCGCGCACGGGCCCGGCCGCAAGCGTGTAGCCGGCGGCGACGGCCGCAGTCGCGCTCATGAACCCGCGGCGCGAGACAGGGGCGATCTTGGTCAGCCCGACGACGTCGGATGTCATGGTGGTCTCGATACTCATCGGTTCGTCCTTCCTGCCGTGATCCTTCAGGCGCGCATTCGCCAATAATTGCCGGTGAAACGCAAATCACCAGCCTGCGAGCGCGGCGCTTTCAGGCCTTGTTTTCAGATCTTGGTCTGACGCTGTTTCACCGGCGCAGTCTCGGGCATGAGGCTCATTGCGCCAAGTCCGACGATCGCCGCAAGCAGCAGGTACCAGGCCGGCGCCAGCGGATTGCCGGTGACGTGGAGGAGCCAGGTGACCACGAGCTGCGCCGTCCCGCCGAAGCTCGCGATCGCGACCGCATAGACGGTCGCGAACACGCCGCCGCGGATGTTCTGGGGCAGCGCCTCGGTGAAGGTCGCGTAGAACGCGGTGAACGGCAGCGAGCCGATGACGGACAGGACACCGAAACCAACCAGGAGCGACAACGCGCCGGGCGCATGGACGATCCACAGGAAGGTCGGGTAGGTCAGCAGCAGCGTTGCGAGCTGCGGCCAGATCATCACCGGCTTGCGACCGAGACGATCCGCCAGCCAGCCCCCGACCAGCGCACCGACAAACTGGATGCCGTTGCTGACCAGCGACACGGCGAAAGCCAGGGTCGACGACACATGCAGCGTGTTCTGCGCATAGGTCGTCATGTATTGGGTGACGTAGGTCGAGATCGTGCCGCTTGCCAGGATCATCAGCGCAAGTCCGATGATGCCAAGGTGTCGTCTCGCCTGCGAAAGATGGCTGGTGTGCTCGACGGTGCGGGCACCGGCTTCGGCCTGCGGGATCGTCTCGGGCAGCGTCCGGCGCATCCAGAACCCGAATGGCAGGCACACCGCCCCGATCAGAAACGCCACCCGCCAGCCATAGGCGTCGAGCATCTCCGGCGCCATCGTCCTGCTCAGGATGACGCCGACGAGCGCGCCCGCGGTCGCGGCGATCTCCTGGCTCGCCGGCTGCCAGGCCACCACCAGCGCGCGATGCTGGGGCGGGGCGATCTCGATCAGATAGGCGGTGGTAGGTCCAACCTCCCCGCCCAGGGCAAAGCCTTGCGCCATACGCGCCGCGATCACGATGACGGGCGCGGCAAGGCCGATCGATTGATAGGACGGCGTGAGCGCGATGGTCAGGATCGATAGCCCCATGAGCGCGAAGCTCAGCAGCATGGCAGGCCGCCGGCCGATCCGGTCGGAATAGATCCCGAGCACGATCCCGCCGATCGGCCGCGTCACGAAGCCGGCGCCGAAAGTCGCCAGCGACAGCATCAGGCTGCCGTACTCGCTTCCCGTCGGGAAGAAGGTATGGCCGATCTGGATGGCGAAGAAGCTGTAGGTGATGAAGTCGTAGAACTCGAGCATGTTGCCGACGGTGGCGGCCAATGCTGCGCGCTTGACGCTGAACGGCTTCACTTGCTCGATCACGGACGACACTCTGGCATTCCCGGGCTCGATCCTATTTCGATTTAACCGCCTGGCCGCACTGCAACGCAACATCCATTAACCGCAAACGGTGGTTCCTCGCGCCCCCTTTCCGCCGGCCCGAGTTGCGGCCGATCCGCCTGCTCGCGCGATTCGAAGCGCATCACGCAATTAATGGGCTTTGCGGTGGTCGCAACGACACATCATGTTGCACGCACATCCCACGCTATCGGAATTTGCGCGTACACCGCGGTCATTTGACTGAAATTTTCAGAAGAGTTGAGCCGGGCGATTTACTCGAACTTTCTTCGCGACGCTCTAGTTCCACGACCGGAAGGTTCCGCCTCTTTCGGGATCCTCATTATCAGCCGCCCGGATTGCGCTACCAAAGCTCAATTGAATTAAGATTTACCGACCTGGAATTGAAATGAACTTGGCTCGCGAATCGATTGAACTGCTGGAACAGGTCGCCCGGATCCTGTGGTTCGAAGGCACCAAGCACGGCTTGCGTGACCGCGAGTGGATGGCGCTGCGTTTCCTTTCCCGCGCCAACCGGTTTTCCAGGACGCCGTCGGCGCTCGCGAGTTACGTCGGCACCACGCGAGGCACCGCCTCGTTCATCATCGGCGAGCTGGAGCGGCTCGGATATCTCGAGCGAAAGCGCTCGGCCCAGGACAAGCGGTCGGTGATGCTGAGCGTGACACAACAGGGCAAGAAGTTCCTGGTGCGCGACCCCGTCAACGTCCTCGTCGAGGCCATCGCCGTGCTCGAGGGCGAGGCGAAGGTCAGCTTCCGCGACGCGCTCCGCCACGTGCTCGATCAGTCGGACGCAGCCGAACAGCGGCACCATACCGACGTCTGCAAGCGATGCATCTTCCTTCGCGAAGATCGCACCACCACGGACAGCAGGACGACGGCCGAGTTCAGCTGCCGCCTGTTTCGCGCGCCGATCGCGGAGGCGGAGGTCGATCTGCTATGCACCAGCTTCGAGCATCACCGCAAATAGCAGGCGGCCCTCGATCAGGGCGTGGCCTTGCGTGACGAATAGATGACACCCCCGCTGGACTCGACCACCAGACGTCCGTTCTCGTTTTTGATCTCCTCAATGCGGCCAAGGCCGGGCACCTGCTGTCCCAACACCGCCTCGACGACACCGTTCGGGCCTTGCAGGATCGCAATCCCCTCATAGGCCTGGCGGACCGACCAGCCCTTGATCGACTTGCGCGGCGCCGAAATGCGCTCGGACGGTGCTACCGATCCCGTGACCTCGGGCGTCGCGGCCGAGGCCATCATCGGCATTGGCTGCGAGGCGACGGGCGCCGGAGCCTGGGCCTGCACCTGGGCAAGCTTGTCGAGCTTCACCGTAGAGGACGAGCTCACCCGTTCGATGCGATCCAGATTTTCGCCAAACCGGCCAAAACGGTCATTGGTCGCCTTGCTCGATTGATCGACCGCGGTGCGCAGGCCATCGAGGTTGTCGGACACGCCCGACACCTGCCTGCGCAGTTGCGCCACCGTCTCGCGCAGATTCCTGATCTCAGTATTAGCCGCGACGTTGGTCTGGGCGGGCTGCATGGCGAAATAGGCGATCACGCCGGTGCAGGCACAGACGACCAGGATCGCAGCGACCGCCAATGTCGCGAGCGGCGCGACCCATGTCGGACGCGGCGGCGGCGGTTTGGCCACGATCACGGCCGGCTTGATCACGATCGGCGTAGGCTTGGAGATTGCCATCTTGTCGAGGCGCGCCTTGGCGCGAATACGCTTCAGACCCTCGAGCGCCTCTTTCGCCAGAGTTTCATCACTCGCTGCTGCCGACGCAGGCTTGGTGTTCGCAGCAGGCTTGGTGTTCACAGCAGCTTTGGTATTTGCAAAAGGCTTGGCCGTCGGTGCCGCATTGTCTCTGGCATCGCGCGTCTCCGCAGCAGGTTTCGCCGCTGCGGAAACATCGGCGGTCGCGTTGGGACGAGCTTGTCCATCGGACAACATGCGAGAATGCTCCGTTCGGTTCGATCTGTCGAACGGTGACATTATTTGCCGAAGCTTGCCTGAAACGTGCGCATCGAAAACTTTTCATCCCGCGCGATGCGACGTCCCATGAGTCAAACACGTCACGCACGTGGCGAGAGTGCGACTCGAAAGACACACCCTCGCCAAGATTTCGCCAAGCTGGAGTCGCCTCGCCATACATGAGTCGAATTGTCGCACGCTGAAAAACGATGACGAGAGTCAATCCCGGGTTGAAAACCCATCAATGTGCATGAAGCGAAGCACCACCCGAAATGGCTGTAATCATACGGGGATGCGGAACTTTAGAACCGCCACGGTGCAAAACTAGTTCGAATTCCAAATCAGCTGATGCGATTGAATATACAAAGAAACAACTCGAACCTAACCAACAGCATCAAGCACGTGTAGCAAACGCTTAGTTGCGCACGCTTGATCGGAAATCGGCAATTGTTACGGTCCTACTCAAGTGATTCTCGCCAGTTGGCGAGGGGATTGACACAGTACAGTAGCGTTCGGATGCAATGAGCAACTTGGCGCAACTGTTCTAGGTTGCTTTCTCAATCCGCTCCGCGAGGTGATCCGCAAGACACCCGCCGAGCCTCACGCAGTAAGCGTTCAGTATCGAGTCGAAGTAGCAGGCCTGCGAGACGCAGGCACTGAATGCGTAGGGCTGCCCGCGAATATCGAAACCATAATAACGGTTCGCGGGATGGAATATCGTCAAACAGCACAGTTGCCGAGCCGGGCATCACAACAACCAACCGGCCGTAACAAGTGCGAAACAGGGGCGACAAACTGATGTATATTATCGTTGATGATCGCGAGAGCGTCGCGAACAGCTATGTCGGAGGGCTCGTTCGCGAAGGTGTATCGTCGATCGGCTTCTCCTCCGGAGAATTCTGGGACTGGCTGCAATCTGCGAGTGAATCGGATCTTGCCGCGGTGGACGCCTTCCTCCTCGGGGATTGCGACACCCGCGGAAGCCTGCCGCGGGCAATGCGCAAGCGCTCCTCGGCACCGATCATCGCCATGAGCGGCCAGAAGATGCTCAAGAACACGCTGGAGCTCTTCGAATCGGGCGTCGATGACGTCGTGCACGTGCCGATTCACCTCCGCGAGATCCTCGCCCGAACGGCCGCGATTGCGCGTCGCCGGGTCGGGGAACTGCCGAGGCCCTGCGAGACCAGGATCCAGGTCTTCTTCAACGGACGTGACCCCGAGATCGCTGGCCACGCCCTCACCCTGCCCCGCCGCGAACTGCGCATTCTCGAATATATGGTCAGCAACCACGGCAAGTGGGTCACCAAGACGCAGATCTTCAACGCGGTCTACGGCATCTTCGAAGCGACATTCGACGAGAGCGTGATCGAGAGCCACGTCAGCAAACTGCGCAAGAAGCTCCGCGACCGCCTCGGCTTCGATGCAATCGTGGCCCGGCGTTACGTCGGATACCGCCTCGACATCCCGGCCGGCGAGACCATCGACGTCCCGATGCAGGAGCTCGACGAAGTCGGCATCCTGCTGAACAGGGCGCATACCGCCCCAGTGGCGTATCCGGCCGGAAACTGATCGGCAGGGCGCTGCCACGAAACCGACAACGGCCTCTGCGAACCACCTTCGCAGAGGCCGTTGTAGTTTCTGCGACGTCAACGGCGACCAGAGGCGCGGCGGTCCCGGCGCTGCGGCTCGCGTGTAAGTATAATTCTAGAGGCTCGCTTCTGATTCAATCAGAACCGGTAATACCCTAGGGCTTCTGCTGGAATTCTTCCTTCGACACGTAATTGAAGTCCTCGACAAGAACGTCCTGGACGACTTCGGCCTGCATTCGCTCGTTGACACGCTGCTTGATGGCCGTCGTGAGGATGGAGAGGTCGTAACGGGCGAGTTTTCTGAAATCGAGACGGTCGTCGGCATAGATCCTGCGGAAGGCTTCATCGACGACGAACGGCTCGGGCGGAACGTTGAGCTGGTGCATGGTCCGCGCCTCTACGGTATAGACGAAGCGCGCGACGATGTAGCCCTGCACGTTGCCACCCTCGACCATCGGCACGCTCAGCGCCCGCGTCTTCTGGTACTGCAGCCCGTCAAGGTATTCGTCCTTTGCCGGCAGCAGGCTGCCATTTTCCTTCCAATAGGCTACGGCATAGCTCGTTCCCGCGGTGAGGATGCATACCCAGAGCCCGGCCAGAACGAGTCTGATCATTTTCCGTCCTGTGCTGCGCGACCGGTATAGGTGCCGTCCGACTCGGCGTCCTTGATGGCCTTGACGATGATGGTCGCAACCTCGCGCACCGCATCGTAATGCATTTCGAGGATGGAACGGTTCCGCTCGAGCTTCTCGCGCAGCCGCTGGACCTCCTCGGTGATCTCGACCTCGCCGCCGAGATGCATTCGTGCCCGCATCAGGCGGACGAATTCCAGCATGCTCCGGCTCTTCCGGGCGCTGAACTCGTCGAAGTCGATCTTCTTGCCCGTCGCGAGCGCGGCCGTCTCCTCTTCGACGATGCCTTCGAGCCGGCGGATCGCAGCCAACAGGCCGCGCACCTCGTCCGATCTCGCTGCGTCCGCACCGTCGTTCGTCACCTCGCCACCGACATTCGGCAGCAGCACGGGCAACAGGGCATCCCCCGACACGGCCGCCGTCGTCATCGCCTCGGTGTCCATGGCCGGCTGCTCCATCACCATGGCCGCCGCGCCTTCTTGTGCCTGCATAGGAAATTCACCCTTCAACTTCTGTCACCCATTCCCGAATCATCATCCGGCCTTGCCCGTAGCGTCCGGTCCCGCCGGATGCGCGGCAGCAAGCTGCTTCGCAATGCCAATGCCCTTGCCCTTTGCCAACTGCGCACCAAGTTGCTCCGCCAGCATCGACTTCCAGACGCCGCCCGCCGTGCCCTTCCCAAAGACCTCCTCCGACTCCTTCGGCAACATCGTCTCGACGAAGGTCTGGAGGATGAAGGCCTCGAACTTGCGGTACACCTCGCCGGATGCCGGCGCCTTGATCACCTGCACCGGCGCCCCGTTCACCGCACCCGACTGCGGTTCCGAAACCTTCGTCCCGGATTGATCGGCAGCAGCCGTCTTGGCCTTCGCCTTGCCGACCTCCGCGTCCATCGTGGCGGCGAAATCCGCGTCCGATGATTTCAACGCGTCGAGCTTCGCGGTGGCCGCGCGCTGCGTCACGGGATCGGCAGCGTCGAGGACGTCCAGAACGAGGTCGGGTGTCGCTGTCACGATCATGTCTTGGTCCGGTTGGCTGGCCGTGGCGTCCATTCGCGCACGGTGAGGCTTGTTCCCGTCATCTCCTCGAGCGATCGCTTCTCGGCGTCGCGAAGTTTGTCCGCGAGCGCCGCCTTCGCGACCTGCTCGAACTGCTTCACACGGCGGCTCTCCGCGCGAACCTGGTCGAGCTGCTGCGAGGCCTGCGCCTGAATCGCGCGCGCGCCGACGCTGGTTCTGGTCAGACGCCGCGCGATCGATTCGCTCGATGATCCCGCCGGCGGCTTGCCCTCGTTGAGAGTCCCGACCAGCCATTCCTGTTCGTCGTGCAAGCTGCGCTCCTGCTGCCGCAGATGCGCGAGCTGCCACTCTGACAGCCGGAGCTGGAGCTTCACGAGCGAGACCATCCGGCCGAGCTTGTCCGCGCGCGACGTCATGACCGATCACTCCGCCAGCCACGACGAGACGCCGAGCATGAATTGCGTCAGGAGCTCGTCGCTGGTGAGGTATAGCAGCAGGAAGCCGCCGAACAGCACGAAGGGCACCGAGATGAAATAGACAGGAATCGCCGGCGTCAGCTTGTTGATCAGGCCGACCGCCAGGTTGACGACGACCGAATAGACGATGAAAGGGCTGGCGATCCGCAGCGTCAGCACGAATGCCTCCGACAGCCGGCCGACGAGCTGGTCGAGCGGCATGCTGCCGCCGAGCCGGTCGCCCGGATGCCAGACGTCGTAGGAGTTCATCAGCCCGCGCAGGACCTGCCAGTGCTGGTCGGTCATGAAGAACAGCGTGGTGACGGATGTCATGATCAGCGGCACCAGGGCCGGCGCCGGATCGGTGTCGCCGACCGGCGTCCCCGGGATGTTGCTCAGCCCGATTGCACTGGCCATCACGGTGACCATGGTCTGCAGTGCGAGAAAGAACACGCGACCGCCGAGCCCGATGACGGCACCGACCACGAGCTCGGAACAGATCAGCAGCACGAGGGTCAGCGGCGCCGCGTTGTCCGTAAGTGGTTTCAGGACCGCGACCAGGATCGGCGTCAGCGCAAACGTCGTGACGAGCGCGACGAACAAGCGGACCTGGGCCGGAACGTTGACGCTGGAATAGCCGGGCACCAGCATCAGGCAGGCACCGATGCGGCAGAACACGATGAACGTCACCAGCACGCTGTCGGTGAGGCCGCTGATCACGATATGGCTCCGAGTGCCCTGATCTCGGTGCTGCGCGCGACCTCGACATGCGACAGGATCGGCAGGGTCGGAAAGACCCGCTCCAGGATCATCCGGACGTAGGGACGCGCTTCCGGGGTCACCGCCAGCACCACGCTGGTGCCGTTCTCGGTGAACTTGCGGATCGCCGCGCTGGCTTCGGTCGCAAACTGCTCGATCAGGCGCGGATCGGCGTCGAATTCGACGACGTCGCCCTTGGCGTCGCGCTTCAGGCTCTGGTGGAACGCGAGATCCCAACGGTTGCCGAGACGGACGACGTTGAGCACGCCATTGTCGGAGAGATCGCCGCAAATCTGCTGGGCAAGACGCGTACGCACATGCTCTGCCACCTGCTCGGAGCGCCGCACATGGGGCGCGATCTCGGCGATGGCTTCGAGGATCAGATGGAGGTTGCGGATCGACACGCGCTCGGCCAGCAGGATCTTCAGGATCGCCAGCAGCCCCGAATACGATATCTGCGACGGGCAGAGATCCTCGACCAGGCGCTTGTATTCGGGATCGAGCCGGTCGAGCAGGCCGCGCATGTCCTTGTAGGACAGGAGCTGGGCGAGGTTGGCCCTGATCACTTCGCTCAGATGCGTGAGCAGCACCGACAGATTGTCGACCGGCTTGCAGCCCTGGCGCTTGACCTCGTCGGTGAACGCGTCCGTCACCCACAGCGCCTTCATGCCGAAGGCCGGCTCGATCACCTCTTCGCCGGGAACGTCCGGCTTGCCATCCTTGTCGACGAGCACCAGCACTTCGCCAAGCCTGAGCTCGCCCTGGGCGACGCGGGTGTCGTGGATCCGGATCTGGTATCCCTTGGGATCGATCGACAAATTGTCGGTGAGCTTGATCTCGGGCACCACGAAGCCGTACTGCTTGGCGAACTTCTTGCGGATCTTGGCCACGCGGTGCGCCAGCTCGTTGCGCGAGCCCAGCAGATGGACCGAGAGGTGGCCGCCGAGCGCCAGCTCGATTTCCGCGGTCTTGAGCGATTCCTTGACGGACTCCTTGGCATCGACCTGGGCGCGTTCGTCGGCCTTGCGCGCATCTTCCTTCTGCTTCAGGGCTGCCTGCCGCCTCGGCAGCGAGTATCCGACGAAGGCCATGACGCCGCCGAGCAGCAGGAAGGGCGCCGTCGGCAGCCCTGGCATCAAGGCGAGCACGAACATCATCAGCGCGGCGGCCGAAACCGCGCGCGGATAGCCGCCGAGCTGCCGCAACACCGCCTGCTCGGCCGAACCTCTGGTGCCGCCCTTCGAGACGAGCAGACCCGCCGACAGCGACACGATCAGCGCGGGCATCTGCGTTACCAGACCGTCGCCCACGGAGAGCTTGGTGTAGACGTCGGCGGCGCGTGCCAGCGTCAATCCGTGATGGGTCACGCCGATGATGATACCGCCGAAAATGTTGATCGCGGTGATGATCAGGCCGGCGACGGCATCGCCGCGGACGAATTTCGAGGCGCCGTCCATGGCGCCGAAGAAGGCGCTCTCCTCTTCCAACTCGCGGCGCCGGCGCTGGGCTTCCTTGTCGTCGATCAGGCCCGCGGACAGATCCGCGTCGATCGCCATCTGCTTGCCGGGGATCGCATCCAGGGTGAAGCGGGCGCCGACTTCGGCGATACGCGTTGCGCCCTTGGTGATCACGACAAAGTTCACCGTGACCAGAATCGCGAAGATGATCAGGCCGATGACGAAGTCACCACCCATGACGAACTTCGAGAAACCGGCAACGACATGGCCCGCGGCGTTTTCCCCCTCCCCGCCGCGCGACAGGATGAGACGGGTCGTTGCGACGTTGAGCGCAAGCCGCAGGATCGTCGCGATCAGGAGCACGGTCGGAAAGGCCGAGAAATCGAGCGGCCGCTGGATCCACAGCGCGACCATCAGGATCAGCGCCGACAGCGCGATCGAGAATGCGAGGCCCAGATCGATCAGGATCGGCGGTATCGGCAGGAACAGGATCGTGAGCATGGCCACGATGCCGCCTGCGAAAAAGGCGTCGGCGCCCAATCGTCGCGGGGTCGGCAGGCTAGCAGCTAACGTATCGGACATGGGTCACCGGCGGAGGATCCGGCCCGTAATCTGCCGTGC
Organism: Bradyrhizobium sp. Kon58; assembly: GCF_055807455.1. Lineage (NCBI taxonomy): Bacteria > Pseudomonadati > Pseudomonadota > Alphaproteobacteria > Hyphomicrobiales > Nitrobacteraceae > Bradyrhizobium > Bradyrhizobium sp. Kon58. The sequence goes on from NZ_JBVVOT010000035.1 coordinate 44,083, forward strand.
AAAGCTTACGCGGGGGTGGTGGCAGAGGTGGCAGAGGCGGCCGGGACCGTCCGGATCAGAAGCCGCGCTCGATGTGCGAATAGACCATCTCGGTGAAGGTGGAGAGATGGGCTCCGATGAAGGAGCCGGAGATGGCGACGACCACGAGAATGACGATGATCTTGGGAACGAAGGTCAGCGTCACCTCCTGGATCTGGGTCAGAGCCTGGATCAGCGCGATGATGGTGCCGACCAGCATCGCGGCACCGACGGCAGGCCCGGAGGCGACGATGATGGTCCAGATCGCCGCCTGGACGATGTCGAGGGCGTCCCGTTCGTTCATGACTGGCTGATCGTGAGACCGGGGCCGATCGCGACTTTCGTACCGTTGTCGAGTGTCGCGATAGAGCCGTCGCTGTTGATGGAGACCGAAGCGACCTTGCCGCTGAAGCTCGCTCCGGTCGAGTCCGTGAAGCTGACGGTCTTTCCGATCAGTCCATTGGCCTGCGACAGCGATTGCGAAGACAGCAGAGCGTCGAGCTTGGTATTGGTCTGCATCGCCTGCTCGACCGACGAGAGCTGCGCAAACTGGCTCATATATTGCGAGGTATCCATCGGATTGGTCGGATCCTGATTCTTCATCTCCGCGACGAGGAGCTGAAGAAATGTGTTGTAATCGACGCCGGTGCTCGAGGTCGTCGTCGTCGTGCTGGTCGACTTGCTGGTGCTATCGGTCGCGCTGGTGACGTTCATGTCGCTCTCCGCTGTCAGGCAGCCTCGAATGGGGAATCGATCTTGGCGCCGGCCAGGATGGCCTGCTCCACCGGAAACAGCGCCCGGATCCGCTTGAGCGCCTCGAAGTAACGGCACGCCCCGACCAGGTCGTCGACCGCACCAAGCCCGACCAGCATCTCCTGGCTCTCGCACACGGCGAGCAGAGCGGCATGATGCTGCCCGTAGAGAGCCGAGGCATCCCGAACATCGGTCGGATTCATCAGCATGAGCTGGACGATGAAATAGAGCTGCCGCAGCGCCGTTGTGGCGTCGGAGGCCTGCATGATCTGCCCTTCGAGCAGGAACATCACGTCATTGACGAGCTCGACGGAGACCTTGCGGTCCACGCGCAGCACCGCGCCGTTGATGTAGACCCGTTCGCCCGCACGCAAGGATATCTTCATCAAAGTGCGTCTCGGATCAGGCGGTTGATTTCGATGAGCTGGATCACGTCATTCGACTTTTCTTCGCGAAGGCGGTCGGCTTCCTTGACCACCCACAGCCCGATCGAGATGATGTCGGCGCGCAGCTTTTCCGGAAGCCCGTTTTCCGGATGCGCGAGATCCTCGATGAAGATCGTCCACAGCCGCCGCACATAGAGCAGGCTCTCGACCAGATCCTCGAGGCTGAAGCGGTCCTCCTGGATCCGCTCGAGCCGGTCGATGCCGAGGCTGAGCGCCTGCCGCTCGCGGCCCCGCGCCTCATAGCCGCTCTCGTCGACGACCGATTCATAGGCTTCAAACGTCATCAGGACAACTCTGCGCAGGAGACCGAACAACAAGACAAGGGTTACGCGCCTTACGAAGGAGCTGGACTCAGAGATAGTTGATGAGGCTGATCTTCTGGAGCTGCGAGGTGAGCGCAAGTGCCGTCTGGATCTGCGTCTGCAAGGTGTTGACCCTCACGGAGGCTTCCGTGGGATCGACCTTCTCTATGCCGACGATCTGATTGTTCAGAATATCCTGCTGGGTCTTTAGCTTGTCGGTTGCGGAGGTGATCCGCTGCTGGACCGTGCCGATGTCGCCGCCGAGGGTCGCAAGGTCAGTGATGGCGTTTCCGACAAGGCCGATGGCCTTGTCCACGACGACCTGGAACGTCGCTTGGTCCAGGTTCGCGTTCCCGAGATCCGCCATCATGGTGTAGGCCTCGGCGAGCTTGCGGAAGCCTGTCTGATTGGCGCTGACGGAGGTATCGGCGATCTCGGTCGTGGAGATACGGCTTTGCATCACCTGGTCGGTCGCCGATGACCAATTCGTGTTCCAGGCCGGGCTCGCGAACTCGGCATCGAAGGTGGTGTCGAGGAAGGTCTGCATCTGGGCCGGGGTGATGGTGTTCACGCTGGGCGATGATTGCGAGAAGCCGAAGGTCGCAAGAAAGTCGGCATCGACCTGGTTCTTGCTGGCCGAGCCCGCGGTGTAGGCCGTGATCGGCGTGTTCTGCGTGTTGATGCCCGCAAAGAGTGACGAGCCGTTATAGGAGACGTTCAGCGCGCCAATCAGATCCTGGAGGTTGGAGGACGCAGGCGGCAGGATGATCCGCCCGCCGCCGTCGGTGCTGCGCGCCGCGATCAGGTCCTTGAGGAAGTCCGTTGCGGTCGAACCAAGCTGGGTGATCCGGCTCTGCGTGATGTCCAGGCGTCCCGAGACCAGCCCGTTGGTATCGACGAGCTGATCGGCGAAGCTCAAATCCGCCCGCAGGGTGACGTCGCCTCCCGTCGTGGCGCCAAGCTCGAGGCCGACATCGGCGAAGCGGCCGGTGGTGGCTTCCTTCGAGGCCTTGGCCAGCGCGGCTTGATTGTTGGTGATCGAGGACCTCAACGACGACGACAGCATCAAGGTCGAGATGTAGTTCGCGCTCATCATGACTTAATTTCCCACGGCAGCCAGCAGGCTCTGCAACATTTCGTCGACGGTCGAGATGATCTTCGACGAGGCCGAATAGGTGCGTTCGACCTGGAGCATCAACGACATCTCGTCGTCCATGTTGACGCCGCTGACGTTCGACAGCGCCGCGGTGCTGCGGTCGAGCAGCGTTTTCTGGTAGGTGACGTTGGAGTCGGCGGTCTTGCGCTGGTTTTCGATCCAGCTCGCCGATGACGACGCGAAGTCGATCAAGCTGCCGTTCGGCTTGCCTTGCGTGGTTGCATCGAACGGCTGCGACGCATCCATGGCGCCGATGAGCTGCTGCAGCCGGATCGAGTAACCGCCATTGCCGGCGGTATTGTATTGGTATGCGACGTTGCCGCTGATCGCACCGTCGCGCAGCAGATTGGGATTGCCGCCCTGGGCCGGATCGACCGATGCAGCAACGGAAATCGTACCAGCGAGGCCCACCAAGACGGTGGCGCTCGCGGGCATTGCCGGCGCGCCGGGATAGGTGAAGAGACCGGGGACGTCGGGCAGCGTCGGAACAGGCGACTGGTCACTTTCCTTGAAGGCATCGACCAGGCCGCGCGCGATTTCGTCGAGCTGGCTCTGGTAAGTAACCGTATCATTGTCGCGCAGCTGCGCGAGGCCAGCAAGCTTGCCGGACTTGAGCGGCATCACGGAATTGGCGCCGGTCACCGGAACACCGTCGATATAGACAGCATTGCCGGTGGTGCCGGCTGTATAGGCGTTCGTCGGCGCAAAGCTCACCGTGCGCGCTATCTTGTCGAACAGCACGACGCCGCTGTCGGTATAGAGCGCCGCGTCGCCGTTGGGACGGAGCGACATCGAGACCCCGACCTCCTGCGACATCTGCGAGACGATGCTGTCGCGCTGGTCGAGGTAGTCCGTGATGTCGTCGCCGGAGATCGTCCCCTTCACGATCGCGGTGTTGACGGTCTGGAACTGCGAGAGCAACCGATTGATGTTTTGAACCGACGTTTGCATGTCGGCATCCGCGCCCTCACGGGCCGACTGCACGGTCAGAGTCGCCTGGTTGAGCGCGGTCGCCATGTCCTTGGCGGACGTCACCGCTGCCTGCGCCAGCGTGGTGTTGTCCGGGGCGTTGGCATATTGCTGGAGCGCCTTCTTCAGCGCGTTGAGCTGCGCCGTCGGCGACTGGTCGAGTTCCGGATCGTCCACCGTGGCAGATGCGATCTTCTGGAGACCGTCAAGGATCGCGCTCTGCTTGGCCGACGTCGAGGTTGCGGTCAAGACATTGTCGTAGAGCCCCGAGCTGGCGGCGCGCTGGATCGCCGCCACGTAAACGCCGGCCCCGGGGAAATTGTCCAATACGGCGATCTTGCGCGAATAGCCGGCGGCACTGGCACCGGCGATGTTGCGCGAGATCGTCGACGACTGGATGCCCGACGCCATGAGCGATGCGCGAGCGGAGTCGAGAGCAGCGGTAAGGGACATGGTCTACTCTTGGCCGGGACGAGTGCGGAAGGATTCAGCGCTTCAGGTTGACGACGACGTCGAGCAGGTCGGCGCCGGTCTGGAACGATTTCGAGTTCGCGGTGAAGCCACGCTGTGCCTCGATCATCCCGGTGAGCTCGTCCGCGAGATCGACGTTGGAGTCTTCCAGCGCCTCAGACTGAATCGTGCCAAGCCCACCGGTGCCGGCATTCGCGGCCTGGGCGTTGCCCGAATTCTGGTTGGTCGAATAGACGTTGCCCGGCTCGGGCGTCAGATTATCGGGGCTCGCCACGTCGGCGAGCATGAGCGTGTAGAGCGTCAGTTGCTGACCGTTCTTGAGCACCGCGGTCACGTACCCGTTCTGGTCAACGTCGACCTTATCGATGGCCGACGGAACGCTACCGTTGACAGTGGCCTTGAAGCTGAAGTTGGTGCCGACCTGCGTCATGTTCGACAAGTCGAGGGTCACGGTCGCGCCGCCGGTGACCGGAAATGCAAGCGTCGTGGCGCTCGCTGCGGCCAGCGCGCCCTTTCCGGCCGTCGTCGTGTCGAAGGTATAAGTGCCGGTCGCGCCGAGCGTGGCGCCCGTCGTCGAGTTGTAGGCTTGGATTTGCCAGGTGTCCAAGCCCGCCGCTGTCGCGGTATGGGACATATAGAGATCGACCTTAACGGGCTGGCCGATATTGTCGTAGGCCACGATCGAGCTTTTCGACGAGTACGCGCCCGGACCGGGCGGACCGGCAATGAGTGCTGCCGTCGGATCCAGATTGCCGGTGGTGAGCGTTCCCGCCGTCGATGGCACGGGCACCTGCGAGACCTGGGCGATGTTCACGATCTGCATTCCCGACAGGCTGTTCTGCGAGAAATTAGTCACCTTCCCCGGCTGGCCGAGGAGGTAGTAGCCGGCCGCATTGACCAGATTGCCTTGGCTGTCCGGGACGAACGAGCCGGCCCGCGTCAGGAACTGCTGCGTGTTGGTGGCGTCGGACACCACGAAGAAGCCGTTGCCTTGAACGGCAAGATCCGTGCTCGATGTGGTGAATTGCGTATGTCCGGCGTCGCTGATGGCGTAGCGGACGGTGGTCTCGACGGCGCCGGAATCGTAATTGCCGGAGCCGCTCTTCAGGATCAGCGAGGAGAATTCAGTCGAAGCCCGCTTGTAGCCGGTGGTGTTGACGTTCGCGATGTTGTCCGAAACCGTCGACAGCTTGTTGGACTGCGCGGCCATCCCGGAAACGCCGGTACGCATAATGCCATAGAGGCTCATGGATTGGGCTCCTTAAGTAGGTTGTAATTACAATGATAGGTTTTGCTTGCGCGGGGCTGATGGAAAGGGACCATGCACAACTTCATGTCGTCAGCCCGTCTTGGGCTGACAGAACGAGCGCGCCTTGTCGGTCCACGCGCCGAAGCCGCTCGAGACGAGATGCGCGACGATGTGGCAGACGTAGCGCTTCTGCGCCGGCTGGTTGTTGGGACCTGCATTGTAGCGGGCGACTGCCATGGTCCAGCTACCCTCGCGCTGCTTCAGCTCCTTCAGGAACCGCGCGGCGTAGTCGACATTCCCGGCGGGATCGAACATCGCCCGGACCGAGGCAAATTTGTCGCCGTGATAGTAATGGTTGATCTGCATGCAGCCGAGGTCGATCAGCTTCATCCCCCTAGCTCGCATGGCTTCGAAGTTGGCGATCGCGTCGTTCATGTCCTTGGCGAATACGGTCTGTCCGTCGGCGCCGAGCGCGTAAGGATAAAGCGCGCCGCGCCGCCCCGTCTCGGTCAGGCCGACCGCGTAGAGAATGCCGAGCGGAATTCCGTGCTGCTGGGACGCACGCGCCATCTCGCGCTCGCACGGACGCGAATTGTCGGTCGCAGCAGTCGCGGCGCCGGCGTTACAGATAAACAGGGCCGCGACGAATCTGCGGCCCCACGTCCTGGTCATGACGCGTCTCCTGGTTGGACGGGCGCTCTTGTCGGGCCTGCTTCGCGCCGCCGTCGGCTTGTCCCGACGAATTGCTGGTACCGTCGAACGTGCCTTGCGACTGCGACGAGGGCTGTTGCTGGCCCGAAAGCTGCGGCTGCGACTGGCCGGAGCCGCTCTGGAATCCATCCAGCGAGCCGTGCTGGACGGGCGCGATGTCGGCGACGTAGCCCGCCGACTGCATCAGGTCGCGGATCGAGTCGCGCTGCTGATCCAGCATCTGGCTCGTGTCCTTGCGCGCGGCGGCAAGGTGGACGGACACCTCGTTGCCGACCAGACGAAGGCGCACGGTGACATTGCCGAGCGCGGGCGGCTCGAGATTGATGGTCAGGATCTTGAGCGGCTGATCGGGCGCATTGGCTTGGGACGCGGCAAGATCCGCAGCTGCGGACGCCGTCGGTGCCGGAGCTTCTTTCAGCTCGGCGACAACGGCGTTGGCAACCTGCTGCGGAGCGTTGAACTGCGCCGGCGGCAGATGGGTCTCCTGCTGGACCACGGTGACCTTGGTCGTCTCGGGCAATGCGTCCCGCGCCGAAGCCTTGGCGGCACGCTCGACATTGGCCGCGACGGCCTCGAAGCCGGGTGCCGTTGCCTTCAGCGACGGCTCACTGCCTTGTGGCGATATCGCCTGGTCGGCAGCCATCGCGTGCGACGCCGCGCTCTGCGAATGCGGGGTGGTTGGAGCCGCGGGAGATGCGGACTCGGCTGTCGTCGCCTTCGCCGTGCCCATGGCCTGAACGTCGCGCTTTGTCGTGGAAGACCGCTCGTCGCGCCCGGACGCATCCTTCTTGTCGCCGGTCGGTGCTTGCATCTGCGGCATCACGACCGGCGCCCCGGCGACGATCTCCTGCCCCATGATCCCGGCAATGCTCGATCGGCTCTGGACGTCGGCCTGCTCGGTAGGATCGAGGAATCCATGTTTCCCGGACGATTTCTCGGTGGATTTCTCGCTGGATCCGGGCTCTTCGGCTGCCGCGACACGGTCGTGCACCGTCTCGTCGTTGGCGTCGTCCTTCCCGCTCTGATGCGCCAGGCGCGTCCGCAGCGTTCCGGCTTTCACCGCCGTGTCGCCGCCCTCGTCGTTGAGCGCCCGCTTCGCGAGACTCGAGACGGTGTGCAGCAGATCGTTGAAGGAGGAGTCCGCCTGCGCTTTCGCTCCGGCGCTCTTGCCGGAGCGCGATGTGCCCCGCATGTTGAGGCTTTCGGCGAGACTCGAAAAGACCTGTCCGGAGGTTCCACTGAGCTTCGTCATGGACGGCGATCCCTGGTGAGAAGTTCGAGTTCCCCGAGTTGCTTCTGCGCGCGAGCAAGCGTTGCGGTCGACGACGCGAGATCGAGACGCGCCGGCGTGACCGGAGGCTTGTCGGCTGCGGCGGCGGATCCGGCAGCGAACGGCTTGCGAACGTCGAGTGCGAGCTGCACCGTTGCATTGAGAAAGGGAATGTCGCGCTCGGGCAGCTTCGACCGGTCGAGCGCCTTCAACTCGGCGAGACCGCCGTCATATTCGCCGGCGAGCGCCCGCGACACGCCGCGGAACAAATGCGCCCGCTCGCGCTCCGCCGAGGCATCGGCGCTGAGCACCAGGGCACGCTCGCCGGCAAGCCGGGTCACGGCCAGCCCTCCGCGCACCATCGCGGTCCGCGCAATCACGAGATAGAGCTTGAGGCGGCTCGCGCGGTCGATCTGCTCCAGCAGGGTGGTGATCCGCGCAAACCGGCGCTCGTCGAGCGCGAGGCTCGATTGCGTCAGACCCGTGGAAAAGCGCTGCCAAAAGTCTCCGGCATAGACCGAGTTGTGGTAGTGCCTGATATAGGCCAGCGTCAGGAACTCGAACTTGTCGAAATCCTCGGCTTGCCCGACCAGCAGGATCTCGCGCCGCAGCGCGGCCTCCTCCACCAATGTGCCCGGCAAGAGCAGGCGCGCGTCATCCAGACGCTCGATTGCAAGCGATGCCTCGGCGCGTGCGAACAGCGCGCCCTGGACCAGCGCGAGCTGCCCGCCCAGGCCCGCCGGAACCGTCCGCGGCTTGACGTCCTTGAGCAGTTCGCGCGCTTCGTCCTGACGACCCTCGACATAGGCAAGCGCGCCATCGAACAGCCGTCCATCGACGTTCAGCTTGTCGCGCGGCAGCTTGCGGATGATTTGCGGCGCGCCGCCGCTGAGCAGGTAGATGACAGCGGCCTGGCCGTTCTGCGAATTACTCCACACGCCCGGATCGGCGGCGAGAAATTTTTCGCCGATCTGCCGGATCAATGCGCTGTGGCTGCCGTGCGCCGCGCTATCGCCGTTGGCGATGCCGTCCTGCACGGCCTGCAGCGCCCGAACGAGCTCGTATGGCTCGCCCGATGCCGATGCTGGCGGGGGCGGCATCGGTGCCGGCTCGGCGAATGCGCCTGCCGCCGTGAACGGCAGCAGCATCAGCAGCGCGGCGCGGAGAAGAGGCCTGATCAAGGACGCTTCTCCCGGACCATGATCTCGATCCGGCGATTCTGCGCGGCCGCCGGATCGTTTTGAAGTTTCGGCCGTCGATCGGCATAACCCTCGACATGCTCGATGCGCTGCGCATCGACGCCGGAGCGGACCAGCATGTAATAGGCCATCTGTGCACGGGCCGTCGACAGCCGCCAGTTGTCATAGGTCTCCGAACGGTACGGCCGATTGTCGGTGTGGCCGCGGACGATGATCACGCCGGGACGCTTCGTCAGCAGCGGGCCGATCTTGTCGATCACACGGATGAGTTCGGGCCGCGGCTCGGCAGAGCCGACCGCGAACATGCCGAAGTTGGCATCGTCGGTCAGGCTGATCAGCAGGCCTTCCTCAACCTGACGCACCTCGGCCACCGGTCCGGCGCCAGCCTTGACGTCCGACAGCGCGTCGGCGATCGCCGACTGAAGCTGCTTGACCGCTAGTTGCTGGGCCTGAGCCGTGTCGCGCGGCTCGGATTCCTTCGCCGTGTCGTTAGGACGCGGCTGCGCGGCGGCATTGGCTTGATTACCAGCCTGGGCGCCCGGCTGCGCGCTCCCTTCGCGTGAGGCCTGCGATGGCGCGGGCCCCGGCGGCAGCAGAGGCGACAGGCTTGCTGACGGCGCGTCGGCATTCGGAGCCACGCTTCCGCCGGCATCGTCCTGCCTGGCTCGGCGCGCCTGCGGCTCGCCCTCGCCTGTGCCCGACGCAGTGTCGCGCGCGGACGCATTCGGCTTGGGCTCGGGCTTGGGCTCGACGATGCGATCGGCATCCTTGGGTGCCTGCGGCGCAAGCTTCCAATAACCGGGATCGAACGGATCGCGGTAGGCGTCGCCTCCCTTGAGGCCATCCTCTTCGGCGGACGTCAGAGCGCCGGCGCGCCGCTGGCCCGAGGCCTGGTTCGCGCTGCTGGCGATCTCGGCGAGCGTCGTATAGGGATCGCGGAACAGGACCTTCTCCTCGTAGAAGGGCGGCTTCTCGGCCGTCGGAGAGTCACCGCGACGTTCCTCGCTCGGTCCTCCCGGCTGGCGCCTGCCGTCCTGGCCGTCGAACGACGACGGCTCCTTCTTGGAGAGATCCTTCAGCCCCTTCGGGGCAGGTGCGTTCTCCGCGAGCTTGATCGGATTGAAATAGCTCGCGACCACCTGCTTCTGATCCTGGTTGAGCGCATTGATCAGCCACATCACCAGGAAGAACGCCATCATCGCGGTCATGAAGTCCGCATAGGCGATCTTCCAGACGCCGCCGTGCGGCTTCTCGTCGTCGAAGGCGCTCCGCCGGCGGATGATGACGAGCTCTGACTTGACCTCATTCATGACGGACTACCGGCGCGCCTCTTTCAGGCGCTCGCTCCAGGCCGTGATCTGCGTCTCGATCACGGTCTGGTCGGCTACGACGCGAACCTCGAAAGTATCGGCGGCCTCATACTCGATGCCGGTTCGCCGCGCCGTCCCGAGCTGCGTCCTCACCAGGTCGAGCAGTTCGCTGGGACCGGTGACCTTGAACACCGGCACCGGCGAATTGCCGGTCAGCGCCGCAATCTGCTCGACCAGCGATCCGATCGCCTTGTCGCGGACCGCGTCGGCGAGGAACGGCAGTAATATCCGCGCAACGGAGCTCGCAATATTGGTCTCGATTTCGCGGCAAGCCGTCTCGAAGCCGCTGACGACTGCCACCGCCTGCTGGTCGGACCACTTGGCCCGCTCTTCACCGAGCCGGATCGCGCTGCGCACGCGTTCCTCGGCGATCCTGGACTCGCCTTCTGCGACGCCGGCCGCATGCCCGCGCCGAAAGGCATCGTCCAGGAGATTGGCCGCCGGGGCTTCCGCCTTCGGCGCCGGAGGCGGCGGCTGAAGCTGCGGCTGCGATTGCGGTTGCGAATGGGTCTGGGGCTGCGGCTCGCGCCGGGCTTCCTTCGGCCTCGTCAGCACATCCTGGATTTTGGGCGGCGGTGGAGGCGGAGGCGATTTGACCCGCCCGTTCGCGTCGAATTGCGTCAGGAGCTTTCCGATTGCCGCGTTCATGCCGCCTCCTCGCGTCGCATCCAGTCTTTAAGGATCGCTGCCGCCTGCATCTGATCGAGACGGACGATCTGCTCCAGCCGCTTCTGTGGCGTTCGCTGCATCTTGCCTTCGAGATCTTCGACCAGGTTGAGCTCGGCCTCTTCGCTGTCCGCCAATGCAAGGGCGCCTGCGGCTGACTCGAGCTGGGCGGCTTCCGCGGCCTCGGTCTGCTCCTGCGCCGCGCGATGGGTCAAAATGCCGTTGACCGCAGGACGAAGTCCGAACCACACCAGCATCGAAGCTACGGCCAGGATCGTGACTGCGTTGATGACGCTGCCGAGCTGCTTGTTGATCATCTCGACGAAGCTGATCGGCGGCACCGGCGCCAGTTCGCGCGAGCCTTCGATGAAATCGACGGCCGTCACCTGGATCTGGTCGCCGCGCGCCTTGTCCAGCCCCCCGGCCGTGGCCGCGAGTTGGCTGATCTCGGCGAGCTTGCTGTCGACGATGGCCTGGTTGCTCTTGTCGCCGAGGTCGGCAATGAGCCGCCCGCGGTTCACCAGCACGGCAATGAACAGCTTCTTCACCGAATAGCCGTCGCTCACCGTCGTCGTGGTCTTGGACGAGACCTCGAAATTGGTGACGTCCTCGCGGCGAGTCTTGTCTTCGCTGGAATTCTTGGTGCCGCCGGCGTTCACCTGCTGGTCGGGAAGATTTTGCTGCACCGTGGTCGGCTGCGAACGGTCCGCGTTCTGTGACTTCTCGTTCTCGCGGACGTTCCGGACCGAGCGTTCGGCGCGGCTTTCGGGATCGTAGACGGTCTCGTTGATCTGCCGCTTGTCGGTGGAGAGCTGCGATGCAACGCTCACTTCGAAATTGTCGAGGCCCAGATACGGCGTCAGCGCCTTGCGGATGTTCTCCTGCACCATTCCGCCGACCGTTTTCTGCAGGCTCGCCATCTTGGTCGGAGCAGCAGTTGCCTCGTCCTCTTCGGCAAGCAGCATCGAACCGTCGGCGTCCAGCACCGTGACCTTGTCGCGGCTCATGCCCGGAATGGCCGCCGCGACGAGATGACGGATCGACTGCGCCGTGCGCGCCTCGATCGCGCCGTCGGTACGTAGCACGACCGATGCCGAAGGCGGCTGCTGCGTCGCGCGGAACGAGCCGCGCACCGGCATCACGATATGCACCCGCGCCGCCTTCACGCCCTTCATCAACTGCACCGTGCGCGCGATCTCGCCTTCGAGTGCCCGGAGCTTGGTGACCTCCTGCATGAACGAGGTCAAACCGAGCGAGCCGATCTTGTCGAACAGCTCGTAGCCGGAATTGGCGCTGGTCGGCAGCCCCTTCTCGGCGAGCAGCATCCGCGCCTGCATGGTCTGGCTCGGACGCACCGAGACCGCGTCGCCGGCGGTGTTGACGTCGAAGGTGATGTTTTGCTCGCGCAGCGCGGCACCCATGCGCGTCACGTCTTCGCGGGAAAGGCCGGTATAGAGCGTTTCGAATTCAGGCCGGCTCAGATAATAGGCGCCGCCCACGACGGTGACGAGAACGGCGAAACCGATCAATCCCAAGGCCATCAGGCGTCGCGGCCCAAGCTCCAGCAGATTATTGAGCAGTTGCTGTATCTGCGCACGACTGAACAGCATGTGACCTCATACCAATGCGAACGTAGAGGACACTCTGCTGCCAACCTTGTCTGAAGGTTGCGCGAGACCACGAATGTGTCGGTTCGCCGGCGAGGCGTTGCAATTTTACAAGAGACTGAGTGACGCAATTGCGCGCGTCGGCGACAACCGGACGGACGGTCGCATCGCGGTGCGATCGGCGACGGCGTCTTGCCTGGAATGTGGCGTCAGGAAATCGCTGTGGGCACGTCGTGTGCCGTCGGTTCCGCCGTTCACCGCGGAGACCGTGCTCCCTGAGGAGCACGGTCGTTTTCGAAGCCACGGCTTAGCGGAACAGCGACAGGATGCTCTGGCTGTTCTGGTTGGCGATCGAGAGCGCCTGAACGCCGAGCTGCTGCTGGGTCTGGAGCGCCTGAAGGCGGGTCGATTCCGCGTTCATGTCGGCGTCGACGAGCTGGCCGATACCGCGGTCCACGGAGTCCATCAGGGTCTTGACGAATTCCGTGTTGGTCGCGAGTCGGTTCTTGACGGCACCGAGATTGGCGGCGGCCGACGCCACCGAGTTGATCCCGGCGGTGACCTGCGCGATGTAGCCATCGAGCGTGGTCTGGTCAGCGGCCGAGTCGGTCAGCACGGAGATGCTCATCGTGTTGATCGACGGAGAGGTCGAACCGGCCGTGTCGAGAATGCCGGTCTGCGTCGAGGTGTAGAGCGAGTAGTTCGCGGTCGTCACGGTGATGGAGCCGATGGTGGGCGTACCGCCGACACGCGAGTACGACGACACCAGGTTGAACGTCGTCGGCGTGGTGCCGGTCGTCGTGCTCAACCAGTTGATACCGTTGAAGGTCGCCGAGCTGGCCTTGAGCTTCATGTCCTGCTGGATCTGGGTGATGTCAGCCTGGATCTTGGTGCGATCGATACCAGCGGTCTTGGCTTCGACCAGCAGCGCCTGGAGCTTGGTCAGGCCGGAGTCCTTGTCGCCGATGACCGAGGTCAGAGCGGTATATTCGGTGTCGACCGTCGCAGCCGACAGACCGAGCGAGTCGGAGACCGCGGAAAGCGCGGCGTTGTCGGAGCGCATCGACGTCGCGATCGACCAATAGGCAGCGTTGTCTGAGGCGGTCGAGACGCGCATTCCGGTCGAGATCCGGTTCTGCGTGGTCGCGAGCTGCGAGCTGACGTTGCGAAGGGTCTGCAGCGCGGTCATTGCAGACGAGTTGGTGAGGAGGCTAGAACCCATTTTGATGTCCCTTTGGAGATTGAATTAAATTTGGGGACATACCGGACTTACACCGGTACGGCAGGGCGGCGTCATGCCTTTGGGCTGCGCAAAAGCGTCAAGGCCCAACCTGTCGTAACGGCGACGATAGCCCGCGAAGCTTGTGCGGAGCTTGTGGCTCTGTGTCTTTGCCGCAACAAGGCGGCCGAAATTGCGGCGCGCGACGTCACGCCAAAACAAAAGGGCCGCGCTTCGCAAGAAGCGCGGCCCTTCCCAGATGGTTCGGGGTTTAGCGGAACAGCGACAAGATGCTCTGGCTGCTGTTGTTGGCGATCGAGAGCGCCTGCACGCCGAGCTGCTGCTGGACCTGGAGGGCCGACAGGCGGGTGGACTCCTGGTTCATGTCGGCGTCGACGAGCTGACCGATACCGCGGTCCACGGAGTCCATCAGCGACTTCACGAAGTCCGTGTTGGTCGATAGCCGGTTCTTGACGGCACCGAGATTGGCGGCGGCCGAGGCCACCGAGTTGATGCCAGCGGTGACCTGCGCGATGTAGCCGTCGAGCGTGGTCTGGTCAGCCGCCGAGTCGGTCAACGCGGAGATGCTCATCGTGTTGATCGATGGGGCCGTCGAACCGGCCGTGTCGAGAATGCCGGTCTGCGTCGAGGTGTAGAGCGAGTAATTGGCGGTCGTCACGGTGATGGAGCCGATGGTGGGCGTACCGCCGACACGCGAGTACGACGACACCAGGCTGAAGGTCGTCGGCGTCGTGGCGGACGTGCTCAACCAGTTGATGCCGTTGAAGGTCGCGGCACTGGCTGTCGCCTTCATCTGCTGCTGGATCTGGGTGACGTCGGCCTGGATCTTGCTGCGGTCGATACCGGCGGTCTTGGCTTCGACCAGCAGGGACTGGAGCTTGGTCAGGCCGGAGTCCTTGTCGCCGATGACCGTGGTCAGAGCGGTATATTCGGTGTCGACAGTCGCGGCGGACAGACCGAGCGAGTCGGAGACCGCCGAGAGCGCGGCGTTGTCGGCGCGCATCGAGGTCGCGATCGACCAGTAGGCAGCGTTGTCCGAAGCGGTCGAGACGCGCTGGCCGGTGGAGATGCGGGTCTGCGTGGTGGAGAGCTGCGAGCTCACAGACCGCAAGGTCTGGAGTGCGGTCATGGCGGTCGAGTTCGTAAGCAGGCTTGACATTGCGAATGTCCCTTTATGTACGCGTTACTTTTCACGAGGGGACATACCGGGCTTTCACCGGTACGGAGGGGCGGCATCATGCCTTTGGACTGATGTGGGTGGGGTCCAACCCGCCGTGACGCATTGCTAGCACGCCGAATCTTGCGCGCGGATTAAGATCGGCTTGAATTGCGCTGTAAAATCAGATGGTTAACAGTACCTATTGCTAACCATAGGCCGGTACTTCTCGCTAACCATAACGCTCCCTCTGGCGCTCGTTGCCATTACGAGAACGACCGCACCAGCCCGGAGGCGAGCAGGTTCCAGCCGTCGATCAGCACGAAGAACAGCATCTTGAACGGCAGTGCGAGGATCGTCGGCGGCATCATCATCATGCCCATCGACATGGTCAGCGTCGCCACGATCATGTCGATGACGAGGAACGGCAGGATGATGAGAAATCCGATCTCGAACGAACGCCTGAGCTCGGAAATCATGAAGGCCGGAATGATGACGCGCATGTCGACGCGCTTGTCGTCGAACTTCCTGCGGAAGCTCTCCGCGGCGAGCGATTCGAAGGTCTGCAGATCCTTGTCGCGAACATGAGCCAGCATGAATTCGCGGAACGGATCGGTGATCTTCAGATAGGCCTCTTCCTCCGAGATCTCGTTCTTCATCAGCGGCTGGATGCCGGTTTCCCAGGCGCGGTCGAAGGTCGGCGCCATCACGTAGAAGGTCATGAACAGCGCGAGGCTGATCAGCACCAGATTGGCCGGCGTGGTCTGGAGGCCGAGACCGGCCCGCAGGAACGACAGCGCCACCGCAAATCGCGTGAAGCTCGTTACCATGATGAGCAATCCCGGCGCTACCGACAGCACCGTGATCACCGCCATCAACTGGATGATCCGGCCGCTGGTCGAGCCGTTGCCCGGTGGCAGCAGCGAATTGAGGTCCGGAATCTGGGCCAGTGCCACTTCGGGCAGCACGACCAGGAGCAACGCAAGCAGCAGGAGTCTCAGTTTCACTGAATCACCAACGTCTCAATGATCAATTCGCGGATCTTGCCCGAGGAGCGGATATTGGCGCGTTCGGTCAGGTCCTCGCGCAGGTGCTGAAGCCCGCGCGATCCCTCGAACTGCGCCACCGTCGCCGACCTTAGATAGGTGACGATGTCCTCGCTGATATGGGCCGCCAGGATGCCGGCATCCTCGTCGCTCATGCTGTCGGTCACCATGGAGGCTTCGATGCGGGCCCAGTTGTTGGCCGGCGCGCCGAGATTGGTCACGATCGGCGACAGCTTCCTGAGCCGCGCGCTGCCGGCGTAGCTCGAGGCAAGAGGCGGCGGCGTGGCGGTTTTCTTCGCATCGGCGACGCGCTCGGCGGCCGCAAACAGATGCAGGCCGGCAAGCGCGCCCGCGCCGATCGCGATCAGGGTCAACACCACGATGGCCGCAATCAGGCGCATGACGTCCCCTGCCCTCGTGACGCGGCCCGACGGTCGCGCATCTCAGAACGGTGCCACGGCGTCATAGATCCGATGTCCCCATCCAGGCTGCTGCACGTCCGAGAGATTTCCCCGACCGCCGTATGCCACGCGCGCCTCGGCGATCTTCTCGTAGGAGATCGTGTTGGTTCGCGAGATATCGCGTGGACGCACGATGCCGCCGACGTTGAGCACGCGCATTTCCGTATTGACCTTGAACTCCTGCGAGCCGCTGATCATCATATTTCCGTTCGGCAACACGTCGGTTACGATGGCTGCGATCGACAGTTTGATATCCTCTGTGCGGTCGATCTGTCCGTTGCCCTTGATCTGGGTGTTGGTGTTGAGGTTGGCGCTCGTCGAGCCCTTGTCCTGCCATCCCGCGACGTCCATCAACCAGTCGAGCCCGAACTTGATCTGCGAATCGCGCGAGCGACCCGTCTTGTTGTCGAGCTTGGCCTTGTCCTGCATCGAGATGATCACCGTCACGACGTCGCCAACGCGCCGGGCGCGGGGATCGCGGTAGAGGTCGGTGCCGTCGTCCCAGGTCGAGCGATAGCTGACGGGCGAGTGCATGCGGGGCGTCACGGGAATCGGATCGGCCTGCGTCCTCAGGCCGCTCCCGACCGGCGACAATCGCGGGCCAGTCAGGACCTCGGCCGGATCAGTGACGCATCCGGCAAGCGACAACAGCGAGAGGATGAGGATCAGATTCTTCATCTATTTGGTCTTTCCGTCATCCACGCGACGCATCCCGCCGAGCAGATCGGCGAGGTGCGCCGCGCGCCCCGTCTCCATCTCATTGAAGATTGCGCTCGAGCTCCTCGGGCTGAGCTTTGCGAGCACGGCCGCAGCCGTCTCGTCCGCCATCCCGGCGATCTGGGTTGCGGCGGCGTCCGGCTTCATGCGCGAGTAGATCTCGACGACGCTCGCTTCGGCCTTCTTCAGGAAGTCGTCGCGCAACGCCATCCACTTCTCATATTCCGCGCGCTTGGCCTCAACCTCGGCGATCCGCTCGCGAAGCTGGTTCTCGGCCTTCTCCAGCTCCTTGAGCTGCCAGGCCAGCCTTGCATCGACGGCGGGGTCGGCGACATTGCTGCAGAACAGGGCGATCTCGTTGTCCGCGGTTGCAGCGGCCTGGGGCGGCACCGGCTTCGGCGGCGCCGTGACGCTGCCGGGCTTGGCCGGTCGCGGCGCGGCTGTGGGTGCCGGCGCGGGCTTCTCGGAGGCCGGCACGGCACCCGTGGTCGCGGGTCCCGAATCTTCGGCTGCCCACGCCGTCGCCCGCAACGATGCATTGTCGCTCGGGATCGATGAGATCGGCTTCTGCGGGCCAGGCGCGCGGGCGCGCGCGAAGGACAGCAGGTTGAGCGGCTTCGACGGCTTGGCCTCATCCAGCGCCAGAACGGGCGAAGCGCTCGCGAGCGCGGAGGCCGCGACCAGGAGGAGGAGTTTGGCTTTATGATCCAGCTTCAACATCGGTCCGCGTGCGATTCTCGGTCGAGAGAGCATTGAGCGACCAAGCTTGCACGGCGCTTACGCGTCATTGCACGATGACATCCGCCTGGAGGGCGCCGGCCGTCTTGATCGCCTGGAGGATCGCGATGATGCCGGATGGTTTCAGGCCGATCTGGTTCAGGCCGCGCACCAGGCGCTGGAGATCGACGCCGCTCAGGATCGCCACCTGCGATCCGGCCTCGTTGGCCTCGACCACGGTCTGGGGCACGACCACCGTCTGCCCTTTCGAGAAGGGCGCCGGTTGCGACACCACGGGAAGCTCGGTGACGCGGACCGTCAGATTGCCGTGCGTCACGGCAACGGTCGATATCCGTACGTCGCGTCCGATCACCACCGTGCCGGTACGCTCGTTGATCACCACCCGCGCCGGCGTATCCGGCTCGACCGTCAGCTCGCCGATTTCGGCGAGAAAGCGGACCGGTCCGATGTGGCGCGGCTTCGACAGCACGATGGTGCGGTAGTCACGCTCGAAGGCGATCTGCGCGCGGTAGCGTCCGCCCGCGTAGCGATTGATGGCGTCGAGGATTCGCGTTGCGGTGACGAAGTCGGGGTTCTTGAGCTCCAGCACAAGATACTCCATCTCATGGAGACTACCCTGCACCTCGCGCTCGACCAGAGCGCCATTCGGGATGCGGCCCGCGGTCGGCGTGCCCTGGCTGACGTTCTGGGCCTGGCCTCCGACGCTGTAACCGGCGACCGTGACCGCGCCTTGCGCCACTGCATAGACCGCGCCGTCCGCCGCGCGCAGCGACGTCATCACCAGGGTGCCGCCGAGCAGCGAAGTCGCATCGCCGAGCGACGACACGGTCACGTCCATGCGCTCGCCGGCACCGATCGAGGGCTGCAGGTCCGCGGTCACCATCACGGCCGCGACGTTGCGCGTGCGCAGCGTCGTCGGCCGCGGCGGATTGTTGGTGCTGGTGGTCTCGTTCCTGACATTGATGCCCATGTTCTCGAGCATCGATTGCAGGGACTGCTCCGTGAACGGCGCGTTGCGGAGCGTGTCGCCGGTGCCGTTCAGGCCGATGACGAGGCCGTAGCCGACGATCTGGTTCTCGCGCAATCCCTTGATGTCCGCGATGTCCTTGATACGGACGGCGGCCTGGGCGCTGACGGCGGAAACGAGCAGGACGAGCGCGAGCAGGACTCTGGTCATGACCCGTCCACGACCTTGACGGTGCCGTCCGGCTGGACGACGGCCCTGATGATCACGCCCGTATCGGTGTTTCGTATCGGGATGAGCGCGCCGGGCGCGCCCGACTGCATCGCTGCGCCGTAGGTCACGATCGACAGGCCGCTGTCCTCGACCACGACCTTGACCATCGCGCCGCGGGCGACCGTCCAGGGATCCTCCACCGAGTTGGTCGGGATCGGCTGGCCGGGCAGCAGCGCGCGGCGCGCCATGCGGCCGACCAGAACCTGGCGTCCTTCGATGAACATGGCGACGCCGAGCACGTTCGGCGCGAAGGCACGCTCGGTGATCATGTCGTCCCGGATCAGCTCGCCGGCGCGGATCGAGACGGCCGGCACGGGGAGCCGCTTCTCCTCGGCCGCGGCGAGACGCGCCGAGGCGAGAACCAGCAGCACGGCGGCCAACCCGCGCATGATCGAGCCCATCCTGTTCAACATGGATACACCGGAACTAGCGCATGCCCTTCGAGACCGTCTGGGCCATTTCATCCGAGGCCTGGATGACCTTGGCATTCATTTCGTAGGCGCGCTGGGCGGAGATCAACTCGGTGATTTCCTTGACCGGGTCGACGTTCGAAGCTTCGAGATATTGCTGGTTGATCTTGCCGTAGCCGGAATCGCCCGGCAGCCCGACCACCGGCGTGCCGGACGCCGTGGTCTCGCGATAGAGATTGCTGCCCAGCGGTTCGAGGCCGGCCTCGTTGGCGAAATTGGCGAGATTGAGCTGGCCGATTTGCCTCGGGTTCACTTCCGTATCCAGCTTGGCAAACACCTGTCCGGTCTGGTTGACCGTGACCTGGACCGTTCCCTGCGGCACCGTGATGGCGGGATCCAGCAGATAGCCGTCGGTCGTGACGAGCTGGCTGTTGGCGTTGGTGTTGAACGAGCCCGCGCGGGTATACTGCACCTCGTTGTTCGGGCCGAGCACCTGAAACCAGCCGCGACCGTTGATCGCCATGTCGTAGGGATTGCCGGTCTGGGTGAGCGCGCCCTGGATATGCAGCTTGCGGATCGCCGCCGACTTGACGCCGAGGCCGAGATTGGCGCCTTCCGGGATCGGCGACGAGCCGCTGGTGTTGGCAACCCCCTGCATGCGGTCCATCTGGTAGAACAGATCGGTGAATTCGGCACGCGCCCGCTTGTACGAGGTCGAGTTGATGTTGGCGATGTTGTTGGCGATGACTTCGATGTTGGTCTGCTGGGCGTTCATGCCCGTGGCCGCGATGGCAAGCGATTTCACAGCGTCACTCCTTGATCAGATCGACATCCGAACGACTTCTTGGTAGGCCTGCACGACCTTGTCGCGAACTGCGACCGCCGTCTGCAAGGCCTGCTCGGCCGACATCAGCGCTTCCACGACGCGCCGCGTCGATTCTTTGCCCTGCATCGCCGAGACCGAGGCGGCCTCGCCCGCCTTCAGCGTCCCGATCGCGTCCGTCGTCACTTGCTTCATGACCGATTCGAATCCGACGTCGCCGCCGGACTGGATCGCGGGCGTCGCCGTCGACGAGATGGCCTGCGCCTCGGTCGCGCGGCTCGCCGCCTGCGCAGTTGAGATCGCGGTCGATGAAATTGCCTCAAGCATTGTCAGCTCCTCAGCAGGTCGATGGTCATGCCCAGCATCGACCTCACCTGTTTCACGACCTGCAGATTGGCTTCATAGGAGCGGTTGACTTCCCGCATGTCCGCCATCTCGATCATCATGTTGACGTTCGGCAGCTTGACGTAGCCGGCCTTGTCGGCGGCGGGATGCCCCGGCTCGTACTCAACGCGGTACGGCGTGGTGTCGACCCCGATTTCCTTGACCTTCGCCAGCTGAGCGCCCGAGGCGCGGTCCATCGCGGCATCGAAGGTGATCGTCTTGCGTTGATAGGGATCGGCGCCGGCGGCGCGCCCCGTCGACGTCGCGTTGGCGAGGTTCTCCGAGACGATGCGCATGCGCGTCGACTGCGCTTCGAGCCCGGAGCTCGCGACCGTCAACGAGGATTGCAATGAGTCCAGCATGTCAGTTCACCTCAGGTCTTCGCGCTCGACAGCAGCATCCGGTGAAACGACCGCACGATAGCCGAGTTCATCGAGTAGTCGCGACTGACGTCGCTGCCCTTGATCATTTCCTGCTCGAGACTGACGGAGTTGCCGGAGTGAACCACGTCCCAGCTGTCCTTCTTCGCGGTCGCCCGGGTGTCGCTCTCGGCAGCAGAGAGCTGCATGTGCGATGGCGCGGTCGTCGCGAGCCTCACCGGCGTGCTGTCGAGCACCTTGTTGAAGGGCTCGACGTCGCGAGCCTTGAAGCCCGGCGTGTTGGCGTTGGCGACGTTGGTTGCGATCGTCGATTGGCGGAGCTCGAGGTATCGCGCCTGCGACGATGCGAGTTCGAAGAGATAGAGCGGTCCCACGGCAGCACCATTCTGGTTCAGACGGTGTAACCTTAGGGTCGCAAGCTTTCGTCAGGCTGATGGAAGGGACGCCGTCCTCGGAATTCTACTGGACCTTCTCGGACCGCGGCGTCTGCTTGGACTGCAGGAAATAGATGATCTCGGCGACCGGCCGGAAGAACTCCGCCGGAATCACCTGGTCGACCTGAACCGCCTCGTAGAGCGCGCGCGCCAGCGCCTTGTTCTCAATCACCGGAATCCGGTTCTGCTCGGCGACTTCGCGGATCTTCAGCGCGATCACGTCCATGCCCTTCGCCACGACGATCGGTGCCGGATTTTCCTCGCGATTGTAGCGCAGCGCGATCGCGAAGTGCGTGGGGTTCGCGATCACCAGCGTCGCCCGCGATGCGGAAGCGATCATGCGCTGGCGCGAGCGGTCGCGCGCCAGCGAGCGCAGGCGCGCCTTGATCAGCGGATCGCCTTCGGCCTGCTTGTGCTCGTCCTTGATCTCCTGCCGCGTCATGCGCAGCTCGCGCCGCCAGTGGAAGCGCGCCCAGGCGAGATCGACCGCGACCAGGACGATGGTCGCGATGCAGATCGCCGAGACGATTCGCATGGCGATGTTGAGAATCATTTCCGGCAGCGCGACCGGGTCGGTGTACATCGCCTCGAACGCCTTCGCTTCCGACGAGCGCAGCACGAACGCGACGACGACGGTGACCGCGGCGAGCTTGAACAGCGACTTGGCGAACTCGACGAGGCCCTGCGATCCAAACAGCCGGCTCCAGCCGCTGAGCGGAGAGATTCGCGACAGGTCCGGCGTGATGCGCTGGAGCACCAGGCTGGGAGCATTTTGCAACAGCGAGGCGGCCAGCCCGAACGCCGCCAGGGTGACGACCAGCGGCGTCAGGAACCGGAGTGCCTGAAGCCCGACCACGATGAGGAGGTTCTGGGCGTCGGCCCCGGTGCTGAGAGGGAAGCCGTCGGGATCATCGAGAAAGCCCGTCAGCATCGGCGTCAATTGCTGAACGCCCTGGCCGATCAGGAACGCCTGGATCACCATCAGCGCGGCCATCGAGGCGAAGATGGAAGCCTCCCGAGAGACCGGGATTTTGCCCTGTTCGAGCGCATCGCGGACTTTTTTCTCGGTCGGCTCTTCTGTCTTGCTCTCCTGATCGGTTGTTTCTGCCATGCCCGTTCAGCGGTCAGCGGAAGACCAGCTCATCCTCCTGCTCGGGGTTGAGCTCGATTTCGCCCTTTTCCGCGAGATCGAGCGCGAGGTCGGTGATCACGCGCCGCGCCTCCAGCACGTCGCGCTGGTTCGACGGTTCGCCGATGGCGAGTTCGTGCTCGACGACCCGGCGGACGCGCGAGGCGACCGAGGACAGGATCATCTCGCGGAAGTGCTTGTCGGTGCCCTTCAGCGCGATGACGATGCGATCGGTCGGCACCTGGTCGAAGATCATGGTGCGCGCCTTCGGCGTCAGGTTGGTCACGTCGTCGAAGGTGAAGAGCAGCTCCTTCAGCACTTCGGCCGACTTCGGCCGCTTCTCCGACAGGCTCTTCAGCATGTCCTCGATGTGTCCGCGCTCCATCTTGTTGATGATGTCGGCGACGCGGGCATAGGTGTCCGCGCCGAGATTGCGGGCGAAGTTCAGCGTCAAATCCTCATGCAGCGTCTTCTCGAGGACCCTCATGGCGTCGTCGACGATCGGTTTGAGGCTGAGCACGCGCCGCATCAGCTCGTTGCGCAGGCTCGACGGCAGCTGGCTCATGACCTTGGCGGCGCAGGACGGCTTGACCTTGGACAGGATGAGCGCCGCGGTCTGCGGATGCTCCTTGGAGAGGTAGCTTGCCAGCGAGTTTTCCGACACCGACGAGACGCGGTCCCACACGGACCGGCTCGAATTGCCGAGCAGGTCCGACATGATGGCCGAGACCTGGTCGGCCGGAAGCACGTCGCCGAGCACGGCTTCCAGGCCACCGAGGGTGCCGAGAATGTTGGCGCCCATCGAGAATTGCTGGGCGAACTCCTCGACGATCGCTTCCAGTTCCTGCGCCGTGATCGGCCGCAGCTCGGCCGCAGCCTTTGTAACGGTGCGGATATCCTGCGGCTCGAACTGCGCGAGCACGCTGGCGGCCGCCTGCCGGCCCATGGCGAGCAGGAGTGCCGCGACCTTCTCCGTTCCGCCCAGCGTGGCGACGCCTCGCTGCTTGATGGGAGCCATGCCGACCTGTGCCGCCATGGTCAGGTATCACCCTGTCCCAACGGCCCGACAATTTCGGTGAGCGAGACGCCGAAGCGGGAATTGTCTTCTTCGACCACGACCACCTCGCCGCGGGCGACGACGCGGCCATTGACGACGACATCGACGGGCTCGCCGACCCGGTGGTCGAGCGGAACCACTGCGCCGCGGCCGAGCTTCATCAGATTTGCCACCGGAATGGTCGCCGATCCCAGCACCACCTGCATGGTCACGGGAATGCGCAGGATGGCATCGACATTGGCGAACTTGCCGGTCTCCTCCGCGGTGCGCGCGGCGATCTCCGCCAACCGCTCCAGCGGAGATGTTTCGGTATGCCCCTCGTCGGCCGCCGATGCTGACTCATAGTCGAAGGATTGCGCCATCTGGTATCGCCTCTTGGTAGTTCCGCTCCCGGAGCGCCGTGACGTTCCGATCGTATTTATTCCGCCGGCTTCGGCTTTAATGCTTGTTCACGTCGGCGCCGCCCGCGGTCGCCGCGGATGCGAGCCCGCTCCTCGCATCAAGCGCCGCGATCGCCTCGTGGGCCTGATCAATCTTCGTGCTCAGCACGTTGGCGAGCCGTCCGAGATTTGCGGTGGAATCATGCGCCGCGGTGATGACCGTGTCGAAGGCGCCCGCCGTCTCCTGGACGATGGTCGAGAACTCGCCCTGGTAGCTGCGCAACCGCGCCAGCTCGCGATGCATCCGGGTCACCCGCATGCTGGTGAAGGCGAGCGCGATCAGCAGCACGGCATCAACGAGATAGGATATCATCGACGAACTCCCGTTTCTGATCGACGGGATCTGCCACCTGCATGGCGTAATAGCCATCAAGCTGGCCGATCTGACACCAGAACAGCACCTGGTTGTTGCTCTCGAGTCGAGCCAGCGTGCGCGGCGTGGCTTCGAGCTCCAGCACCTGTCCGACCTGGAACTTCACGACGTCGCCGAGCGAAATCATCTTTTCGTCCAGCACGGCGCTCAGCGTCACCTCGGTGCGGTGAACCTCGGTCTCCATCTGCTCGCGCCAGCGCGGATCGGCCGCGCGGCCGTCGCTGACGACGACGGTCGCTAGCTTCTGCCTCAGCGGGTTGAGCGCGGAGTGCGGAATGATGAGGAACATCTGGCCGCCGCGGTAGAGTGCCTGCAGCATGATGTTTGCGCAGATCGACATGTTGCCGCTCCGCCCGATCGCCAGCGACGCCATGGCGGTCTCGACCCGCTCGACGCGGAAGGTGACGTTGGAGGTGCCGGCGAAGGAGGATTGCAGCGCCTTGGCGAACCGCTCGAAAAGCGCCTGGACCAGGCGGATCTCGATGTTCGAGAAGCTGCGCTCGACGTCGAGCGGCGGTTCGGCGCCATCGGAGCCGAACATCGCCTCGACCATCGTGAACACGAAGTCGCGGTCCAGCATGATGATGATGCGGGAGTCCCACTGCTCGGCATAGAGCACGGCCGCAACCGCGTTGGCCTCGTAGTCCTTGATGATGTCGCCGACACGATCGTTGGTGATGCCGTTGACCGAGAAATAGCATGGCGTTCCGGCTATCGGCTGCAGGCTGTCCGTGCACGATGCCGCCATGCGATCGAAGATCACATTGAGCATCGGCATGCGCTCGATCGAGATGCCGGCGGCGTCCAGCAGATAGTTCGGCAGCGGCTTGCGCTGATCGACGTCGAGGGCTTCCATCATGATGCGCGCGCAGCCTTCGGTTCGACCTCGGCCACGACAGCCTTGGGTCCCGCGATCGTCTCGTTCTCGACGACGTCGATCGAGGGCCGCTCGGGGCTCGCGATCATCTTGCGGCCGTGCTCGACGGCGATCTGCGGCATGGCGCCGTTCATGAACGCCAGCAGCGTCTGCTTGACGATGATGTAGGGCCGGCAACGCTTCTCGCGCGTCATCTTCACCTTCATCGCGAAGGGCGAAATGATGCCGTAGGACAGGAAAATGCCGGCGAAGGTGCCGACGAGGGCGGCGCCGATGAAGCCGCCCAGCAGCTTCGGCGACTGGTCGAGCGCGCCCATGGCCTTGATGACGCCGAGCACCGCGGCGACGATGCCGAGCGCGGGCAGCGCTTCCGAGACCACCACCAGCGCATGGTAGGGCGCCAGCTTGCTCTTCACGATGGTGTGGATCTCCTCGTCCATCAGCGCTTCGATCTCGTGCGTTCGCGCGTTACCCATGATGATGAGGCGGACGTAGTCGCAGATGAACTGGAGCAGCGACGGATCTCCGAGCACGCTCGGGAACGCCTTGAAGATCTCGGAGGACGCGGGATCGTCGATATGCGCCTCGACCTCGTTGCGGCCCTTGCCCCGCAGCTCCCGCATCAGCGCGTGCAGCGCGCCGAGCAGATCGAGATAGTAGCGTTGACCGGGCACCGCCCCCGTCACTGCCTGCACGCAGGCAAGCCCGGTGTCCGCGACCGTCTTCCAGGGATTGGCCATGATGAAGGTGCCGGCCGCGGTGCCCATGATGATCACGAACTCCCACGGCTGCATCAGCACGCCCAGATGCCCGCCCATGGCGGCAAATCCGCCCAGCAGTGCCGCTACCGTGATGACGATCCCCACGAAACTGCCCAACGCGCCGCTCCATCACCGATCCCATCGGGAATATCTAGTCGGCGAGCCTTGCGCGAGGCTGGCTTCCCCCTCGCCAGCCTCGCGCAAGCGATTCACTGCAGCTTGGGACGACGTCGCGAAAGCGGCCAGAGGGGCGCGGGTCATGCTATCCACCATCGCGGACTACACCAGACTGACCAAGGACATGGGCAAGTCGCTGACGCAGGTCGCGACGCAGCCGGACGTCAGCCGCGACACCGATTATTTCCTCAGCCACATCGGCAAAGTGAAGACCATCGACGACTTCCTGAAGGACTATCGCCTCTATTCCTACGCGATGAAGGCATATGGCCTCAGCGACATGGCCTACGCCAAGGCGTTCATGCGCAAGGTGCTGACCGAGGGTATCGCCGACAACAAGACCTTCGCCAACAAGCTGACCGACACCCGCTACCGGCAATTCGCCGCCGCGTTCAATTTCGCCGCCCTCGGCGACAAGGCGACCCAAACCGCCGCGGCCACGACCGGCACGGCGACCCAATACGTCACGCAGACGATGGAGGAGAAGGCCGGCGACCAGAACGAGGGCCTGCGGCTGGCGCTCTATTTCACGCGCAAGGCTTCCACGATCACCAATTCCTACCAGATCCTCGCGGACAAGGCGATGACGCAAGTGGTCCAGACGGCGCTCGGCCTGCCGTCGACGATCAGCTCGGCTGATATCGATGCCCAGGCCAAGATGATCACGAGCAAGATCAAGCTCACCGATTTCCAGGATCCGGCCAAGGTCACCAAGTTCGTGCAGCGCTTCGCGGCGATGTGGGATGCGACCCAGGCCCAGAGCGACACCTCGACCAACCCGGCGCTGGTCCTGATCGGCGGCGCCGCACCGTCGATCGGCATGGATACCAACGTGCTCACGACACTTCAGAACATCAAGTTCAACAGGTAAGTCATGCAATCGGCCCTCTATGTAGGATTGTCGGCGCAGGTCGCCCTCGAAAAACGCCTCCAGACGATCGCCAACAACGTCGCCAACGTCAACACGGCGGCGTTCCGCACCGACGTGGTGAAGTTCGAGACGGTGTTGTCCAAGGCGGGCGCGAACCCGGTCGCCTTCTCCTCGCCCGGCGACAACATCATCTCGCGCGAAATGGGTAGCATCACCGAGAGCGGCAACCCGCTCGACGTCGCCGTGGTCGGACAGGGCTGGATCGCCTTCGCCGGTCCGAACGGCACGGTCTATACGCGCGACGGCCGACTCCAGATCGCCGCCAACGGCGACCTTCAGACCGTGTCCGGCTTCCCCGTTATCGATTCCGGTGGCGCCCAGATCACCCTCGATCCGAACGGCGGGCCGGTCTCGATCGCGCGCAGCGGCGCGATCACCCAGGATAACAACGAGATCGGCACCATCGGCCTGTTCAACATTCCCGCCGACGCCAATCTCGACCGCTACGGCAATTCGGGCGTCACGCCGAACCGGCCTGCGACCGCCATCGCCGACTTCTCCCGCGACGGCTTCAAGCAGGGCTATGTCGAGGGCTCGGGCGCCAATCCGATGATGGAATTGACGAAGCTGATCGCGGCCTCGCGCGCCTTCGACGGCACCAATTCGATGATCGAGGGCACCGAGAGCTCGCTCCAGAACGCAATCCGGACGCTGGGCGAACCCGGCAAATAGACTGCGCCCCGCGCGCAATGAGGTTGGACGGTTTCCTTGAACGCTCTTCGGCAACTTGAGTGGGCGCTGCTGGAGCTTCAGCAGAGCACTCCCCTGGCAAGCGTCAGCGGCGCGATCTCCGAGATCGCGTCGACGCATTTCCGTGTCTCCGGCCTGTCGCGCTTCGTCAGGCTCGGCGAACTGATCGGCGTCAACTCCGGCGGCAAGCCCCAGATCGGCGAGGTGGTGCGGATCGACAGCGAAGGCATCATCGCCAAGCCGTTCGACCGGCAGTTCGCCGGCGGCCTCGGCTCGGTCGCCTACCGGATGCCTCCTTTGTCCTTCGCGCCAGATCCGAGCTGGAAGGGCCGCGTCATCAACGCGCTGGGGGCGCCGCTGGACGGACAGGGCCCTCTCACCCCCGGGTCGCGTCCGGTCTCGGCCGAGGCGGAGGCGCCTTCTGCCATGAAGCGCGCGCGGGTCCACAAGCCGCTGCGCACCGGCGTACGCGTCATCGACCTGTTCGCCCCGATCTGTGCCGGCCAGCGCGTCGGCATCTTTGCCGGTTCCGGCGTCGGTAAATCGACGCTGCTTGCGATGCTCGCCCGCAGTCAGGGTTTTGACACCGTCGTGCTGGCCCTGGTCGGCGAGCGCGGCCGCGAGGTGCGCGAGTTCATCGAGGACGTGCTGGGCGCCGATCGTCACCGCGCCGTCACAATCGTGTCGACGGGAGACGAGAGCCCGATGATGCGGCGACTGGCGCCGAAGACGGCCATGGCGGTCGCCGAATATTTCCGAGACCGGGGCGAATCGGTCCTGCTCATGGTCGATTCGATCACCCGGTTCGCCCACGCCGCCCGTGAAGTCGCGCTCGCCGCCGGTGAGCCCGCGGTCGCGCGCGGCTACGCACCCACCGTCTTCACCGATCTGCCGCGCCTTCTGGAGCGCGCCGGACCCGGCGAGGAGGGGTCAGGGACGATCACCGGGATTTTCTCCGTGCTGGTGGACGGCGACGATCACAACGAGCCGATCGCCGATACCATCCGCAGCACACTCGATGGGCACATCGTGCTCTCCAGGCACATCGCGGACCAGGCACGTTACCCGGCGGTGGACGTTCTGGGTTCGGTCTCCCGCCTCGCCCATAACGTCTGGGACCCCGAAGAGCGCGAATTGGTGAGCAAGCTGCGCGCCATGATCGCCAAATACGAGGACACGCGCGACCTTCGCCTGATGGGCGGATACCAGGCGGGACGTGATTCGGGTCTCGACCAGGCGGTCGACATGGTTCCGAGAATCTACGGCGCGATGCGGCAGGACGCCTCGGCTCCGCCAAGTGCCGATCCGTTCCGCGAGCTGCGGGACATGCTCAAGGGCGACTAGCAAGTCTCAGATTGAGTCGGCGCGCGAGGCGCCACGCGATCGAACCTTGCTCGTTGTTTTCGACAGGCGATTGCGCATGCCGCCACGCTTACGGCGCATGCGCCTGCGCCTGCGCGGCCGTCTCCAGTTTCCGCCGCGATCTTCTCCACCGTTCGGGTGAGGCAGCCGCGCCGAATGCGACTGAACGGCGATTCGTTGATCCGGTCGGAACAACCGCCGCGTGCAATTCCTGTGAGTTCCCCCGGACAATTCTTGGCAGAACGCACAAGTTGTGGATGACATGTCGACGCACATCCTCGTCCTGCACAGGCTTCGATCAACTTGCATCAACCACAGCCAACAACGGGCCGTGCAATAAAACTGTCGTATAGTCGCGTACATGTTGCTCGTGGGACAGGATATTGCGTTCACCATCATGTGTCCCGAAGAGCGAGATTGTCTTGAACGTTACATTCGCCTGCGACGACATCCAGTCTCCGCGAGGGTCTCTACTTGATTTTGTTGAGAAGCTCATTCATCGTTTCGTCGAAGATAAGAAACGTCTGCGTGTGACTTGAACCTTAGGGGCTTCGGTTGAACTACTCCGATCCATCGTCTGCTGGCGACGGCTATTCGGGCTCCCGTGCGACGACGCCGCGAATGGCATACCATCAGCAACACCGCTTCCCGCGCCATAGCTTGCATTGCCCATCGGTCCGGGTCGGGCGCCGGGCAGTCCGTGCCTTCATGCGAGAGAAGAGCACGGGGCATGTGTCGGACATTGCCGGTGGTCCGGCTTCTCGCAAACGACTCATGCGCGACAGCGGAAGGCGGCTCCGGGGCGCCGCAGACGTTATTCCCGGGGCAAGGTAGGAATTCATGCCATTGGCAAGAGAAGCCGTCGAGCTGCTGGTTCAGGCGGCGAGGGCTTGGTATTTCGAAGGCAATCAGCATGGGTTGCGCGACCGGGAATGGATGGCGCTGCGCTTTCTCGGCCGTGCCAACAGGTTTTCGCGCACGCCGTCCGCGCTCGCCGGCTTCATCGGCGCCACCAGGGCGACTGCATCGCAGATCGTGAAGACGCTGGAGGGCAAGTCCTTCCTGGTGCGAAAGCCGTCGCACGAAGACAAGCGTTCTGTCGTGCTGCACGTCACTGCGCAGGGCGAAAAGTGCCTGAACCAGCACGATCCGATCAATCACGTGCTGAACGCCGTCACCGCGCTCGGACCCGACGAGTGCGTCAGGCTGCGCGATTCGCTGCGCCAGATCCTCAATCACCTCGATGCGGCACATCAGCGGCTCGATGCCAGCATCTGCCGGGACTGCATGTTTCTCGCCGAACGCGGGCCGGGTACCGGCAAGGGTCGCGCAACGGCCGAATTCATGTGCCGACTGTATCGCGCGCCGGTTTCGCTGGAGGAGACCGAGCTGCTCTGCACCAGTTTCGAGCGCACCCGCGACCGTCCCAAGATCGAAGAGCATCTCGACCGCGCGCGCGTGGCGAACCAGGGGTGAGGCACGCGTCTTTCCGGGCGCGGATTCTGCGCTGAACTTGCGGAGTCTCTCATGTCCCCGGCTCTGCAGCGCACCGCAAGAGCGCTCCGCTGCGTCCGGGGCACGAGAGCGGCGTGTGGCGCACACTTTCTCAACCGTCATTGCGAGCGCAGCGAAGCAATCCAGGATCCCTCCGCGGTAAGACTCTGGATTGCTTCGCTGCGCTCGCAATGACGGAGCATGAGGTGGCATCGCCTTCCTCCAGTACAGACTCAACTTGAAGACACGCCTTCGCATTCTCGCGGCGCATTCGCCCGAGCTTTGCTCGGTCACTCCACCCTCTTGTCCAAGAGGGCGCAGGGAAGGCCGGGTGCCGGCTGGCACCCACGGTCTGCTGCGCGAGGATGTAGCGCAAGGAAACCGCACAGCAGCATACGGGTGTAGCCAATCACTCGGCCTTCCCTGCGCGATGGTTGGACGGCTTATGCCGTGCTCTCCCGGGAGCCGAGTTCCCTTTGGCCTCCCTCGCTCTCACAGAAGTCACCGACACCGCGCCGGTTGACGCGACTGCCGCATCCGCAAGAGCTTGACCGTAGCAACGACGGCCAGGACCACACGGTTTTGCCGTACGCACGGCCCGCCATTTCGCCGCAGTTTTTCC